>CAWJDN010000152.1:0-18494 GCA_963840985.1 uncultured Acidobacteriaceae bacterium
AAGTTGACGCCGCTGCCCAAGCCGTCGATTGATACGGGCGCGGGGCTGGAGCGGTTGGCGGCGGTGTTGCAAGGGAAGGTTTCGAATTTCGAGACGGATTTGTTTGTGCCGCTGATTGTGATGGCTGCGGAGATGACCGGAGTCACCAACCTAGCGGAGTTATCGGGGTTAGCGGAACTGGCAGCAGCGGAGTCAGTGATGGCGAAACCGGCTATCGCGGCGAAGCTGGCGAAGTTCGTGGGCAGTGCGAGCCTGCGCATCATCGCGGATCACGCGCGAGCGGCTACTTTCCTTATTAACGACGGAGTGCTGCCGTCGAATGAGGGACGGGGCTACGTCCTGCGCAAGATTCTGCGGCGCGGGATTCGGCATGGGCGGTTGCTAGGGCAGGAAAAGCCCTTCCTCTATCAGATGGTTTTTGCCGTGCGGGATTTGATGCAGGGGGCTTATCCGGAGCTGAAGAATTCGGCGGATCGCGTGGCCAAGGTAGTTGAGGCGGAGGAAAAGCAGTTTGATCGCGTGCTGAAGATTGGTAGCACTGAACTTCAGAAATCTATAAATCTCGCAATCCACCTTGAGGAAAGGCGTTTCGTTGAGAAGTGGACAGATCAAATGCCGTTGAGCGAGGATCTCCGCATCGCTCTATTGCAAACGAGACTTCCAAACGAGACGTCGAAGCTCGAAGGAGTGATACAGAAAGAGCTTGGGGATTCGGTAGCCACAAAATTTCGCAAAGAGTGTGATGAGTTCAAAGCTCGACCAGAGTTATTGGGCAATGAGGCATTTCACCTGTACGAAACCTATGGTCTACCTAAGGATTTCATTCAAGACGCCTGCCACGACGCAGGAGTTTTCTTCGACGACGAGAGCTTTGAAGCTGCCCGCGCCGAGGAACAGGCCCGCGCGCGCGCATCGTGGAAGGGCGGCAGCCAGAAGACGGCCAGCCCGGCTTATCGCGATTTGGCAAAGACTGTTTTTTTAGGCTACAAATCACTCACTGCGAACGACGCTGAGGTTTTGGCGATAGTCAAAGACGGCGCGGGAGTTCCGGCGGCGAAAGCAGGCGAGCTGGTGGAAGTGGTGCTGAATCAGACCAGCTTTTACGGCGATGCTGGCGGGCAGGCGGGCGATACGGGCTGGTTTGCTTCGACGGATGGGAATACGACTATCGCCGAGATTCAGGGGTGCGTGCTACCGGTGCAGGGAGTGAGGGCGCACAAGGCTCTGCTCAAGGAGCCGCTCGCAGTCGGCGATCACGTGCGGACTGTCGTCGATCAAGAGCGGCGCGACGCGATTCGGCGCAACCATACTGGGACGCACCTGCTGCACGCGGCGTTGCGGCAGGTTTTAGGAACGCATGTGAAGCAGGCGGGATCGGCGGTGCATCCGGAGCGGCTGCGCTTCGATTTTTCGCACTTTGCGCCGGTGGCCGATGAGGAGTTGGCCGAGATTGAGACGATTGTGAACTCTCAAGTGTTGGCCGACACCAAGGTCGAAGCCATTGAGGACGTGCCCATCGACGTGGCGGTGAACGAGTACCACGCCATGGCGCTCTTCGGCGAGAAATACGGCGACAAGGTGAGGGTGATCAAGGTCGGCGATTTTTCGACGGAGCTTTGCGGCGGGACGCACACGCGGGCTACGGGCGAGATCGGCTTGGTGAAGATTTTGAGAGAGGAGTCGGTGTCGTCGGGCGTGCGGAGGCTGGAGGCGATCTCGGGCTTCGGCGCGCTCGACGTTTTCCGGCAGGACTTCGCCGTGGCGCAGATCGCGGCGCAGATGGTTCCTTCGGTGGAGAACCTACCGGAGGCTTTCCGCGGAAAGCTGGCCGCGCAGGAAGACGAGCTGAAGCGGCTGCGGCGAGAGTTGGACGAGGCGCGGATGAAGGGGGCTGCCGGGGCTCTGGACGAGGCGATGGGGCGTGCGGTCGAAGTGAAGGGTGTGAAGCTAGTGACGCTCAGGGCCGATGCGCTGGAGCGCGGGCAGTTGCGGACGCTCGTCGATAATTTGAAACAGAAGCTGGGCGAGGGAGTGGTAGTGGTGGCCTCAGCACAACCCGACGAAAAAGTCGCACTGATTGCCGGGGTGACGGCGGGGCTGACCAAGCGGATTCAGGCGGGCAAGCTGGTGGGAGCTGTGGCCAAGCTGGTGGGCGGCTCGGGCGGCGGCAAGCCGGAGATTGCCGAGGCCGGCGGAAAAGATCAGACGCAGATTGATGCGGCGCTCAAGGCTGTGGCGGGGATTGTTGGGGAGTTGCTAGCCTAAAACTAGAAGTGCCTATTTATTGTCGTTGCCGATGAGGCGGAAGGTGATGGTGCCCCAGAAAAGACGTGCGCGCATCTGGACGGGGAGGTGTCGCTCGTCGTCTGTGTACCAGATCCAGATGTTGCCGCGATTCTTGACCACGCCGGCGTCGGCGGTGGGCTGCACACGCAGAGTCTTGAATGTGCCCAGCGAGGTTTTAATTTCCTCGCGGCCTTCGATCTTCATAGTCACGGGCACGACGCGCATGTTGTCAAAGACCGGGATGACGAAGTTGTGTCCCATGGCTATGGGCTGCGAGGAGGCGTAGAAGACTCCGGTGAGAAGGTCGGTGAGGCAGGTGGGCGCAGTGGATTCGACGTGCTTGGTTTGTTTTGTGCGCAGGTTTTTCTCGTCCAGGATGGCTCGGTTCTGGGCGTAGTCGAGATGGAGGGTCGAGTTGACCTGGCGGTGGCCCTCGACGGTCTGCTTATTGAAGTCGGAGGTGCAGCCTTTGGCGCGGTCAAAGCTGGACTGGAAGCGGTCGCTGACGTGGAAGAGTAGATTGATGGCGCCGATGGTGTCAGCGCTGGCAGTGAGATTCTCGCGGTCTCCTGCAGCCTCGAAGCGCAGCACGGCAGTTCCGGCAGGAAAGACTCGCCAGTCCACAGAATAGGTGAGGGTCTGCTTGATCGGGAAGCTGAAGCCGGGGCGCGGGGGCGAGAGAGGGGGCACCTGCTGGGCCTGAATCGAGAGTGTCGCCACGGCGGCCAAGGCAAGTGCGCAAAGAACGGCGGTCAGGGTTAAGCGCGTTTTCACCGGCGGCATGGCTCCTTGCTGAATGGACTGCTCGATCACGTTAACCGCTCATCGCGGCAGATTCACAACTGAGGCCACGAGCGGCCGCAGCAGGAGCAGGCTGAGGTAAAGCAGCAGAACCCCTATTCCTGCATTGTACTCGCGATGCTGGATGTAGAGCGACAGGGAGAAACGACCTGCTTCAGATTGGCCGCTGGGGTCGCGGGCCGGACTGAGTCGGGGAATCAGGCGCGGAACGCGCTGGCAATAGCCGTCGAAATCGGGGAAAGTGGCGTGCAGAAAGCGCTCCTCGGAAGCGATGACCGGTACGTAGATGGCCGCAAAGCCGAGGGCGAGCACCAGCGCCACCGGCCAACTGAGCAGCGCCAGAGCAAAGCCGGCGGCGATCAGCATGGAGCCCAGGTAGAGCGGGTTGCGAGTGTGGGCGTAAGGACCGGTGACAGTAAGTTCCTGATTCTTTTTGACGGTACCAGAAGCGTAGGCACGCAACCATAGGCCGGGCAGTACCAGCGCCAGGCTCCACGCAACGGCGGCCGGATGAGGCGCGCGCCGCAGGAGCTCGAAGAGGTAGAGAGCCGCTGCTAGAAAGCCCAGCGAAACGCGGATGCGGCGGGCGATGCGCTGCCAGCGGGCGATCCAGTCGGGCTGCGGAGAGGCGGGCTCAATCATGAGGCTGATTCAGGATAAAGCAAGGCGTCGGCGGCGCGCATGACGTCGGCGGGCTGAATGGTGAGCAAACCAGACTCAGGCGATGCGTAGCGGGTGTGGTCGCGGCGGCTCTCCGGGTTGCGCAGGACGATAAAGCGTGAGCCATAGGGGCCGTTGCGGCTGGGGTCGGTGGGTCCGTAGATGCCCACCACCGGACGGCAGAGCGCGCAGGCCAGATGGAGCGGGCCGGTGTCTCCAGCAATGACCAAAGCAATGCGGCGGGTGAGGGAGATAAGCTGCGCGAGCGTGCAGGCCAGGGGGGTGGCCGCGCCGTTGGTTGCGCGAACGATGGCCTCCGCCAGCGGTTCCTCGCCTGGACCGATGTTGACCAGGACGCGGCAGCCGAGAACGATGAGACTTTGCGCCACGGCGGCATAGCGCTCGACGGGCCAGCGCTTGGCGCCCCATCCCGCGCCGGGATTAATGAGCACGGCAGTCTTGTTGGTGACTGGGAGGATGATTTTATCGGCCCAGGTCTCTGCGATGTGGTCAACGGGCAGCCAGGGCTCGACGGGGATGAGTGCGTCGCCGGCGATGGCCGAAACCAACTCCACGTCCTGATCGATGACGTGAACGCCGTAGGTGGTGACACGCTCGGAATAGAGCCTGCGCGCGATACGCTCGCGCGGTTCGGCCTCGCCAATCAGGCGGCGGCAACCAGCCAGCCGCGCTATCAGCGCCGAGCGAATGGACCCCTGCAAGTCAATGACGGCGTCGTACTTGCCAGCCCGGAGAGCAGAGCGTAAAGCCATGAATTCATTGAAGGTTTGGCGGCTGAAGGGGGCCTTGCGCCACTCTTTTGTGGAGGCAAGATGCAGGTGGTCAACCAGAGGCCGGGCTGGGCTGCGAGCCTTGCCGCGACCAGCGGTGCCTTCCGCGGCAAGCAGCGTCCGCCAGCGCGGCTCGACGACCCAGTCGATCACCCAATCGGGATGAGCCTGACGTAGAGCCGTCACTGCCGGCAGGGCGTGCAGCATGTCGCCCATGGCGCTGAGCCGGACCACCAGTAAGCGAAAGTGGGAGTGTGTCCGCAAACTTAGATTTTCTCACGAGGCAGGTGAGACGGACCAGGAAACTGAACGGTTGATCAACCAATCGATGGCGGCGGTTTGATCATCGATCTCGATGCGCAGGCGAGCAGTCTTGAGCGGCAGGGATTGGGGAAAGGTTGTGGCAAGCAATCCCAGGCGCACCAGGTCTTTTTCAGTGGTGATGATTGCTGTGGCTCCGGCGGCGCGGGCGGTGGCAATTAGGTGTTCGATGTCGCGGAGGGTGTAACGGTGGTGGTCGGGAAAAGCGGTGCGGACGGCGAGATGCAGGCCGGCGAAAAACTGCTCGGGGCGGGCGATGCCGCAGAAGGCGGCTACCGGGCCGGTGACGGCTGGGATTTCCATGGTGCGGCGCAGGCGCCAGACGGGGCCTTGCCAGCCCCAGGCCTGTAATTTGTCTGCCAGCTCCGGCTCGTTGGCCGGAATAACGATGACACTGGCGCGGCGAATGGCACGGAGCGGCTCACGCAGATTACCCGCAGGGAGCAGCCAGTCCTGCCAGTCACGGCTGTCGAGGAGGAGTATGTCCACGGCGCGGACCAGCTGGCGATGCTGGAATCCGTCGTCGAGCAGGTGGACGATGGGCAGGTGATTCTCCTCAGCGGTTTGTAGAGCTTCGAACTCGGCCAACAGGCCGGCATCATAGCGCTGGGGAGCGACGTAAACGGGAAGGCCGGTTTCGCGCACAATCAGCAGCGACTCATCGCCGAATTCTGCGGCGGTCCCATTGGGGTTTACGCGAGCGGCGATTTTGCTCTGTCGGCCGTAGCCGCGGGAGAGGATGTCAACACGCAAACCGCGGGCTGCGAGCGTCTGGGCAAGCGCGATGGTGAGCGGTGTCTTGCCTGAGCCGCCGGTGGAGAGGTTGCCGATGCTGATGACCGGGAAGCGGAGACGGCGGACCGGTTTAATCCCAGTGCGAAGTTGAAGTTCGCGCAGGGTGAGCGCCAGCCGGTAGAGCGGAACCAGCGGAATCAGCAGGCGGCGCGCTGAAAAGGAGTGATTCATGCGGACATCCCCGATCCTTCCTTCGCCGAAAGCAACTCTTTGATTGCCTCGACGCAGCGGCCGGTTGCTCCCGCCTGTTGCTCGAAGACCTGCCTGGCTCGTTCGCCCATCGCTGTGGCGGTCTGGGAGTCCTGAAGCAAGTCGATCAGGGTTGCTGCCAGAGCTTCAGTAGTGGAGATACGGAGGGCCTGATGGGCAAGCAAGTCTTCTGTAATGGCGCGGAAGTTGGCAAAGTGCGGGCCCATCACGATTGGAACGCCGAACTGGGCCGGCTCCAGCGGGTTGTGTCCTCCGGCGGGAATCAGGCTGCCGCCCACGAAGGCTACCGAGGCGAGCGAGTATACCGAGGCCAGCTCGCCAATCGTGTCGAGCAGAATGATCTGACCTGGGCGGAGCGGCTTGAGCGAAGCTTCGGAGGCGGAGCGCCAGTCCGAGCGCTTGACCCAGGAGAAGTCGGATGTTTCCAGCAGCGCGGCCACCGCGGCGAAACGCTCCGGATGGCGGGGCGCAAGGACCATCGCCAGTTGCGGGTCTGCCTGAAGCAGGCGCGGCCAGGCTTCAAGCAGAGCGGCCTCCTCGCCTTCGAGCGTGCTGCCGGCGACTATGAGGCGCAGGCCGGGCGACAACTTCTGTAACAGGCGGGTGGCATCGGTTTTGCCGGAGGCGCGAACGTCGAATTTGAGGTTGCCGGCGACTATGACGCGCTCAGGAATGCAGCCGATGGCCTTGAGGCGCTCGGCGTCGGTCTCGCTCTGGGCGAGGATGCGGCTCAGCGGCTCCAGAAAAGGCCTCCACAGCCAGCTCAGCCGCCGGTAACGTGGCCAGGAGCGGTCGGAGATGCGGGCATTGACGACTGCCACAGGAATTTTTCGGCGAAAGCAGCCTCTGAGCATGTTGGGCCAGAACTCGGTTTCGGCCAAAATGAAAAGGCGCGGCTGAAGGGCGTTCAGGTAGGCACGCACAGCCCAAGGCAGATCGAGCGGACAATAGAAGACGCGGCTGGTTCCGAAGCGTTCACGGGCCAGGGCCTGGCCGGTGCGTGTGGTGGTGGAGACAGCAATAAGATATTCGGGCAGCGCGGATTCCAGCGATTTAACCAGGCGGCTGACGGCCAGAACCTCGCCGACGGAAACCGCATGGACCCAGATGAGGGCGCGCTTAGAACCCAATCCGGGCGGCGGCTGGCGGAGACGGGATGGAACGAAGCCAAGCCGCTCCAGCAGCCCCTCCCGATACTTGTGCGTGGTAGCCATGCGGAAGAGCCACCAGGGCGCTCCCGCGACCAGGACCACGAGTAAAGCCAGATTATAAAAAAGCAAAATCATGCGGTTTGAGATTATCCTAGTCTCGATCCAATTCTCACATGATACAGGCGTGCCTCGAATGATACAGTCGAGAACGATGAGAGTTTTACGGGCAATTCCGCTATTGCTGCTTGGGTTGGCACTGCCAGCGGGGGGCAGCAGCCACACTTCACCCCCGGTGCAGCCGGCCACGACGTTTGCGGCGGTGGAAGTGCATGAGGACGAGAAGGTGGCTATCGCCGCTGAACCTTACGACACGCGCGAAAAAGGAGAGATCTTTCGCGTCGATTTTATCGGCCACGGAGTGATGCCCATACGGCTCATCGTCACCAACAACGGCGACCGGCCAATCAACCTGCGCGAGGCGCGAATTCTCTTCATTACCGCAGCCGGAGACAGGATTCAGACCGCGGAACCGCAGGACGTGGAGAGGCTGATGACGCGCCAGGAGCGCGAAGGCATCAAGTTCCCGCTGCCCAGCCCGCTACCCAGCATCAAGCTCAAGTCCACGGCCGGCATTAGAGAAATCGAGCAGGACTTCGACACCTTCGAGTACAGTGCTCTGACGGTTGAGCCACACACCACGCGCGCCGGCTTCTTGTTCTACGACCTCTCCGAACTGGAACATCCTCTTGAAGGCGCCAAGCTCCACCTGCGCATGCTGCGTGACGCCGACGGCAACGAGCTGTATTATTTTGAGATTCCCTTCGACAAATATCTCAAGTCAAAGTCCAGCCAGATGAACTAACAGCTGCGGACAAGCCGCGGGCAGGGATGCCTACTTGTAGTAAGTCGCCGTGCAGGTGTCTGTCTCCCAGATGGTCACATGCTTGACACGGACGCGGCCCTGGGTCAGGGCTGCGAGCTGCTCGCTGGTTTGGTCGTAAAAATATTTGGCGAGGTTCTCGGCTGAGGGATTCAGCTCGATGAAAGGCTCGAGATCGTTGAGCATCTGGTGGTCAATGCGCTCGACGACCGGGCGCAGCAACTGCTTGAGCAGCGTGAAGTCCAGCAACAGGCCGGCGGGGTCCAGCTCCGCACCAGCCAGGGTGACGCGGACCTTGTAGTTGTGGCCGTGCGGGTTCTCGCACTTGCCCTTGTAGTTGCGGAGGTAGTGTCCGGAGGAGAAACCGGCCTCCACGGTGACTTCAAACATTGGCGTCTGCTCGATTCTGTGCGGGGAAGCGCCCCAGAGTCTATTTTAGTGCTTTTCGCTATCGCACGCGCCAGACGTACCGCGATTCAAGTATCCCGGACCCAAATCGGCGATAATGCAAAGTTAGCCACTCTTTATCCCGATTGCTTGACTATGCGCCGCGCCGTCGCCATCTCGCTGATGATGCTCTTCAGTTGGACGTTGATTGCGCCGCTCGTCGCTGTCGATGCGGAGGCGAATCACCATACTTGCTGTTGCGGAAAGGGAAAGTGCCACTGCCGGATGTGCTCCAGGCATAAGGCGCCTGGCCACGGCGGCAATCAGACAGGCTTCACAACCATCTCCGAAAAGTGCCCTTGCTCTCCGGCGGGCGCCTGCAACCTTCTTTCGCCGACATACAAGCCGGAAGCAGCGGAACAGTTCTATGCCGTGGTGGTCCCTGATCTGGCATTCGCGCCGCAGAGCGAAGCTCGTCTCCGGACAGCGTTATTCCGCAGTCATCCTAAGCGCGGCCCTCCTGCTCCTCTCGCCTAAAACGCTGTAGTGCTTTCGGATAGGAGTGGTGTTGTCCATTCCGTCCGCCGTTTTGCGTGCATTCAAAGCAGAGGAGTAGTTATGAATGCCAAGCTATTGCTGGCGCTATTGCCAGTTGTCTGCCTGTGCGGGTCGGTGTATTTGATTCGCGCCCAACAAAGTCCAGAGGCCGTTGCTACCGGACGCATTGCTGGAGCGTTGACGGATCCCACCGGCGCGGTCGTGCCTGGGGCGAAGGTTGAAGTCAAGAGTCTGATATCGGGAGCTAGAAGATCCTCAGTAACCAGCCTCGCGGGCCGCTTTGCCTTCGATGGTCTTCCCGTGGGCCGTTACGACGCAACCATCGTTGTCTCCGGATTTCAAATCGTAATCATTCGAGATATTGCCGTTGTTGCGGGCAAGGAGACGCCCATGAATGTAACTCTGCGCATTGCGCCGGTAAAATCCGAGGTTGAGGTGAAGGCGCCGGAGATGGATACGGAAATGCGGCGTGCGGTGAGTGACGAAGAGCTGGCGCGCAGCCGCAACACCGCGGAGATCGTGGCGGAGATGCCCGGCGTAAGCCTGCGTGAAAACGGCCAGCTTGCCAGCATTCCATTTCTTCATGGGTTGGGCGACGAGCGTACCAAGATCGTAGTGGATGGCATGACGATCTCCAGCGCCTGCCCCAACCATATGAATCCCACGCTCAGCTATGTTGCCCCGGCCCAGGCCGCACAGGTGAGCGTGCTGGCTGGGATCACGCCAGTCAGCCTGGGTGGAGACAGCCTGGGCGGAACGGTCGCGGTCGAATCGCGCTCGTCGGCCTTTGCGCACGCGGAAGAACGGCTGCACGAAGAAGGCGCGGTGACCGGCTTCTATCGCAGCAATGGCCAGAACTATGGCGGCTCGCTAACGGAGTGGGTGGCGGGACGCAACCTGGGCATAGGTTACAGCGGATCGTGGGCCACCAACGACGACTACACCGACGGCAGCGGCCACAAAGTTACTTCGACTTATGCGCAGACGACGGACCATACGGTAACGCTGGCGGCACAGGATAAGGGCAACTTAGTCGTGCTCGAAGCCAGCCTGCACCACACGCCATATGAGGGATTCGTCAACGCGCAGATGGATTTGGTGCGCAACTACGCCGAATCGCTCAACCTGCATTATCACGGAAACTTCTCGCATGGCTCGCTTGACGCGCGCGTCTACTGGCAAAACACCTGGCATTCGATGAATATCGGCAAGGATAAATCAACTTTTCCGATGCCGATGTGGATGCCGATGAATACGCACGGAAGAGATTTGGGCTACACCGTGAAGTTTGAAGCGCCGCTATCCGTGCGGCAGACACTGCGCGTAGGCAATGAGCTGCACCGCTTTGTTCTTGACGACCGCTGGCCGGCCGTCGCAGGCACAGCGCCGATGATGGGGCCAAATACTTTTGTCAGCATCAACGATGGCCGGCGGCTTCGACTGGGAACGTTTGCGGAGATAGCGAGCAAGTGGGACACACAATGGACCACGCTCGTGGGCATGCGCAACGATACTGTCTGGATGAATGCAGGGCAGGTACAAGGCTACTCAAGTGATCCGACGCTCTATGGCGACGATGCCTCAGCCTTCAACGCATTGAACCACGACAAAACCGATGTGAATCTCGATGCGACGGCATTGGCGCGCTACGAGCCGAATGCGGCGAGCACTTACGAGCTCGGCTACGCGCGCAAGACACGCTCGCCGAATCTTTACGAGCGCTACGCCTGGTCTACAAACATGATGGCCAGCGGAATGATCGGCTGGTTTGGCGATGGCAACTACTACGTGGGCAACGTGGGCCTCAAGCCGGAGACTGCGAACACGGTGAGCGGCACGGCAAGCTGGCGTGACTCGGCACGCACGGCGTGGGAGATCAAACTGACGCCTTACGAGACATCGATCCAGAATTATGTCGATGTGGATACGATGATGACGGTGACGTATGGCATGAGCACCTTTGCTCAACTGCAGTTCGCCAATCACAGCGCGCGGATTTACGGAGTTGATTTTTCAGGGAAGGCCGCGCTTTGGAAGAGCAATAAGTATGGGCAGTGCAAGATCAGTGGAGTCGGCGGCTGGCTGCATGGCGAGCGGCTTGACACTTCGACCCCGTTGTATCAAATGATGCCGGTGAATGCGCGCGTGAACTTCGACGAGGAGTTGAAAGGATTTACCGCCGGTGTTGGCGTGCAGGCCGTGGATCGCAAGTCGCACGTCGATCCGCATCGCTATGAGCAAGTAACGCCGGGGTACGCGCTCTTCAATCTGCTCGCGGGCTACCAGCACAAACATCTGCAAGCAAACGCCGCCGCTGACAATCTGTTGAATAAATGTTATGAGCTGCCGATGGGAGGCGTGAACTTCGACGACTTCATGGCCAGCGGCTGGACGAGCGCGATCAAGCCGCTGACGGGGCGGGGACGGTCAGTTTCGTTTAGCCTCAATGCACGGTTTTGATAGGGATGAATGGCGTTTCAGTCGATGGATTCCGTCAAGCCGAAAAACTTCTCCACATCCGTAATCGATGCGGTCATGCGGTAGGGCGGGAGGCTGGCGAGGAAGGTCTGGCCGTAGCGTTGCCGGGTGACGCGGGGGTCGAGGAGGACCAACACGCCGCGGTCTTCGAGCGAGCGAATGAGGCGGCCGAAGCCTTGCTTGAGAGTCAGGACGGCGGAGGGGACCTGGTAATCGGAGAAGGGTTTGCCTCCGGCCTCTTCAATCGCCTTCATGCGGGCCTGGACGACCGGATCGCTGGGCACGGCGAAGGGCAGGCGGTCGATGATGACGCAACTCAAGGCTTCGCCCTGTACGTCCACTCCCTGCCAGAAACTTGATGTGCCGAAGAGGACGGCGTTGGGTGTCGAGCGAAACTGCTCCAGCAAAGCTTTGCGCGGAGCCGTGCCGTGCAGCAGGATGGGAAAATCGAGCACCGGCAGGAGGCGCTCGTAGAGGTCGCGCATCTGTGCGTAACTGGTGAAGAGGCAAAAGGCGCGGCCCTTTGTGATTTCCAACACTCGCTGGATGCAGCGGGCGGCGGCCTCGGGAAATTCAGGGTCGCGGGGGTCGGGCATCTCCGGCGGCAGATAAAGGAGGGCTTGCTCGCCGTAGCGAAAATGAGAGGGCACGACTAACTCACGCGCTTCGCTGAGGCCGAGACGCTTGCGGATGTGTTCGAAGCCGCCCTGCACGGTGAGCGTGGCCGAGGTGAGAATGACGGTGGGAATCTGATCGAAGACCAGCTCGTGGAGAAGCTCGGAGACATCGATGGGCGTGGCCTGCAGGTAAGTAGTGCGCGGCCCTCCGCGGGCGGCGAACGTTTTTGTGTTCGTGCCGCCAAAGATGCGGCGCTCCATCCAAAAGACCATATTGCTGGCGTTTGATTCGAGCAGAAATTCAAACTCGGAGCGGAGGCGGGCGACGCGCTTCTTGAGTCCCGGCGCCTCGTCGATGCCGGTGAGAGCATCCATCTCCGCCTCAATACGCTGGAGTGTGGCGCGCACCGCCAGGTAGAGGTCGCCGGCGGTTTCCAGGAACTGCTCGCGCTCGGTGAAGGGCTGGCGTCCATCGCCGTTCATGGGCAGGCCAGCAAAAAACAATCGCGCGCGGTCGCGGAGTTGCTGAGTGAGGGCGGGCAAGCTTTCCGCGCCTTGCTTGCCGCGCAGCAGGGCATCTGTGTCGCGGGCCAACTCTTCAAAGCGAATGTTGCTGACGGAAAGGCCGAAATAACTGGAAGCAACTTCCTCCAGTTCGTGAGCCTCGTCGAAGATTACCGCCGCGGCCTCGGGGAGAATGCCGGCGTCGGGCGCATTGGCGGCCTCGTGCTTGACGGAGAGATCGGCGAAGAATAGATGGTGGTTGACGATGATGATGTCGGATTCCAGAGCCTTGCGGCGCATCTCGGTGATGAAGCAGCGGCGGTAATCGGGACAAGATGAGCCGAGGCAGGCCTCGGTGCGCGCGTCGAGCTTTTGCCAGAGGGCGCTGAACTCGGGCATCCCGGAGAGCTCGGCGCGGTCGCCGGTTTCAGTGATCTGTTCCCACTCGGAGATCTGGCGGTACTGGTCGATCTCTTCCAGGCCGGACAGAATTGGTTGGTTGCGCAGCGTGACCAGCTTGTGGCGGCAGAGGTAGTTGGCGCGGCCCTTCATGTAGCAGACACGCAGTTCGCCGACCAGGGTTTCAAGAAAGGGAATGTCGCGGAAGTAGAGCTGATCTTGCAGGGCCTTGGTTCCGGTGGAGACGATGATGCGCTGGCCGGTGCGGAGGGCGGGCAGCAGGTAGGCGAGGGTTTTGCCGGTTCCTGTTCCGGCCTCGACAATCAGATGGCGGCGCTCTTCGAGAGCCTGCTCGACGGCCTTGGCCATCTGCAGTTGGCCGGTGCGGTACTCATAAGGCAGCGAAGAACGCGCCAAAATGCCGCCGGGGGAGAAGAACTCGTGCAGCGAGGGAAGGGCGCGGGTTGGGTTTTCGCTGGCGGGCATGGGGAGCGGGCGCTACTCCCATCATAGTGATGCGGGCCGCCGAGTTATTCAGCAATTAGTTTTTCGCTTCAGAAAGGAAAGATATGTCACAAATTTCTCTATTGTCACTGAGTGATTAATCTAAACGAGGGGGTTCTTTAGAGTTTTGATCCATGAATCAAAACATCAAATGAATTCAGCTTCTCCAGTAACATTTATCCCGAAGAGCTTAGAAGGTTCACAGCTATATTTCAGTCCTCAGTATGATCGCACTAGCTATCACAGAAGTGAAATGTCCGGGGATTGGCGGATGTGCTTAACGTCCGCCCTATTGAGATCGTGTTATGTATGGAATCATTGCTCAAAAAATCCAGGCAGCATGGCGTCAACTGCCACGCTGCCCGGATTATCCTATTCATCACTCATCGCATGTGAACGAACCGCTTATGCCGGACGCTGAATAGTCCTGCCAGAAGAAGTAGTTCGTATGCGTCCAATAGAAGGTGTTGAAGTGCATATTCGTGAGCCAGTGGTTGCCGCCGCCACACGTACCCTGCCACAGGTCGTTCTGAATGGCGTTTTCGCCGTCCTGGACGCTGCCTTCGTCGGCAAACCAGGCGCCCGAGAAGGTGTAGTTGATCGACTCATAGTTGCAGGTCACCGAGAAATTCACGTTAGCGGCTGAATAGTCCATCCAGAAGCCGAAGTTTGTCCATGTGTAACTGAACGGCTGAAAGCTATCGGTCCAAGTTCCATAGGAAGGGCAGACCTTGGCGGCCGCGCCGGAAGCCAAGGCATATTCGCCTGCCGCCACGCTGGGCTCGTCAGCAAACCAGCCATTGAAGTTGTAAGTCTTGGAGGTCGCAAATGCGGGTGTCGCCGCCAGCATCAAGGCCAGGGCGATCCAGATAGAGATGCGTTTCATCAATGAAATCTCCTTTCGGTAGTCAAAATTCGTGTGGGGGAAACCCTTTCAATTGCAGGGCAGAATCCATCCGGCCGTAGCAGAGTTAGATGGGCTTGAAGTCGGACGTCGGAGCCTTCTTGGGGGTGGACTTGTCGCCTTGCTTTTCGCCGCCCTCAAGCGTGCCCTTGCCGCTCTCACGCATCTCACGCATTTCCGGTCCCTTCAGAGGACCAACATTTGGGTTTTTGCTTGTCACGGTGCCGGGATGGTGGGTTTCCGCTTTCTTGGGAGTACTCTTGTCTCCCATCTTGGTGACTCCTTTCTGCTTTCCCTCGCCATGGTCGACAAACGGGACAGTTTTTTGCTGGCCGGTTTCGGCCAATGAGACGGCGGGAGACGCAAGCAGAAATACAACGGCAAACGCAAAGAGCGTAACCGCATACTTAGGCGTTTTCAGCATAATCATCTTCTCCGATCTGTTGTTTGAGAGTGAATGAAGTGCCTTGGTTTGTAGGACACATAGGACACTTCGATTGATTCGGTGGACTGGGGAAGGTATCTCGTTCAATACCAGGGGAGGAATCTCGTTCAATTCCGATGGAAACAGTCTAAAAAGAGGATATGAACTTGTCAACTATATTCAACCGGAATTTCCATTTTTACTTCCAGGAGCTCTATTATGGTGCTTTAGTTTCGGTTCTTGAAGCAAACCTGATTAATAAAAGCCTACGGGGCAGCGCATATACGTTCAAAATTACCAACTTTGGCATAAAACTACTAATGACAAGAAATCGAACGAGCTAGTTATCTATTGATTATAAATGAGTTAAATGGTTCGTGGATCGCATTTGACACGTTCAAGACGCAGAGGAAGATTCGCTGCGCGGATCACTTTGAAGAAGGCGCCTCTTCCTTGGCCAAAGGGTGGCTCTATACCCACGCAAATAGGAGTTATATGAGCCCCGTCATTGCCAACCATTGTTGCGCAGCCTCTGAAGTCGTGTCCAGACAGTTTTAGCAGTCGCAATGAAATATTAGAGGAGGCTTTGTTGACTGGAATTCCGCGCATTCTTGCGATCTTTAACCCCGATTTTAACCCTGACTTTAACCCTGATGAAACTGGCGGGTAACAGTTGTAGCCTTGTACTCCTTCTCCACAGCGTTTCTAACTGAGGGATGGAGGTAGTTCGATGCGAAGACTAATCCTTTTAGCATTCTTGGTATTTCTGGCATTACCAGCCTTTGCGGTAAAAGGCATAACAGTGGCGCAGTTGGAGCAGGCTTTAGCCACAGTCCATGCATCTCCGGATGCCGTGGTCGCGGAGCAGATTGCCGGCTACGAACTAACCGAACGGCTGAGCGCTGTACGCTATGCGCGCCTGAGTGCAGCTCTGCCGGGCGAAAAAGCCCGCAAGTCGCTGCTTGCCCTGGCCGATTCGGCCGAGTTCCGCAACCTTCCTCCAGATGATATACCCACGACGGCCGCGCCCGATTTTGCCGAGCAGCGCAGGATGATGGCTCTGGTTGTCGTCTATACGACTAAGGCCGTTCATCAACTGCCGAATTTATTCGCCACCCGCGCAACAACCCGCTTTGAAGACCGGCCGCAGGGAGAGTTCGGTTATCTGCCTCTGCATGTCGTCGGTAATTCCAGCCGGACGGTGCTCTACCGGGACGGGCAGGAGATGGTGGATGCTACTTCGGGGAAGAGCGGCTCCGCGGAACAGGGGCTGGTCTCCTGGGGCGAGTTCGGGCCGATCCTGAGTACGGTGCTGTTGGACGCGGCGCAGAACAAGTTGGCGTGGAGCCACTGGGAGCAGGGCGCAAACGGGCCGCTGGCCGTTTTCACCTACGCTGTGCCGGATCAGAAGTCGCATTATTGGGTGCAGTTCTGTTGCACCACAGAGATTGTGACTGGGATCCAGCGCGGCAAAGCTGGTCTCAGTGGAGTTGGTGACAACTATGCCCCGAATATGGAGAACTACAGCGAAGCGCCGCGCGTGCTGCGGGAAAAGCCCGGCTATCACGGAGAGATTGCGATCGATCCGGGAACGGGCGCGATCCTGCGCATGACCGCAGATGCGGAGCTTCCACTAAGCGAGAAGCTGACCCGCGCGGCAATCATGGTTGAGTACGGCTCCGTCGAGATCGGCGGCAAGAGCTTTGTCTGCCCCGAAAGGAGCGTAGCCCTTTCTTTGATTCGCTATGCGCATGCGACGAATGGCGCGCACTCCATCCTCGATCACGATCCGCTGAAGACACTTGTGAATGATGTGGCCTTCGAGCAATATCATCGCCTGGGATCCGAGGCGCGCATCCTGACCGTCGAAGGCGGAAATCTGGCCGCAAAATCGCCAGACGCTCAGCCGCCGGATGCTTCGATGAAGCAGCCCGCCTTGGGGACGCAGGCCGAGTCGCCGGCAGCGGTGAATGCCGCTCCCACGCAGACCGCTCAGAGTACCTCCGCGCCGGAAGCTGCTCCATCTAAGCCGGCCGCCCGGTCCGATTCCACAGCCGCCTCCGCGCCGGAAACTGCGCCAGCCAATCTGCCGCAGACACAGCTGTTCAAAGCTAGCGCCAGCAACGTAATCGTCGACGTGGTGGTCACAGATGCCAAGCTGAAGCCAGCTTTGGGCATGGACAAGCAGCTCTTTGAGGTTTTAGAAGACGGCAAGCCGCAGATCATCGAATACTTTGAAGAGCACACGGCCGTTCCAGCGCCGGAGATTGAAGTTTCAAAGCTGCCAGCAAATCTCTACACCAATCTGCCCACCGCGCCGGTCAGCGACTCGGTCAATGTGCTGCTGATCGACAAGGTGAACACCCCCTTGCAGGATCAGGTGCGCGTCCACCAGCAGATAAACGACTTCCTTCAGAAGATGAATCCCGGAACCAAGATAGCCATTTTCGTATTGAGGACGAATCTGCGGCTCTTACAGGGCTTCACTTCGGACAGCGTTCAACTGCAAACAGCGTTGAACGACCCGAGGAACGGAGATACTCCGGAGAGTACCTACGCCTCGCGCAATAGACAAGACGATGCTGAGGACGAGGAGCACGTCCAGATGCAGGCCCAGATGAGCCTCCAAATGAATAATGGTGTGGGGGATGGGCAATCGAGCCTTGGCCCATCGTTCAGCTATAGCACGTGGATCAACGCAGGAAGAGGGCCTGGTCCAGGGCAGGGCAGCATTGCCGCAAACCAGGCCCGCGAGCGGGTTTCGATAACGCTGACGGCGCTGGAGTCGATGGCCCGCTACTTGGCGGGTATTCCGGGGCGCAAAAATCTGATCTGGTTCTCCAGTTCCTTCCCAGTTTCGATCTTTCCTGGCACAAGCTTGCAGACAAACTTGCAGAACGGTCAAAATGGGATGCTGCTCAACACCCAAAATGGGTCGAGTACTATGAATCAACGTGATGATGCCAAGTACCTGAACATAGCCGACTTCAATCCCGCCGCCAAAGAGGTCGCTAACCTGCTGGCGCTCTCCCATGTTGCCGTCTACCCGGTCAACGCCGAGGGCATGCAAATGGACAACGCCACGGAGGCCTCCGACTACAGCCCGGCCGACCTCGACAAACTTGTCCAGCAAGCCGATCAGCGTGCTATGGAAACGGAGACCGTCAACAGGCTGGCCAACGACACCGGCGGCAAGGCTTTCTACAACACGAACGACCTGGCCGGCGCCTTGGCCCATGCCATTGACGACGGCGCTCACTATTACACCCTGGCCTACACCCCCGCCAACAAAAACCTGGACGGCAGCTTTCGGCGCATCCAGGTGCGTTTGAAGGAAGGCAGCTTTGATCTGGCCTACCGCCGCGGTTACTATGCCGACGACCATGCCGCGCCGGAGCCTAAGACCGATTCCAATCCTCTGCATCCGCTGCTCAAGCGCGGTGCGCCCGCCTCCTCGCAGATTGTCTTCAGTGTGCGCCTGCTCGCGGCCGCTCAACAACTAGCCCCCGGCGATAAACCCGCCGGCGGAAATACCAAACTCACCGGGCCGCTCACCCGCTATCGCGTCGACTTCAACCTTCGCCCCACGGATCTCGAGCTGATCGAGTCCGCAGACGGCAAGCATACCGGCAAGATACAGGTCGAGCTGCTGGCCTATGACGGCAACGGCACGGCGCTCAATTGGAATGGCGGAACGATGGCCGTCAGTCTCAGCGCGGAATCCTATGAGGCGGTGCAACGAACCGGTATTCCAGCGCATCTGGAGATCGACCTGCCCAGTACCGCGCTCTTCCTTGAGGCGGGAGTCTACGACTTGGATGACA
>CAWJDN010000153.1:0-19800 GCA_963840985.1 uncultured Acidobacteriaceae bacterium
GCTTTCCCGGCGAAACCGCGAACGACTTGATCCAGACCATGGACCTTCTGGCCGAAGTTGAGTACGATTGCGTCTTCGGCTTCAAGTACTCGGGCCGGCCCAACACCCCGGCTTTGCTCATGATCGATTCCATCCCAGAGGCAGAGAAAGTAGCCCGGCTTCAAGTTGTGCTTGACCGTCAACGAGAGATTCAGCGAGTCAATTACGCCAGACACTTGGGGCAAACAATGGAAGTAATGGTTGAAGGCTCTAATCCGGCACGAGGACAGATTATCGGACGTTGCAGCCAGAACATTCCGGTCAATTTCACCTGCACGCAGCCGATAGCCCCGGCTCCGGGAAGCTATCTTCAGGTGAAAATAACCGCGACGCATCCCAACAGTCTGGTTGGCGAAACCGTCTAAAATGTGTACGGGCAAGGAAGGGAAGCTATGGAAAGCGACCTGAAGAAGCGGATCGAGGCATTGCGCATGGAGGCCGAGGAGCATACGCGCAAGGGGCATCTGGACCGCGCCGCGCAGATCCAGTTTGGCGAATTGCCCAGGCTTGAGGAAGAGTTGAAAAAGATGACCGACGCACAAAACCGGGCGCCTATCGTCAACGGAATCATCGAGGTACGGATTCGCGGTCTGATGATGGACCCATCCACCAACATGCCTATCGTCGTGCTTAGGGACGTTGCTTCAGAGACCGTCATGCCCATCTGGGTAGGAATCTTTGAGGCCAACGCTATTGCTCTGGAGATTGAGAAGGTGGCCGCGCCACGTCCCATGACCCACGACCTCACCAGAAACCTCATACGCAACTTGAATGCCCGATTGGAACGTGTTGTGATATCAGAACTTAAGGACGACACCTTTTACGCAACACTGTGGCTGCAGCAGGGCAATGATCCACTGGTTCTTGACGCCCGTCCATCGGACGCCCTGGCATTGGCGTTGCGCGCGGATTGCCCTATCTATGTCACGGAGCAGGTAATGCAACAGGCCAAGCTGAGTACTACTGGCCAGGCCGAAGGCCCCACTGCCGAACAGTTGCGTGGCTGGCTCGAAGGCCTGAATGACGAGGACCTGGGGCGCTACAAGATGTAGTAGCGCGCATCCTTAGCCCGTCATCAAATACACTAAAATGGTTATCAAACGGCAGGGAAGTCATTCAATATTCAGGTCTATCACATGATGAAAGGCTTGAGGAGTTTCTGGCGGCGTATCACCGATGGCATGGCGCTTAGCCAGCTATGGAATCAATTCCACACCGATGCTCGCACCAGTTATCGACTATATTCGCAGGAAATTGATTCTCGCCGCATGCCAGGAACCGGAAGAATCAGGCATTTCTTCCGGATGGTCAGGCTGTTTTTATGGGCCATCATTGACAAGCTCTCTCCTGCGCGCCGCGTCCTCCTATTGATTGCACTGATCTTATTTTTCCCCAGTATGCATCTGACCGGCTTTTCTACCAGTGGCATCTTTTGGGGCTGCATTTTGCTATTTGTGGTTCTTTTGTTGGAAATCGCCGACCGCGTGGTCATGAAGCGCGATCTGCAAATTGCCAAAGAGATTCAGGCATGGCTGTTGCCCCCTGGACCGCCCCAGGTTCCCGGCCTGGAGATCGCCTTTGCCACTCGTCCCGCCAATACAGTGGCAGGAGACTACTACGACGTTTTTCCTCGTCCAGCCTCGCCCTCACCCGGCGGCACGTATCTGATCGCCATAGCCGATGTAGCCGGTAAGAGCATACCGGCCGCAATGTTAATGGCAACCTACCAGGCCAGCCTCAAGACCCTCGCAGGCATCTCCAACTCTTTGATCGATCTAGTCGGCCGTATGAACAACTATGCCTGCGGCAACAGCCAGGACGGACGCCGATTCACTACAACATTCATCGCCGAATATGACCCTGCAACGCGCGGCCTGGTTTACGTCAACGCCGGACACAATCCGCCCATATTGCGCCGGCAGACGGGAGCAATTGAACGCTTGTCCAAGGGTGGTATCCCGCTCGGAATCCAGGAGAACGCCCCGTACGAATCGGGAAGTACCACCCTTCAATCTGGCGATTGGCTTGTCATCTATACCGATGGAGTTACAGAAGCGGAAAATATCCGCCAGGAAGAGTATGGGGAAGCGCGTTTTATGCTGCTGCTCTACGCAAATCAGACTATGACGCCAGCGGTGCAGCTGAACACCATTCTGGCGGATATTGAACATTTTGTAGGGAACACGCCTCAGCACGACGACATCACACTCATGCTGCTGAAGGCCGTCTAGATATGGAGGGTAATCTAATCATTCCACTTGGGCAGTATACAGAATATACGTTATCAGACATTACATATAGGCCACCTTCTACTGGCGATTAACACAAACAGCCTCGGTAATCAGTAAATTTCCGGCCCTAGCAGGTCGGCCATCGTCTCCCGGCGTCGAATCAGCCGTCGCCTTATCGTTTTCCACTAGCACCTCTGCGGCGCGTGGGCGGGTGTTGTAGTTGGAGCTTTCTGCCATGCCGTAGGCTCCGGCGTCGAGGATGGCTAGCAAATCTCCCGGCTCGACTGCTGCTAGTTGCCGGTCACGGGCAAAAAAGTCGCCCGTTTCGCAGATCGGACCCACCACATCCACGATCTTTGACTTCCCTGCCCTCGGCCTGACCGGCACGATCTGGTGATAGGCCTGGTAGAGTGCGGGGCGGATAAGGTCGTTCATGGCGGCGTCAGTGATCACAAAACTCTTCTTGCCGTTATGCTTGACCTCAAGCACGCGCGTGACAAGGACTCCTGCCTGGGCAACGATAAAGCGGCCCGGCTCGATAAGCAGGCAACCCTTATAGCTGGCCAATGCGTTTTGTACGGCTACGGCGTACTCTCGAACCTTGGCAACAGCATCGAATTTGCCGGAGTGATAGTTGACTCCCAACCCACCGCCCGCATCAACGGTCTTGAGGTCGACGCCTTCGCGTTCCAGTTGGTGCAACAGTTTGCTTACCCGCTTCACGGCGTCGCCAAAGGGGGCTGCGGATAGAATCTGCGAACCAATGTGAACGCTGACTCCATGCGGTTCAAGCCAACGGTTGTTGGCGGCACTCTTGTAAATTTTCAGAGCCTTGCGAATGTCGATTCCGAACTTATGTTCGCGCAGGCCTGTGGAGATGTAAGGATGCGTCTCGGCAAAAATATCGGGGTTGACGCGCAGGGCAAAGCGCGCCTTGCGTCGGAGCTTGGCGGCTCGTGCGGCCAGCAGCTCCAGCTCCGCTTCGCTTTCTGCATGGAATTCGAGAATGTCCGCCTTGAGCGCCAGGTCGATCTCGGCAGCCGTCTTGCCCACGCCGGAGTAGACGACTCGGCCTGCAGCCTCAGGCACGGCAGCCAAAACCCTCTCCAATTCCCCGCCACTGACGATGTCGAAGCCCGCGCCATGCTCTGCCAACAACTTAAGAATGGCGAGCGAGGAGTTTGCCTTGACTGCATAGCAGACTAGATGCTCCCGACCGGCCAGCGCCTGCTGAAACAGACCCAGCCGTTCCAGAATATGTTCGGCGGAGTAAACATAGAGTGGCGTGCCGTGGCGCTCTGCGAGGGATTCGATCGAGAGCTTGCCGCAATGCAGGGCGCTACCCGGCTGCGGATGGACAAAGGGACGCGGCGATGAAATTGAAGGTTGAGTCAAGAGGCGCTTTCCGAAAAGGATATCACTCTTGAGATTACAACATTTCCCAGAGAAGATTTTCCTATAGGCAATATGGACTATCTGATTGTGAGCAGTGACTTCCCCGCCCCTCAGCTTTCGAACTTGCGCAGCCACTCGGCCAACAGCGCGGCAACCTTGCGCGGCTGTTCATAGGCGGCAAAGTGTCCGGCATCGGGCAAAAGGTGAAACTCGCATCCTCCAGGCGCGGCGTGGAAGGCTTCCATCTCAGCGGCGGTCACAACTGTGTCTTCGCCGCCGGCAATGGCGAAAACAGGAATGTTGATGGTAGCCACGGTGGGCACGGAGTCTGGCCGCGTGGCGAGACCGGCCTGCACAGCCACCAAAGCCTCAGCGGTGAGAGTCATGCGGGCGCGCAACTGAGTCACAATCTCGGGATGCCGCTCGCGGGCGGTTGCACCGATCAGGTTCTGGGCCATGCCGTCAAAGATCGCCGCGCTCTTGCCCTCTCTAGCCTGGGCGATGGTGGCGGAGCGCCGGAGCCGATTGGCCTCTGTGTCCGGCTGCGGCTTTGAGCACACGAAAGCCAGTCCACGCACCCGCTCAGAGGCCTGACGCCAGTTTTCCAGCAGCACGTAGCCGCCAATGGAACAGCCGGCAAAGACTGCCTTTGGAATCTTTACATGATCGAGCAAAGCGAGAATGTCGGCGGCCAACTGCGCCACATTCAGCACCGGAGCATCTGGAACCAGCTCGAATCCGCCCACAGGCAGAGTTCCAAGTTCGGATGCGCCATGCCCACGCAGATCGGGAATAATGGCACGAACGCCAGGCAGGTTCTCGGTCAGAGGGCTCCAGAATTCCCCATCGAGGGGCGTGGGATGAAGAAAAACCACGGGCAGGCCAGCCCCGGTATCGCGATAGGCCAGTGCCGCTCCGTCTGAGTTGTACTTACCTGTCATAGCAACAGGATACGCTCAGGGTCGCGGAAGCGGCTCCTCGGGAATGCCGATCCAGCAGGCCAGGTAAGCCACGGCCACAAGCCCGCTGGAGAAGATTGTCCCTAAAACCGTAAAGATCCGAACCAGAACAACATCCCAGCCATAGGCCTGCGACAGGCCGATGCATACTCCGGCAATCTGACGGCCTGCAAACGGACGTACCAGCGGCCTGCCGGGAATATAGGTTGCAACGGGAACGGCCGCGCCGCAGTTAGAACAGAATCGCACGCCCACGGGTAATCCGGTTCCACAGTTATGACAAAAGAATGCCATTGCCGATCCCTCCTGCGGTAATTCGTATCCAGATGAACATACGATTGCGGTGCTGCAGCAGTTCCATCTTTAAGGATGAATTCCGCCGAGCCTTACGATTCCCGATAAGGATTGCGCAGGCGCTTTCTTGCGGTGTCGGCGCGCGAAGTGTTGGGACCGGCATCGATGGCGGCCTGGTAGTCCTTAACCGCCAGTTGGCGCTCGTCGTTCATGTCATGGCACTCGCCGGCTGCAAGCAACGAACGGATTTTGAGTTCCGGGCCAACATTCTTTGTGTCGGCGGACTGCTCGTAGGACTGTGCCGCCTCTCCGAAGTGGCGCTGACCGCGCAGTGCGTCGCCCAACCCAAAGTAGGCCAGCTCCAATTGCGCCTGGGAAAAATATCCTGGCCTGGCGCTTTCAGCGATAAGTTTCCTGTAAGCCTCCACCGCGGCCATGCCCTCGCCGTCATCTCTGCGCAGGTTGGCCTCTTCCAGGCAGAAGAGAAAGTCGCGGGGATATAAACTCTTCAAGCCTCGAACCACCTCGATCGCCTCTTTGTACTTCGCTTCGCGGCGCAGAAACAGTGCTATCACGGTGCGCGACTCAATGGAGGTGATAACGCCGCGATTGCCCGCGTCTTTGAGCATCGCCAGCCCGCGCGTCTTCGAGCCGGTGATTCCGGCAAATCCGATCATCAGCTTGAAGGGCCAGGGCAACGCGCCCACCACGTATTGATACACGCCCGTAACCAGCTTGGCGTCTACATAATCCGGATCGAGTTCGAGCACGCGCTCTTCGTCGTCCTTGGCCTTCGTCGCCAGTCGAAATCCGGCGCCATACGCCCTCTCCACCATCGCGATGTAGGCGCACTTGAGGCTGCGAACCCAGCCGCGGGCAAAGAGAGCATCGACGTCGTTGGGGTTGTGAGCGATGCGCGCGTCGGCCTCATGGATGGCCTCGTCTGCCAGCTCCAGAATGCGCTCGCGGGCTTTGGGATCCTCAACTGTCGCGTGCCGTCCGGTAAGAAAGCCGTCATTGGCGTAGAAAGTGGTGTCCAGCAAGTCGAGCCGGTATAGCTCCTGAAAAATCATTGCATTCAACAGAAGCGCGGTAGCCTGCGGATCGCCCGGATGCGCCTCATGAATGCGCTCAAACCGCTCCACGGCGCCGGGATAGTCCAGGTTGTAGAAATGTTCATACGCCTCGCGCACCTGTGGCTCACGGTTCAGCGGATTGGTATGCACCTCAGAAGCCCAACCCAGGCTGGCCGCCGCCAGCAACGCAAATCCGCATCCCCAGACGCGCATCCAGCTCGAAACGGTTCTCAAACTCACATCCCCTCCCCGCTCACAGAATACGCCGCAATATACGGGTTGAACGCGAAAAAGCCCGGCAACAGCCGGGCTTTTCTTAACTCCATACTTCAAGGGCTGCTTAAAGCTTCTCGTAGAAGTCGCACACAGAGCACGAGATGTAGACGCCGCCGGGGACGCCGCGCTCGCGGTCCTTCACGCGCTTGACGATGCGCGTCGGCTTGTTGCACTTGGGACAGTCGGTCGACTTCGTCGTGTCCATTACCTTCTTGCGGTCACCTGTTTTTGCGATCTTGGCCATCTGTCGGGTGTTTCTCCTTCTTTGGGTGTCTCTGCACACACGCGATAAAAGCGCGGCTTCAACGGCGCGGCCAGTAAGTCAGCCTGACTCGCTTCAACCAGTTTACATCAAGGCGCCAGCGCAATTTATGTTGATCTTCTGGCCATAACCAATGGTTGATAATAGCCGCTTTCAGCGGGCAAAAGCCAGCGAATATCCTTGAATCCTGCCTTCTGCAAGTGACTCGAAAGCTCTTCACGCAGCAGGCAACGATATTCCGAAACAAAATGATGCGCCTGCCATGTCCGGCCAGATTCAAGCGTGATGTACAAATGCACAATATACCTGCGATCATCGATCCAATCCCAAACCTGATGAACAATGCGCCGATTTCCCGGCGCTCCATAGAACGCAGGTTGCTGAATCGTAGGTCTATCGAGGATGAGCGCATCGTAGTCGCGAATGCTAGCCACGAAAAGGCCGTTCGGCTTTAGTTTGGAGGCAATCGTTCGCGCTGCTTGTCCGTGCTGTGCAGGCGACAAGTGTGGCAAAACATTATCCATAGACATCACGGCATCGAAGCTGTTCTCCACTATCTCTTCAAGTGAGGTTTTGTCCGAAACGTAAAAAGTAATATCCAGTGACCGGCGCTGAGCCTCTCGCCGTGCGCGATCAACTGCGGCGCAGCAAATATCCGAAGCAACAACTCTATGGCCAATCGTGGCAAGCCCGATTGCCTGCGTCCCAATCCCGCAAGCGCAATCCAGAATCTTCGAGGGAATTCCGCAGCCCTGTGAAGCTAGCAAGGGGCCGAGAACTTTGGCCTGACGCTCGATGGAGTCATCCCAATTCTCAAAGATGAGATGGTAGTATTCGGCTAGTTCGTCGTAAAAACTGCGGATTTGCTCGGCCATTGCGTGCTCTCAAACCACAAGACTATCAGTTCGGCTGGCTCTCTTCGCTAAAATTGATGTTTGGAGGCTGACGCGATGCCCATTCGCTGGATGAGTGAAAACGATGCCCGTGAGTTTCTTGCCGCGCAGGCCGAGGGCCGTCTGGCCACCAGCGACGCTGCCGGACAACCGTTCATCACGCCGCTCAATTATTTCTATCGCGATGGAAAGATTTACTTTCATAGCAAGCTGACAGGGCGGAAGCTGGACAATATCGCCGAAAACAACCGGGTCTGCTTTGAAGTCAGCAAGGTTGACAAGATCACGGTCTCCAACGACCGTCCCTGCGCCTGTTCCACACGGTATTCCTCGGTGTTGGCCTTTGGCGTGGCGCGTGAAATCCCTGACGGCAAGGATAAGACCGCTTTGCTCAATCTGCTGGTGGAGAGATACGCTGCCGGCAAGCCCTTTCAGCCGGTGGAATCGAGTCATGCCGCCGAATGTGCCGTGGTGGAGATTCGCATCGACGAAATCAGCGGCAAGAGGAACGTCGATACGGAGTAGTTGCTATTCCACCTTTGGCGGCTCCGAAATTGCCGGTGGCGGCACAACAACCGGCAGAATCTGCACCAATCCGGGTTCGGCAGTCTCAGTCGTGCCCACGGCTGCTTCATGCTGTCCCTTTGCAGCGGCGCTCAAATCAACCGGAATGCCAGCAGGCACAATCACCGGCGCGTTCCAGCGATAGTCCAGTTCGCGCGTGAGGCGATATACCACCGGTAGGGCGACTAGCAGGAGAACGAACGCCACCCAACTGCCATCCAGGCCGAAGCCTCCGCCGGTGAGCCAAAACGGTCCCATCGGATTTCCTTGCACCACGCGCGAATGGCTGTTGTCGCCGCTGATGGCCAGCCCGAAGAGGAGCGCTCGGCTGGCCTTCCAGCTGAAGTTGATTCCCCAACTCAGCCACAGAGCGCGTGTGCGCAGATAAGCTGTTGATAGAACTAGACTTAAAGCGATGGAAACGGCGACACTAGTGTGGCTTGACCCGGGCAGAAGCGCCTGCACAATCGCATAAAAAGCCGCATAGCCGAGCGCGGCTCCCAGCGGCCCAACGGCTTGCTCGAAGCGTTGAAATCCGTAGCCGCGAAAAGCAACCTCTTCGGCCAGTGCGACCAGCGCGAAGAATGCTGCGTCGGCCGCGAGCCATCCCCAGGCCGAAGGCTCTAGGATGAGCACAATGGCGATGCCGCCGCCCACCACCATCGGCAGAACGCAGGCCACAGCCAGCGCCCAACCCACGGCCAGGCCCAAACCTGTCTCGCCCGGCCAGCCCGCCCGCCTCGGCAGTCCCTGCTCTTTTATCGGATGCAACTGCCCGTCGAGCGTGAATCCCATGCCTGCATAGCCCGCAAGCAACAGAAAGAGGAAGATGGCCTGCTCGACCAGCGGCTGCCACTGCTCGCCCGTCAGCCCCAGCGCCTCGTGACGAGCCAGCGCCCGCGCCACAAAGAACCAGATCACTGCGAGGATAAATCGTATGTAGGAGCGGAAGCGGCTTGTGGCTGGCTGAATTAAACTCATGGGCACTTAACCTTCCGTATAAAATTGTGCGATGTTGCGGAATTTGGCCTGGCGCGCTGCCACCAGGGCGTCAATCGGCTGCGCCTTCAGCACGGCCAGGTGCTTCTTGAGCATGGCGCCCAACAGCCCAGTGCCTGAATCGCGGTCGGTGTGAATGCCTTGTGCCGGCTCGGCGACGATCTCATCCACGCAGCCCAGCGTTGCGACCTCCGGAGCAGAGACGCGCATGGCCTCGGCGGCCAACACCTTGTGGTCTGCATCGCGCCACATGATGGCCGCGCACGACTCGGGGGTAATCACGAAATAGAGTGCATTTTCCAGGATCAGAACGCGGTCCGCTACTGCCAGTGCCAGCGCTCCGCCCGATCCGCCCTCGCCGCTGATCACCGAAATGGTGGGCACGCGCAGCCGCGACATCTCCAGCAGATTGCGGGCGATAGCCTCGGCCTGGCCTCTCTCCTCGGCGCCCAGGCCGGGAAAAGCACCGGGAAGATCGATGAAGCTGATAACCGGCCGTCCAAATTTTTCCGCGATTTTCATCGCGCGCAACGCCTTGCGGTAGCCCTCGGGATGGGGCATGCCGAAGTTACGCCGCACTCGATCCTTGGTCGATCCGCCCTTGCGATTGCCGATGACCATTACCTCATCTGCGCCCAGCCGCGCCATGCCGCAGGCCACTGCCTCGTCGTCGCCAAAGGCGCGATCGCCGTGGATTTCGCTGAAATCTGTGAAGATACGCTCGATGAAATCCATGGGGTAGGGCCGCTGGGGATGCCGCGCACGCTCGACCCTAACCCACGCCGGCGACGCCGCCAGCGTCTGAATGGGATTCCCTGCTTGCTCTTCGCTCATTGGTTCCTTGCCGCTCAAGGTCGGGTGGGTTTCAAGATCAGCGCGATCAACCGCCTATGCTGATTCTACGGGGCGGAAGGCATTGGCACAAATGGGGATGGAGATGGTGGGTTTCGTACCTTGGCTGGAATCACAATTGCCGAGACACACAACCAAATAGGTCGTCCGGCTTATAGAAAAACAGTGAAGATACTTTACCGCGCGCCGTTCGCCGAAACGGCTCTTTGCGTGGCCAGGCGGCTTACAGCTTCGCTCTCCTTGACCATCTCCATCACCGAGAGGCCCTTTTCCGCAATTGCTCCGGTGGGGCAGGCCTGCACGCACTTGCCGCAGCCGGTGCAGTTACTCGATTTGCCCCAGTCGTCCTTCAGGTCGCTGACCAGGCGCGAGTATATGCCGCGCGATGCAACCTCCCACACATGCGCTCCTTCCACCTCCGCGCAGACACGTACGCAGCGCGTGCACAAAATGCAGCGATTCTGATCAAGAACGAAGCGGGGGTGCGTCATATCCACGGCGAGGCGCGGATTGTTGTAGGCGTAGCGCACGTGGGTAATGCCCAGTTCGCGCGCCATCGCCTGAAGCTCGCAGTGGCCATTGGAAACACAGGCCGCGCAAATGTGGTTGCGCTCCACCAGCAGCAGTTCGACGGCCATCTTGCGATAGAGCGTCAGCTTGGCCGAGGCGGTCTTGATCGACATTCCCTCTTGAATCGGCGTGGTGCAGGCCGGCAGCAGGCGGTCGGTGCCGGCAAGCTCCACCATGCACACGCGGCAGGCTCCCACCGCGCTCAATCCCTTCAGGTAGCAGAGCGTGGGAATCTTCTTGCCGTTATCGTGGGCCGCTTCCAGAATGGTCTGCCCTTCCCTGGCATTCACCAGTTCCCCATCAATTCGTACTGAAATCGCTTTAGTCGGCACTGGGTTGCTCCTTATTCTTCACGTTTCAATTGGCGCTGACGGGAACTCGCAAATCGCAGCGCAAGCAGCGGCGGCATTCTTCCAGCGCCTCTTTTGGATCGAGGCCGGCAACCACTTCCTGCTGCGAACGAACTCTGACCGCCGCTGGCACATCGTGACCAACGTGACGGCGGCTAAGGCTCGGTTCTCCCGGCGCCGTGCGGCTGTATTCAAACTCCGGAAAGAGTTTCTCCCAGCGAGCTTCGCCCATCAGGCGCTCGTCCATCTTCTGCGCCGCCTGCTTGCCGCAACTCATTGCGTTGGAAACATTGGAAGCGCCGGTGATCACGTCGCCTCCGGCATAAAAATTAGGCCGGCTGGTCTCATACGTGAAGCGATCCACGATGATCGTTCCTTCTTCCTTGAGCGCCAATCCCGAGGCGCTGCAGAAATCCTTGTCGAAGGTCTCGCCCACGGCCAGAATCACGCTGTCGCACTCGAAGCGCTGCACCTCATCGGTGGGCATCGGCCTTCTGCGGCCGCTCTTGTCGTACTCGCCCAAGCGCGTTTTGACGATCTCTATGGCCTTCACGTTGCCCTCCGCATCTCCCACGATGCGATGCGGCGCGGCCAAAAAGACAAAACGTACGCCTTCGTCCTCGGCGGCCTGAATCTCCTCGTCGATGGCCGGCATATCGTTGCGTTCGCGGCGATAAAGAATGGTGGCTTGCGCGCCCATACGCATCACGGTGCGGGCTGAATCGATGGCCGCGTTGCCGCCGCCGATAATAGCGACCCTGTCGCCCTTGCCTATGGCCGTTTTCTCCTTGCGGGCCACGGATTCCAGGAAGGGCAGTGCGGGATGAACATTCTTCAGCTCCGTGCCGGGCAGATAAAGCCAGGATTCCTTCCATGTGCCAATGGAGAGAAAGACTGCGTCGAACTGGCTGGCCAGCTCATTCAGCGGAACGTCGAAACCGATGCGAGTATTGAAGACCAACTTCACGCCGACACCCTCGATGAGGTCCAGTTCGCGGCGCAGCACCGCTTTGGGCAGCCGGTACTCGGGAATGGCAAAGCGCAACATGCCGCCGGCTTCGCTGCGTTCCTCAAAGATGGTCACGTCGTGGCCCAGCATGGCCAGGTAAAACGCGGCCGTCAGGCCGGTAGGACCTGAGCCGGCCACGGCCACCTTGCGCCCCGTAGCAGCCAGTTTGCGCGCGCGAATACGCTCCAGCATCGGCTTGAACAAATCACTCTGATACACTGCGTCGGCCAGGAAGCGGTGTACCTCGCGCATATTCACCACCTCGTCGAAGGACTGGCGGCGGCAGCGATTATCGCAGGGATGCTGGCAAACACGGCCAGTAGACGCGGGCAGCGGATTGTCGAGAATCACGGACTCGAAGGCATCTTCCAGCCGCCCCTCCTGGTAAAGCTCCAGGAAGCGCGGTATGTTCATCCGCAGCGGGCAACTGTTCTCGCACGGCGATAGCGCCAGCTCCTGGCAGACGCCAGCGCGACAGCGATGAGCAACGATGTGGTCCTCGTACTCGTCGCGGAAGTGGCGAATGGTAGTGAGCACAGGGTTGGGCGCGGATTGGCCTAGCGCGCAGAGCGAGGACTCGCGAATCATGCGGCCCAGCTCATCCAGCAAAACCATCTGCTCGCGGGTTCCGCTGCCGTTGGTGATCGAATTCAGAATGCGCAGCGCCTTGTTGAGGCCGACTCTGCACGGAACGCATTTGCCGCAGGATTCCGAGTGGGTGAACTCGATGAAGTAGCGGGCCACATCCACCATGCAGTTGTCTTCGTCCATGACCACCATGCCGCCGGAGCCCATGATGGAGCCAATCTGCGCCAGGCTTTCATAATCGACAGGCGTATCGAGCATCTCCACCGGAATGCAGCCGCCCGAGGGTCCGCCGGTCTGCACGGCCTTCACGCGGCGGCCGGCCACGGCGCCCTCGCCGATATCGTAGATAAAACTCTTCAGAGGAGTGCCCAGCGGCATCTCCACCAGGCCGGTGTTCTGAATCTTGCCCACCAGCGAAAAGACCTTGGTTCCCGGACTCTTCTGGCTACCGGTCTCCGCAAACCATGCGGGGCCGCGAGTGACAATGGGAGCAATGTTGTACCAGGTCTCGACGTTGTTGATGTTGGTCGGCTTGCCATACAAGCCCTTCTGCGCGGGATACGGCGGACGGGGACGCGAACGGCCGGCGCGGCCTTCGAGGGATGCGATCAGCGCTGTTTCCTCGCCGCATACGAAGGCTCCAGCGCCCTGCACCAGCTGGATGTTGAAGTTGAAGCCGCGGTCCAGGATATTCATTCCCAGCAACCCATACTCGCGCGCCTGTTCTATGGCCCGGTTGAGCCGGCTCACTGCCAGCGGATACTCGGCGCGCACATAAATGATGCCCTCGGTCGCGCCCATCACATAAGCGCCGATAATCATCCCTTCCAGCAGCGAATGAGGATCGCCCTCGATTTCGTTGCGGTTCATGTAAGCGCCGGGATCGCCTTCATCAGCGTTGCAGATAATGTACTTGGTATCGGCCTTGGCCTTGGCCATGAAATCCCATTTATTTCCAGTCAGGAAGCCTGCGCCGCCGCGCCCCCTGAGCCGAGATGCCTTGATCTGCTCGATGACTGGATCCGTGCGCCCGTCAATCAGCACCTTGTAAAGCGCCTGGTAGCCGCCTACAGCAATGTACTCCTCAATATCCGAGGGATTGATGAAGCCGCAGTTGCGTAAAACAATCTTCTTTTGCCCCTTGAAGAAGGGGATCGTATTCCAGGCTGGGATATCCGGATAACCCTGGCCGTATTTCAGTTGCGCGGTGACGTGGTCCCATTCCTCGATCTTGCAGTAAACCAGGCCGGCAGGCATAATCCCGGTGGAGACGCCTTCCAGGATGCGCGCCGCGTCGTTGGCCTGCACGCGATGCAAAATTACCAGGGGATTTCCCGGCAGCCGGACGCTCACCAGCGGCTCCTGAAAGCATGAACCAAAACAGCCCACACCGGCCAGCATCACATCGACGCCGCTGCGATGGATGGCCTCATTCAAGGCGTGAAAGACCTCCTCTGCGCCATTGCCGCGGCCACAGGTTCCCATTCCCACCGTCAGGCGCGGAACGGCCGGCAGCAGTTTGGCAAGCCCGGCTTCTCGAACCGCGTTGAACGCGCCTATATCCTGGATTCGCGGCATTATTTCTCCCCCTGTCTGATCTTTCCGGTCTGACTCAACGCTTTCACTTCTCTCTGCAAGGTGCGCTCATTCACATGGCTAAGAATATGGTGGTTCACCTCGACCACCGGAGCCAGCGCGCACTGGCCGAAGCAGGCAACGGTGCGCACCGTGAAGCGTTGGTCGGGCGTGGTCAGTGCCAGCTTGTCGGCCTCGTTGGTGTCGCTCGCTTCCTGCCCGCTCAACCCCAGATCGAGGCAGACCTTTTCCAGCAGATCGCGCGAGCCGCGCGTGTGGCAGGCCGTCCCCCGGCATACACAGATCAAGTTGTCGCCCTGCGGGTCGAGATTGAAGAGCGCATAAAAGGTCGCGGCGCTGTAGATTGTAGCCGGAGGAATGCCGGTCTCCTGTGCGATGTAGCGCAGCGCCTCCATCGACAGATACTTATGCGCGTTGGCGGCCTGGATCGTTTCCAGGATTCCCAGCAGCGCTCCGGGCTTGCCTTCGTGCTCGGCAACTGCCTGGTCGATCAGCAGCTTTTCGTGGGCATTCAGCACTTCATGGGCGACACTCTGCATGTTTCCTCCGCTTCTCAGCACTCCTCACTGGCAGCCTGACAGCTTGCATTGCGATTCATTGTTATGTAGGGGATATCCGCAATTCGCGGCTGTGGCGTCTGCGCCTGAAAAACAGCACACACCTGCCGCGCAAACATTGTGGAGTGACGGGATGGAGAGGGCGACATAGCCGTACCCTGCTCGCTTCTGGACCCTGTTCGGGGAGTATAAGGAGGTAAAAAAGCAATCACTTATGAAGCCGTGCGCGTCCAGAAAATGGACCCCGCGCCTATCCCTTAGGCGCATTTCGCAGCGGCTTTAACCCCAAAGAATGCCCGGATGAATTTGATACCAGAAATGCGCCTTGGACTGTGCCTTGGATCACATCGGATTGTGATGGTTGCCCGTAGGTGCCCTGCTCATCCTGGATCGACCGCGGAATCAGCCTTTGGTTAGGTCTCCGGAACTGCCGGTTCCGGCTGTTTGTTGACCATAGCCTCATCACTGGACGGGCGCTGCCGCAGTAGATCCACGCGATAGCCAGCAGCCTCGGCGGTCGCCAGTGCCTCCTCGATGGTTCTGCTCATCGTCCGGACCGCGTTGCGGTTAGCCGCCACTTGGCTGGGAGCACTCTCACCCGCCAGGCGAAGCAACGACGGCATGAGCAGCCACCAGAGCAGTTCCTCATAGCGCTCGCGCACCAGATATTCGTGCCCTTCAGCCTCATGCACACCGCAGAGCCAGCGCACATCCGGGTCAGACCATAAGGCAGGCCACAGCTCTGGCGAAAACGCAACCCACTCGTCTGTGACTGATTCAGGTTCAGTCGTCGCGATTGCCTCTTCCGGCTTGCCCACCCCCGCCCAGGTGAGCAGTCCAACCTTGATGCGAGCGGTGACGCGCCAGCTCTCCTCGCCCTCGTATCCGAGCGCGGCGAAGGCCTGTGCGAAGGTCTCGCGCAAGCGGAGGCAGTCAAAAAGGTCTAGAGCCACGCGTTCCGGATTCTCACGATCAATGGATTCGGCCAGCAATTCCAGCACGCACCACCCGAGCACCGGCCCCCACATGGCCGTGGCAGTTAGCTGCGGGCTGGGACTGGGCAGCACACAACGCGCAACCGCGGGCCACGGAGCCGCAAAGAGCGATTCGACAACCGGAACGCGCATGGCGGCGCGCAAGCGCATGCGATAGGCCGCGCGCAACAGGCTGGGGTTGGCGGGTTGTACGCCGCTAGCCTCATTCCCGGCGCGCTCCTGATAGGTCCGCTGCGATACTCGAAGAAAATTTTCGCAACGCGTCCAGGCCGCTTCGAAAAACTCCGCGCGCTCGGCTTCGATTTCCTTGTTCACGCCGACATCCAGGGTGCGCGGATGTTCGGCCAGATCTGCAAACTGACGCACAAGCCCGGAATCCAGTAGCGCTCGCAAGGCGCTGTGCACCGGCTGCAACTCCAGATTCACCAGCGCATCATCCAGATTCGCCACGCCACGCCCGTTCAGATGATCCGAGAGCCGGTCCCAGGGCTGCTTGGCGGTCGAGGCTAGCTCGCGCCAATCGAGAAAGACGTGGCATTGGTAGGCGTGCAGATCAACGGTCAATCCGCGTTCCGCCAAATCACTCGCCCGGCGCAGGTAGTGCAGGCCGGTGAGCGAATCGCGCCAAGCCAAAGTTACCGATGAGTTGTCGCTGAGGCCCAATCCTTCCCGGAGCCGCTGTTGGCGCAGTTGATTGGCGCCCTTGTCGGCGTAAGCCGCGGACCAATCAATCGTCCCGCGTGTCTGGCCGTAGCGGTTGTTATAAACCACCAGGGCGCGCTCTCCTCCGCTGCGGTTCGAATAGGCAAAGACGTTTTCGTCCACCGAGCCGTTGTCGTGAAAAAAGTCATAGAGACGGAAGTTGCCGCTCTCCGCAAAGAGCCGCCTGCGATGCAACAAGGGCGCAATCTCTCGTTGATGGCGCTCGACCATCCACGGATCCGGATTCTCGTCGTAGCGCGGCCGCCGGTACTCCATGCCGTATTTCTCTGTGAATCCCTCGATCTGGCCATGGCCAAACATCGGCAGCCCCGGCAACGTCGCCATCATCGTCGCCACGCCAAAGCACTTGTCGCCCTTACCGAATTGATCAATCGCCGTGCGCTCGTCGGGATTGCTCATGAAATTCACATAGCGCTTCAGAACATCCGGATCGAACTCCAAAGTGTTTTTGATGACCGAGCGGTACTTGGCGTTGTCTTCGTCGCGCAGCATGACCATAAATGCGCTGTTATAGACGCGGTGCATGCCCAGCGTGCGTACAAAATACCCCTCCATCAGCCAGAAGGCCTCGGCCAGCAGCAGCGTGTCGGGAACCTCGGCGGCCACGCGATCCACCACCTCGCGCCAGAACTCATGCGGCATAGCCTTGTTGAATGCGGCCTGGCTCATGGCATATTCGGCACGAGATGGAATGGCGCCGCTCGATCCCGGACCCGGAAACCATAATCTGTGAAAGTGGCGCTTGGCCAAAGTCATTGCCGCGTCGAAGCGGATGACCGGAAACAGCCGCGCCACATGCAGGATGGTCTGAATCACCTGCTCGCGCACCGCCGGATTCAGATAGTCAAGCTGCGCCGTGTCGTTCCAGGGAAAGCTGGTGCCGTCGTTGCCGTGATAGATATAGCGGGTCTCGCCGCTCTGCCGGTCGCGGCGGCGAAAGACCACGGCGGCATCCGACTGCTCATAGTAGTGATCTTCTATCTTGATTTCCACGCGCCCATCTTGGGAGAGATCGGGACCGTTGTAGCTGTATGCGGGATAAGGCGGCTCCGGCCGCGAAATAAACCAATCCGGGTGCTCGACAACCCAGGGCGAGTCGATGCCCATGTGGTTGGGCACCATGTCGCTGGCTAGCCGAATCCCGTGCCGGTATGCCCTGTCTCTCAGGCTCACATAAGCCGCCTCGCCGCCCAGGTCCTCGGCAATCACATAATCGTAGAGAGAATAGGCCGAGGCCACTGCGTCCGTATTGCCACAAAGCTGCTTGATGGTCTTCGAGGCTCGGCTGCGCTCCCACACGCCGATCAGCCAAAGCGAATTGAGTCCGCGTCGCGCCAGAGTCGCCAACTCCTCGTCGGGAATCTCATCCAGCCGCGCGATCCTGCGCCCGTATTGCCTGCTCATCTGCGCCAGCCACACATATGTACTCTTGGCGATCAGCACAACTGTGGGCATCCAGGCCGTGTCTGACGAAAACTTTTCGTATTCATGTGCCGCTTCGCTGTAATCCGGCACTTCTGCGGTAGCGATCGTGGCGCCTCGGGGATGGAACTGCATCCAGATGGCCAGCTCTTCTTCCTGCAGTATCTCGCTCGCAATCAGCAGGTATTGCTCCAGGATGTCGCCCAGCAGAGGCTTCCACAGCTTGCGGATGAGGGCCAACTGCTCGGCCAGTGAGCGTGGTGCGCCTACCGCTGGCGCGCGTAACAGTTCAAGTAGGTTGATCGGCTTGGCGCCGGGTAGCGGAATCAGCGGGCGCGTGGCGAAATAGTCGGAGAATTTTCCGGTGACCTGGCGGTAAACCGTCTTTTGTGCCAGCGTCTTGTCTTCGAATAGCTCCTCGAAGGGCTTAAAAGCTTCATTACTGTTGGCGGTCCACAAAAGCAGCAACTCTTCCATCGCCGCGGCCCGATGTGGCATTCCCTCGCTTTGCCCCTCAAGCCATTGCTTCGGCGTTTCGATGCCGCGAATCACAGAAATGCCGGGAAACTGCTCGACAAAAGTAAGTAGCATCTTCTCCAGCGCATCTGCGCCAACATTAGCGGAGAAATATTCCAGGGCGCCGGTCATCACCGCGGGGTCGTACAGCTCGCGATAGCGCGCTATCAGCATGTGGCTGGCCTCGTCGATAATGCCCATGGCATAGAGTTGGCCGGCATGAACCGCTTGCTTGGGATGCTTTTCAACATCGCGAACCGTGTTCATGCGGCGCGCAAACTCCCGGCAGGCAGTCACATTGGCAAAAACCACATTCCCTGTAGATGAAAACAGCGACTCCGCGAACTGGTAGCGTTCACGCGCCTTCCGGGATATATGGAACTCCATCACTAGAAGCGAACTCCCAATAGATAAAGGTACATCAAAGAGGTCAAAGAAGCTGAACCCTGTGCGTTTATCCCGCGCAGGAAGATTCCGCCTGTTCTTGTGCTGTCTTAATCTTGCGCTGCTGGCTGAAGTTCGTTTGTGCCGGGAGTTCTGACATTCTTTTCCCAAAATTCCTTGTAATTGCTGCGAGTTCGATTTACATAGAACCATCTCTGCTTCACCAAATCGTCAGGGCTCATATTCTCGAACCGTAAGCCTCTGGTGTCAGCCTGATCAAAATACCGATTATCGGCAGTGTTGCAGAACATGCACGCAGTGACAATGTATTCTTGGGACTTTCGTCTTGGATCGTTATGTGGAAGAAGATGGTCCCACGATAAGCTGACCCAATTCTCGAACGACTTGGTTCCGTCGAGGCCACAGTAGCGGCAACAAAAGTGGTCTCGTTTGTGAACATTGAGAGCGTACCCCCTGAGTGAATCGTTGTATTTATGCATAATGCTCCTCCTTAGCTAGTAACGTAAGTATAGGACAGCGCCCGGTTCTTCAGTCCAGCGCCTTGTGGAAGCGCAAAATCGCCGCCGTCAACAACGCGATGCCCAGCCCCGCCATGGCCGCCATCTGCGGCCACAAAATGTCCATCCCCACGCCCTTCAAATACGTGCCGCGAATCACAATCAAAAAGTATCTCAGCGGAATCGCATAGCTGCAAATCTGCATCCAGTGCGGCATGGTGCTGATGGGGAATCCGAAGCCGGAAAAGGTAATCGCCGGCATGATAAAGAAGAAGGCCGTCACCATCGCCTGCTGTTGCGTCGCGCTGACCGTTGAAATCAGCAGCCCTACACCCAGCATGCACAGCAGAAACAGCACTGCGCCAGTCGCCAGCACCCAGACATGGCCGCGAAATGGCACTTGAAACCACAGCGAACCGACCACAGCAATCAGCGTCACATCGAAGAGGCCGATCAGAAAAAACGGCAGCGTCTTGCCAAGAATGAACTCCGCTGGACGGATAGGCGTGACCATGATCTGCTCCAGTGTTCCAATCTCACGCTCGCGCACTACCGCAAAGGCCGTAAGCGTAACCACCAGTACCAGCATCAGACTGCCGATAATTCCCGGCACAAAAAACCAACGGCTTCTCAGGTCGGGGTTGTACCACGGCCGTGGCGCAAGCTCCACCGACGGCATCACCTCCACCAACTGCGGTGCGATGCGGTAGATGCGGTCCTTCGGCGATTAAT
>CAWJDN010000154.1:0-4180 GCA_963840985.1 uncultured Acidobacteriaceae bacterium
GGCCTTCAATCTGGCTGATGTCGGCTGTGCGAGTCCGGAAGAAGTAAGAGGCTTCAAGGCGCGACCTATCAATGACGAAGCGCGCAGGTACAGAACGACCCAGCAGGAACACGCCTGTGAAGAGGAGAAAGGTTGTTAAGCAGCTAGCCAATCCTGCGCCGATGAGATGATGGCGGTTCTGAAGCTCGTAAACGAATAGGTAGACTGCGGCGGCGAGCGCTGGAGCGCCTGAGACGAGGAAGAGGATTCGTCTTGGCGTTGCGATGCGGTACTCGTGCCTGATTGCAACCGTTTGGGGCGTGGATTCCATCGTACTTCTTCCCCTTACCTCCTTTTTAACACAGGTAGGATGGATAGAGTGCGGGGATAGCAATCGAAGTTATCGGCATCCACTCACTTTCTTTATAGGCAGACCCGTGAGCCGCATTGCCGCGCGAGCGCCAGCACAACATGACTTGGCGTGTAATCGGGAACCAGCACTCGCAGATGAGTGAGCGCTTCGCCGAGGTCGCGGGCATCGAGTGCGGCGCGCAGAGAAGCGAGTCCGGCGGCGAGTTGCGGCGCCGACGGCAAAGCTGTTTCGACCGCGGCTATTCCGTCGAGGTCGGTAGAGCTGGTTTGGTCCGCCGGGGACCACAACTCTTCGGTTTCCTTATCGCCGGGACGGTTGCCGATGAAGTCGATCGCAATCTCCCGGTCCGGCGCAAGCTTGCGCGCCATGAATCGAGCCAAATCCGTAATCGAGTGCGTCGCTGGCAAAACAGGGGCCAACAGAGTTGATTGCTCAGAATACGCGGCAGCCGTCAGAAGCAGGTTCACTGCTTCGTCGAGGGTGAGAAAGTAGCGCCGCGCCGCCGGATCGGTGACGGTGATTGGCCCGCCTTGTGCGATCTGGCGCGCGAAAACCTCGGCCACGCTGTTGCGCGAGGCCAGCACATTGCCCAGCCGCAGAACCGTGCCGCCGGAAGCGAGCACAATCTGCTCGGCAACTCTTTTGGTTGCGCCCATCACCGAAGCTGGCGCGACAGCTTTGTCGGTGGAAAGCAGCACCACGCGCGCGCCGTGGATTGCGGCTCTCCGCACCAGGGTTTCGGTGGCGAAGATGTTGTTGGCGATGGCCGCCAGCGGCTGCTCCTCCATCAGCGGCACGTGCTTGAAGGCGGCGGCGTGGAAGACGATGCGCGGGGCGTGCGCGGAGAAAATCTCCTCCAGCAGCGCACCGTCGGCTGCGCTGCCGAGAATGAGCGACCTGGGAGTTGCAATGCCGGCAGCGGCCCAATCGCGCTCTAGAGCGTAGAGGTTGCTCTCCGAAGCCTCCAGCAGGACCAGCTTCGGCGGCAAAAGCGCTCCCAGGCGCAGAGCCAGCACGGAGCCGATGGAGCCGCCCGCGCCGGTAATCAGAATGGACTGTTGCGCCAGCGCATCGAGCGATTCCGGCGGTGGCGATGGCAATTGCGGACGAGCCAGAAAGCCGCGCCAGTTGAGGTCTTGGAGGGACGAAAGCACACGAGAAGTATAATTGGCTGCGCGTGCCTCGCCGTGCGCGCCATCCGGAGATCAAACTTTCTTAAGATGCTCTTCGCTTGGCCGCTCGCATACACTGAAGGGTTATGCGGCATTTGAGTCGAGCAGTTCCAGCCGCGTTGGAGAAGAGAACTATGAGGATGATCGGGCTGTTGGCCCTTGCTCTTTTTGTGACGGTTTCGACTGCGGCTGGAGCGCAGGCGCGCTTTGACGCCGAGGCGGTGCGGCTGAACAATCGCGGCGTGGCGCAGATGAGCCAGCAGTTCACCGAGCGCGCGGCGTCGTCGTTTGCCGAGGCATTCAAGAAGGATCCCAAGCTGGCGCAGGCGGCGACCAATGAGGGCATTGCGCTGATGGCGCTGCAAAAACTGGATGAGGCCAAGAAGGCGCTGCAACAGGCCATCGCGCTGGAGCCGAACAACGCGCAGGCGTGGTACAACCTGGGCCTTGCCCAGCATGCAGGCAACGAACTGGAGCCGGCGCTGGCCAGCTTCCAGACTGGCGGTGAAGCATCGATCCCAGGGATGCGGATTCCACTTACTTCGAGGGCGTCTGCTACCAGGAGTTGAAGCAATATCGAAAAGGCCATTGCGATTTTTCAGAAAGCGCTGGAGATCGACCCGCTGCATGCTTCGGCTGAGTTTCAATTGGCGCGCGCGTTACAGCGCTCCGACCGCGCGGTGGAGGCCAAGGAGCACTTCAAGCGCTTCCAGCACCTGACTAGCACCAAGATCGGAGCGCCCATCGGGCTCTCCTACGGCGAGCAGGGGCACTACTCAACGGTGATGCCGGTCGAGGAGCATGAGGCGGTGAAGAAGGCAATGATTCCGGTGAAGCTGGTGGCGCAGCAGATGGTGACTGGAAAGACTGCGCCCTTCACCACCACCGGCGGCGCTTGCATGATGGACGTGACCGGCAGCGGCAACATGGACCTGGTGCTGATGCAGGCTGGCGAGCCAGGCGATTCGCGTCTTGCACAACAAGGGCGACGGCAGCTATGAAGAGTTCGACGCGGCGGCGGCGGGGCTGAAGGCCAGTGGTCATGGCGTGGCCTGCGCCGTGGGCGATTACGACGGCGATGGGTTGAATGATCTGGCCGTCGCGCTCGACGATGCGTTACTGCTCTTCCGCAATCTGGGTCACGGAAAGTTTCAGGACGTGACGGCTGAGGCTGGGTTAGTTCCCAAGAACCGGCCAAGCGGAATCACATTTATCGATTACGACCACGATGGCGATCTGGATCTTTTCTTGACAGGGGCTCCGTTGAGAGATGGAGGCACGTCGAATATTTTGTGGCGGAACAACGGGAATAAAACCTTCACTGAATGGACGGAGCCGACAGAATTGGGCGGGAGCGGGAAGACGAACGCCGCGATTCTCACCGACTTCAACAACGATCGCGCAGTGGATATTGCTGTGACTGGCGACGGGCCAGCGCCGTTGATCTATATAAATCCTCGTGAGGGCAAGTATCCGACGCAGGCGTTGTTTGACGGATTCAGTTTCGCAATATCAACTGAAGATTTTATGGAGGTCGCAGAACATGGAACTTTCCATCAGGCAACAAAGAAAGAAGCTCGGGAAGATGTTCGTGCGAGGAAACACCCTTCTCCACCTCCGCCGCAGACGGTAGGCATTACCGTGCTGGACTACAACAAAAACGGCTGGATGGACATAGCGGTCACTCACGCCGGAGCGCCGGGACTTACGTTATGGCAGAATGTTGCGGGACCGGAAAATATTGGCCGACGATTTGAAAGAGCGGAACTCCCTATCAAGGACGCACTACGCGGATGGGGCGTGGGGGCTGTCGACGCGACGCGCGGCTGGGGCCTGACCGCTGTCGACATCGACAACGACGGCTGGATCGATCTGGCTGCGATTTTGGAAACCAAAGACGGACCGTGCGTGAAGGTCTTTCGCAATCGCGGTGACGGTAGCTTCGAGGATGTGAGCCATACGTTAGGACTCGACAACGTGAAGCTCATCGCGCCGCGAGGATTGATTGCCGTCGAGGACCATGGCGCCGCTGATTTGATTGTGACGCAGTTGAACGCGCCGCCGGTGCTGCTGCGCAATGTGGGCGGCAACAAGAATCACTCCGTTCGCCTCGATCTGACCGGCTTTGCTGACAATAAGACGGCAATCGGCGCAAAGGTGGAAGTCTTCGCCAGTGGCCAATGGCAGAAGTGGGAGCTGGCCGGAGCGTCGGGCTATCAGACGCAAGGGCCTCCGCAGATTCTCGTCGGCCTCGGCGATGCGGACCACATCGACCTGCTGCGGATTCTGTGGCCAACGGGCGTGTTGCAAGACGAGATCGACTTGCCGCATCAGCCGGTGATTGCGATGAAGGAGGTTGATCGCCGCGGAAGTTCGTGCCCGGTTCTGTTCGCATGGAACGGGCACAAATACAAGTTGGTGACGGACGTGATCGGCGCGGCGGTGGTGGGCCACTGGTTCACGCCTACGCGGCGCAATACGCCCAACCCCGGCGAGTGGATCAAGGTTGACGGCGCGCAGCTTGCGCCGGTGAAAGGCAAGCTGAGCCTGCGCTTCATGGAGCCGATGGAAGAGGTGAATTACATCGACCAGTTGCGACTGATCGCGGTCGATCATCCGGAGGGTGTCGAGGTTAATCCCGACGAGAAGTTCCTCG
>CAWJDN010000155.1:0-7446 GCA_963840985.1 uncultured Acidobacteriaceae bacterium
TAGGGGATCAGCCGCTTGGCCGCGGCCTTCGCCAGATTTCTCAGAACTCTATCCTTGCCTGAAATGCGATCATGCGCGGCGAGCTGTCTCCACCCAGGCCAACGCCGAGCAATCCTGTTGGCGGCGAGATGGTGCTTTCCAGCGTGCCGAATTTTGCCGGGATGTATCCTCCCGGATCGCTCGCTACCAAGTTGGGGGGCACTCCGGCTTGCACATTGCTCGGCAAGGCGAAGTTCGCGTGGTTGTACGCGTTGAAAAACTGCGTATCGAAACGCAATGATACAGCTTTTGTGATGGGAAACTTTTTCGTCAGATAGATGTCCGAGTAGGTAAAATGCGGCCCGCGTACCGTATTGCGCCCCGAATCTCCAAACTGACAGTTGATAACCGTATCGCCTCCAGTGCAGGCGCCCGTGGTCGGATCGACGACCGAGATAAATGCCTCCGGATTTAGCCACTGCTTGGTTCCCGCCACGGTGACGCCGGAATATGGAGTCTTCCGGTAGAGCGGCACGCCGGGAACTCTGCGAGCAAATTGCGGTCCGCTCGCCTTGAAAGATGCCGAGGCCGTTTGCCGTATACGGCTGACTGAGCACGGTGAACGGAAGCCCGCTATGAAAGAATGCCGTTTCAGAAAACGACCAGCCGCTGAAAACCGTCCGCAGCAGCGCATGGGTAGATGAGAAAGGAATCCGGTAGATTCCGAAGGCCGAGATGTTATGGCGCACGTCATAGTCGCAAGCCCCATACTGGCGGCTGAGTTCGCCCGGCAGCGGCGACAGAATTCCCTGACTGGAAAACGAGAGCAGTCCTCCATTCGAAACCTCATCCAGGCAATGGCTGAAGGTGTAGTTTCCTCTTAGAGTAAGACTGCCGATCTGATCGGTGATAGTGGCCTGCAAGCCGGAATAATTGCTGCTTGCGTTGGTTTGAAATTCATTGACGCTTCCGAATCTCTGATCGAGCGGCTGCTGATAGGGATAAGGAGCAAAGCATCCATCGCAGACCGTCTGGTAGCCGTTCAACTCCACTTGATACGGCTCATGCACGCCGCGCGTGCCGACGTAATCTACCCGCGCCGCGCCCCGCGTGCCCACCTTACGCTCGATCCCCAAGTTATATTGGTAGTAATAGGGTGTCTTGAGCGTGCCGCTGGGAAACGTGTTCATGCTGACGGCAAGCGGGCATGTGGGCGCGCCCGCGGCAATGCCGGCACAGGGCGCACCACCCGCGCTGAAAACAGATTGAAAGCTTTGGTTGGCATCGGCAGTTGCATCGACCGCGCTGCCGGTTACGCTCGGAGCTATCCCAACGCCGCCCACCTGGCCGTGGATGCCGCCGACAAAGGTTGGTGAGTAAGGTGCATTGGTGGCGGCAAGGTCGGCAACCTGCGCGGGAATGATGTCGTTGAAGACACCGAATCCGGCGTGGATTACGAACCCCGGAGTGATCTGGTAGGCCGCGGCAACGCGAGGCTGCCAGATGAACAGCGGCGTCGCCGGAAAAAGTCCGCGAAGCCCGGTTTGAATCGCTTGATCGAGAGGCTGCGCGATGTTGTGGGAGAGATCGAGAAACGACCCGGCCGGTCGCGCAAACAATCGCTGTTGATTGACGGGATTGGTATTCCATGTCGCCCGTACACCAGCGGTAAGCGTGGCGCGCGCCGTCGGCTTGTAGGTGTCCATCGCATAGAGTTCGAGATTGCCCGCCGCTACTCGTTCCTTCAGGGAAACGGGAAACGTCTGGCTTGCCGTGTATGCCACGCCGTGAGTGAATTGGTCAAGATCGTTGTAGATGACGGTAGGCACGCTTCCCTCGCCCAGATCGTAGTCGCTTACGTCGATGCGCCGCGTGTTGACGCCAAACTTGTAGGTGTTCTTGCCGCGCGTCCAGATCAGGTTATCGTTGATCTGCCACTGGGTCACCTTGCGACCCTGGGGGTAGGTGTTGTCATTGCCTCCAATGGTTGTAAAAGGCGCGTTGTTGGTGCCTGCCATCAATACAATGGGGAAGGTCTGCCGAACCTGCGCAAAGTTGTTCGGCTCGAAGATGCTGGAATACCAGCTCGCGCCGGGATTGAACTGGTTGACCAGATTCGAATTGAATAGATGGGTATAACCGGCAACCAGCGTGTACTGCGGCTGCGGAGAGTAAGAGTTGAAGATTGAGTTAATAGGATCGGTATAGGCAGCCTGTAGCCCCGTGTCCTGTTGGTAGCGATACCAGACGCTGCTGTGCGTATCGATGGTGTGGTCGATTTTTACCACCATAAGATTTTCCTTGTCGCTGTTGGTCAGCGACTCCTGGCGCTGGTTCGCGCAACCGAGCCCGTTGTCCAGTGGGCAGGAGAGAACGGGAATCGGGGTGCCCGCCGTATTGTTGTAAAGCGCGAACATCTGCTGATAGAACGCAACCTCCTGTGTTGGCAACTGCTGCAAGACATACTGCTGATAGGCAGGCGATGGCACAACAGCCTGCGAAACTAAAGGCAGAGCAATCCGGATGCCCTCATAGTGTGCAAAGAAAAACAGCTTGTCCTTGATGATCGGTCCGCCCACGCTCACGCCAAACTCATTCACCGTGGAGCGGGGCTTTTTAGCGATGTTTCCCGGCGTGTCGTTGTCGTGCAAAAAGTAGTCCTCGGCATTCAGCAACGACCCGTTCCATAGCTCGTAAAGGTCGCCGTGAAATTTGTTGGTTCCGGATTTGGTGAAATAATTCACCTGCGACGCGCCATATCTTCCCTGATCGACGGAGTAGGAATTCGTATTAACGGTCGTCTCTCCGACCGCATCCAGGCCAATAACAAGATTCGTCGATAACCCGATATTCAGTCCGAGCCACGGATCGTTGCTGTCGTATCCGTCCAATATGTAACCGTTGGAGGTTGCGGGCAGGCCGTTGAATTCGACGTTTCCGTAGCCCCCGGCAGCTTTTGCGTCGTTTGAGGAGCCGGCGGTATTCATCAGCGCCCCAGGCGCGAACTGCGTTAAATAGGTCAGGTCCTGTCCTGGATTAGGAAGGCTGGCAATCGTTTCAGCTTCGAGCGTGGTGGTGGTATTGGGATTCTCCAGGGTTAGCATTGCCGGTAGCGCCGTCACCACCAACGTCTGCGAGGTTGCGGCCAAGGAAAGACTGAAGTTCAAGGTCGCGGTGCGCCCCACTTCTACGGCAACCGGGAGCGAAGTCTGCGCCGCGAACCCGTCGGCCTTCACCGTCACCGTATAAGTGCCGGGATCTACCTGGGAAAAGAGAAAGCGGCCGTCGGCATTGGTTTGCCCGGCACGGGTGGCGCTGGTATTCACATTGGTTGCCGTAACCGCCGCATTGGGTAGTACCGCGCCAGTCAAGTCCGTCACCGTGCCCGAGATAGCGCTCGACGTTCCGCTTTGCGCTTTGAGCGGAACCGAGTTAACCATAGTTAACATCAGAAAACAGAGAGAGATGTATCCATTTCTTCTACTATGTTTCATGCGTAACCTCCGTGGGGAAACGGTGAATTAGCGGCCCATCGCGGTTTGAATCAGCAGCCACCCATTCAGGACGACAATGGCTGCGGCAGTCGTCCAGGCCAGCCCCTGCAGCCAGGGAGCGTTCACAAACTCGCCCATCTTCTTGCGGCTGCCGGTAAAGATCACCAGCGGCACCACGGCAAAGCTCAGTTGCAGCGAGAGAATCACCTGGCTCAGGATGAGCAGTTTTTCCGTGCCCTGCTCGCCGGTAATCGCCACCACAATGATGGTGGGGATGATGGCCAGCGAGCGGGTGATCAGCCGCCGCAGCCACGGCGACAGCTTGAGGTGAATGAAGCCCTCCATCACCACCTGCCCGGCCAGCGTCCCGGTAATCGAAGAATTCTGCCCACTGGCCAGCAGCGCAATGGCAAACAGAGTGCTCGCCCCGGCAGCGCCCAACAGTGGGCTGAGCAGCTTGTAGGCGTCCTGAATGGCCGCGACATCGTAGAGTCCGCGGCGATTGAAGACCGCCGCCGCTACAATCAAAATCGCAGCGTTCACAAACAGAGCGATGGTGAGCGCCAGCGCCGAGTCGACGTTGGCCATGTGGATGGCCTCCCGCTTGCCCTTGGGCGTGCGCTCATATTTGCGGCTCTGCACAATCGAGGAATGCAGGTAAAGGTTGTGCGGCATCACCGTCGCGCCCAAAATCCCAATCGCGATGTACAGCATGTCGGGATTCGAAATGATGGCGGGCGAGGGAATAAAAAGATTCCGCAACACCGGCCAGTACTCTGGCTTGGAGAGAAACATCTGTACGGCGAACAGCGCCACCATGGTCCCAATCAGCGTAATCACCAGCGCCTCAATGTAACGGAAACCCCAGCGCTGGATCACGAGAATCAGCAGCACGTCCACGCTGGTAATCAGCACGCCGTAGAAAAGTGGAATGTGGAAGAGCAGGTTCAGGGCGATAGCCGAGCCGATCACCTCGGCCAGGTCGCAGGCGGCGATGGCGATCTCCGCGCCGATCCACAGCGCATAGCTTACCTTGGGGCCGTAACTCTGGTGGCACATCTGAGCCAGATCGCGCTCTGTGGCCACGCCCAGCTTGAGGCTCAGGCTTTGCAGCAGAATTGCCATCAGGTTCGAGGCCATGATGACGAACAGCAGCGTGTAGCCGAAGCGCGAGCCGCCGGCAATGTCCGTGGCCCAGTTGCCGGGGTCCATGTAGCCCACCGAGATCAGAAATCCCGGGCCGAGAAATCCCAGCAGCCTCCGCCAATATTGCGGCGAGCGCGAGATCCCCACCGTCGCATGAACCTCGGGCAGCGAGGGCACACGGTGCTCCGGTCCCGGCGCAAGACCGGGAATTACCGGCAACGGAGTGAGTTCGGTCAAGCTCATACAAAAAGTATGCCACAACTAGTTAACTATGGTTAACATTTTAACTTATTTTTAATTATCACGTCTGTTCAGCTCGCAGCCAGACAGCATCCGCAGCCGGGCGACCCAAAATAGAAATCCCCGCAGGTAGCTCAATCGAAACGGTTTGGTCGTAATTCTGGCTGACCACGCGCAGGCTTTGGCCGGGACCTATGCCGTTGCTGTGCAAAAAAAGCAGCAGCTTCGGGTCGCGCTCGTGGAGACTGACCACCCTGTAGCGCCGGCCCTCTTGAGCCTCCGAAAGCGGCAATTCGCCGCGCTTCTTGCGCTCTAGCGGGCTCTCCGGAAGCACTTGGTTGCCGTGCGGACAAGCGCCGCCCTCGCCCAGTTTCTCCTTGAGTTTGGTTTCAAAGGCCGGGGAGACGGCGTGCTCCAGCCGCTCGGCCTCCTCGTGAATCTCATGCCACTCCATGCCGAAGATTTCGGTCAACATGCGCTCGATGAGGTGGTGGCGCAGAGCGGTGCGATAGGCGGTCTCCCGGCCCGTCGCGGTCAGCCGCACAATGCCGTCCGCGCCCACTTTGACAAAGCCGTCGCGCTTGAGCCGTTTGAGCGCCATGGTTACCGCCGGCGCCGAGACCTCGAGCCAATGAGCCAGCAGCGCCGGAATCACCTCGCGCCCCTCGGCCTCGGCCTCCAGAATGGCCTTGAGGTAGTTCTCTTTCGAGACGTGGATGGAGTCTTTCATCGCTGCACTACTAGTCTAAACTGAAACCTGTCGTTCTTTGAATTTCGTTTGAAATGGATTTGTGCACCATGGTGAAGTTACTCGAAGACGTTCGCCGCCGCTGGCTCGTCGCATCGATTGCATCCTGCGTTCTCTTTGGCCTTGTCCTGCTGGTATGCACCATATGTAAATTATCCGCTCTCAATTCACGCGAGTTGTGGATGAACGAAACGTATTCCGCGTTTGTGGCAAGCCTGCCCTTTGCCAAAATCCTTCGCTATGCCGCGGGAGACGTTCATCCTCCTCTCTATTATTTACTCCTGCATCTGTGGATTCACGCGATCGGCGACACGCAAGCGCAACTAAGGCTCTTCAGTGTTGCGCTCAATTTATTCAGCGCACTGGCGATCTTCGTTTTGTCACGGCGCATGCTGGGGACTCGCTTCGGCGCTTATGCCGCGGCCCTCTTTGTCCTCTCCCCCATGCTCTTTGTCTACTCCCTTGAAGTGCGGATGTATGCGCTCTTCATTCTCATCTTCATCTGCCTTCTGATGGTGCACTGGCTGGTCGCCGTTGAAGATCGGGAGGATCGCTGGCTGGTCGTCGCTTATGGAGTCTTGGCTGCTCTGTTGTTTTATGTTCAGTACATCGGCATATTTATCATCCTGGGACTTTTTATTCACTGGCTCATCGCTTCCGCTTTCCTGCGGCGGCGCATCATCCGTCTCTTCGCCGCCGGCATATTAACCCTCCTGCTCATTTCACCGGGTCTTCCGGTTCTTCTTCACCAGTATCACGGAAAGACTCAACTGATTCAGGTTCGAACTCTCAGTCGTCAAAATCCCGGCGCCATCTCTTTCGGCGCCGCGCCGAATCCGGACGAGCCGGCGGGAATCAAGGTTATAGCAAAAAATGCGGCGGCGATGATGGGATTCTATCCCACGGCGTCATCCCGGCTGCTATTGCTCTGCGCAATTCCACTTGTTCTTTCCCTGGCATGCATCGGCTTTCTTGGAGTTATTAAGAACGACGAACTCTGCCGGTTATTCTGCCTGCTGATCCTGGCGGTCGGGGCAGGTATGGTTATTCTTCACCTCGCTTCCACGCGCTATATGCTGCCGTTGATTCCTCCGCTTGCGTTAGCCATCGCGCGCGCCTTTCAAGTTGGAGCGGCGAAGCCGCGCTGGCGGATTCCCGGCATGGCCCTCGCTACACTCATCCTCTGCATCTATGCCGCGGGCTTCTATCGGCAGGCAGTCAAGCAACACGGGCGTCCCTGGGAAAATCTCGTCGGCGTTGTTCAGCAGAATTACCATCCCGGCGATAAAGTTATTTTTGATGCCTTGTATGCGCAGATGCCCTTCGACTATTTCGCCCGTCACACGCACTTTCAGCCGGAGGAAAGCGGATTCCCGCGTTCTGTCTACGATTGGTGGGAGAAGCAGGGATACAAGGGCCCGGGCGGTCCTGTAATCATGAACTCCGATCTGGACGAATATGTATCCCGACTTTCCGCGTCAAGACCGAATGCGGTGTGGCTGGTTTTATTCGAGACATCCTACTACGATCCGCACGATGCGCTCCTTGCGAGGCTTAGCCAACTGGGTCAGGCCACCGAGATTCGCCTTCCATCCGATCCGGACACTCCCGATCCCCAGGAAAATCCGCCTCTGCGCCTCATTCGCATCTCCATCAACTAGGGTTAATGAGGACTGCATAAGTAATGTCCGCACAAACGCGCCGGAGGCGCAAGGTTGGTTAGCCCCGCGCTTCACCGGGGTTCCCAAGAAACGGTCTTTGTTTCTTGGGGTGGTAGCGTGGGGAAAAGAGATTCCATAAAAACGCGCCGGAGGCGCAAGGTTGGTTAGCCCCGCGCTT
>CAWJDN010000156.1:0-33508 GCA_963840985.1 uncultured Acidobacteriaceae bacterium
GACGCATCGTCACAGGTGCAGGTCGCCATGGCATCGACGTACATGTCCCCGTCTCGCCCGCGCTGCTCCAGCAACTTGCGGACGCAAGAAAACGCAGACAGAGACGCAGCTTGGAGGTCGTCAATGTCGTCTGGGGGAAAGCAAGCCGCGGTTCGGAATGCCTCGGTATTACCTTCGATAAGGGCGGGGATCGATTTGATCCAGGGTTCAACCGGCGCCAACGGCGCGACCGCGTGCGAGGCCGCGATCGCGTCGGCAATGGCGTCAACAAGGGCGCGATCCAGCTCACCGGATTCTGCCAGATGATCGATGGTCTGAGCGCTCGTCAAAGCGGGTCATTTCGATCGCCGAATACCGGCGCACCATTTCCGTCGATGCTCAGGGCTCCATCGTCGTCTTGCGTGATAGGAACGACGCGACGGTAGATTTGTGGCGCGAACTGGCGATTGATGGTCATCTCTGCATCGCAGGCCGCTTTACGCTTCTCCAACGTCGAATAATCCAGATATGGAAATCGGACGGCGCGTTTGATCTTCAGTGCGCGGTCGCCCTCGAGAAAGACCGACGCCGCATGCGTATCGATCCGATCGACATGAGGATGGGCAACGGATCTGTCAGAAAGAGCAAAGACGCGTCTTGCATGCTCGTGTCGGCTGTCACCGAAGTTGTCATGCGCCGATGAACCTAGGGTTTGAGGACTGCAGCACCCAGGACTTGTCCCGTCCGGAGCTTTTGCAGGACCTCATTGGCCTCATGGAGCGGAAACGCCGTCGTCTGGGTCCGGATGCCAGCCTAAGGCGCAATCTTGAGAAAATCCAGTCCGTCCTGGCGCGTAAGGTTGGCGACCGACACCAGTTGCCTTTCTTCCCAGAGAAGATTGTAAGGAAAGCTCGGAATATCGCTCATGTGGATTCCGGCGCATACCACCTTACCGCCCTTGCGCACCGCGCGGAGCGCTGTCGGCACCAACTCTCCGATGGGAGCGTAGATGATCGCGGCATCAAGCAGCGTTTCAGGCCGCTGGTCCGACGCGCCGGCCCACGCCGCTCCGAGCCGGCGGGCAAAATCTTGCGCTGCCGCATCGCCGGATCGTGTAAAGGCATAGACGGACCGACCCTGCCAGCGCGCGATCTGGGCGACGATGTGGCCAGCGGCGCCGAAGCCATAAATGCCGAGCAGTTTGGCGTTGCCCGCCATCACTAGCGATCGCCACCCGATCAGGCCGGCGCATAACAGCGGCGCGATCGAAGCGTCGTCGCCGTCTTCGCCGAGCGGGAAAGCGTAGCGCGCGTCGGCAATGGTGTGGGTGGCGAAGCCGCCGTCGCGTGTATATCCGGTGAAGAGAGGATGATCGCAGAGATTTTCCATGCCCTCCTTGCAGAACCGGCAGACGCCGCAGGTATATCCTAGCCAGGGGATTCCAACGCGATCACCGACCTGATGGGTCGTCACGTTGCCGCCGACAAGGTCGACGCGGCCGACGATTTCATGACCAGGAATGATCGGATATCTGACCCCGGGAAGCTCCGCGTCGACCACATGGAGATCGGTCCGGCAAACCCCACACGCGCTCACCTTGACGCGAGATCTCTCCCTCACCGGGGACAGGGTCCGCGCGTTCCACCATCCGGAGAGGTACTCCCGGAGCGGACAACACCATTGCACGCATCTGCTTCTCCGTATGACGGGCAAAACAATGCATAGAACTTGAAGCCGATGAGCCCTTGACGTCGATCAAAGCAACGGGTCTCTCATCCAAGAACTCATCTTGATGAAGATCAACAACAAGTTTCGTCCAATACCTGACGTTGCAAGGGAGAGCACACATGCCCGTCAAGGATGTCCTGCTGCCGTTTATCGGGGAATCCAATGGGGTGGCAATGGCGATCGGAAGCCGCGCGGCGCCGGCCTCCGCGATTTTGGCGAAAGATGTTCGATGCCTACGTAGCGGCCCAATGCCATGATCTTCTGCGATGGGAGCCTGTGGCCGCTCCCAGTTCAACGAGATCGGACGGGCGGAAGGCCGTCATCGGGTGGCCACCCGTGCGGAGTTCTGACGTCGCATTAGAAGCCAGGACATGCCCACGGGCGCCTCAAAATTCGTATATTCAGGCTAAGCGCCTGCTGGATGATTGACCTGATGTCCATCTACCGTCTGAAAAATCTGCTGTCGCCGCGTTCGGTCGCACTGGTTGGGGCAAGTCCGCGGCCTGGTTCCGTCGGTCGGGCCATTCTCGGGAACATTTGCAAGGCGAAATTCAGGGGCGAATTCGGCCTGGTGAACTCGCATTATGCCGAAATCGACGGCGTTGTCGCCGTCGGCAGCCTCGAGCCAAATTGCCTTTTGTGCCCGAACTCGTGGTGATCACGGCGCCGGCAGTAGCAGTTGCAGATATCGTCGATGAGGCGGGAGGGCTCGGCGCAGCGGGCGTCGTTATTGTCTCAGCTGGACTTGGCCACGGCGCGGGCTCGCTCTGGCGGAAGCCGCCAGGCGCGCCGCGCACAAATTCGGAATGCGGCTGATCGGACCGAATTGCCTCGGCATCATGATGCCCGGCGCCGCCCTCAATGCGAGTTTCTCCGCGCATATGCCCGCAGTGGGAAACTCTGGCGCTGATTTCCCAATCGGGCGCCATTGCCGCCGGCATGGTCGACTGGGCGGCGCAGCGCGGGGTCGGATTTTCCGGAATCGTTTCATCGGCGACCAGCTCGACGTCGATATCGCCGATCTGCTCGATTATTTCGCGCTGGACGGCAAGACCCGCGCCATCATGCTCTATGTCGAAGCGATCAAGGACGCCCGCAAATTCATGTCGGCGGCGCGTGCCGCCGCGAGGATCAAGCCGGTCGTGGTCGTCAAATCCGGGCGCATGGCGCAGGGGGCAAAGGCCGCCGCGACCCATACCGGCGCGCTGGCCGGTTCGGACGCGGTCTACGATGCCGCGTTCCGTCGCGCCGGAATCCTGCGGGTATCGGATCTTCGCGAGTTGTTTGACTGCGCCGAGACGCTGGGGCGCGTCGACAGCGCCGCCGGGAAAGCGGCTGGCGATCCTGACCAATGGCGGCGGCATCGGCGTTCTCGCGATCGACCGGCTTGTCGAACTCGGCGGTATTCCCGCGGCGATCGAGCCTGCTACCCGCGAGAAGCTCGACGCGGTATCTGCCGCCGACATGGTCCGGATCGAATCCCGTCGATATCGTCGGCGACGCCGACGCCGCGCGCTATGCGGCAGCGCTCGAGGTGCTGCTGGCCGACGCGGGCAATGACGCGGTCCTGGTGATGAACGTTCAGACCGCGATCGCTCCGGCCGACGAGATCGCAGCTACCGTGACCGGCATCGGTCGGCAAGTACCGCACAGCGGCTGCCTCGGTTCGGCCAAACCGGTGCTCGCGGTCTGGGTCGGCGCGGACCAGAAAATCAGCGATATGCTGAGCGGCGCCGGAATTCCGAACTATCCGACCGAAGACGATGCGGTGCGCGGCTTCATGCATCTGGTGCAGCATCGCGAGGTTGTGGCGGCGCTGGCGCAGGTCCCGCCGGCGATGCCGAGCGAGTTTGCGCCCGATACCGATGCGGCCCGGCAAATCGTCGCGGCGGCGCTCGCCGATGGCCGCCAATGGCTCGACCCGGTCGAGATCGCGCGGCTGTTCGAGGCCTATCAAATCCCGATGGTGCCGACATTCGCGGCCGCCGACGCCGAGCAGGCCGTCGCGCTACGCCTCGGCGCTGTTCGCGCAGGGCGCGACCGTCGTGCTCAAGATCATGTCGCGCGACATCGTTCACAAATCCGATGTCGGTGGCGTCGTTCTCAATCTTACCAGCGTCGATGCCGTGCGTGCGGCAACGGCGCGATATCCTCGCGCGGGCGAAAGCGCTGCGCCCGGAGGCGCGGATTTCCGGCGTCGATTGTTCAGGCGATGGTGGTGAGGCCGAAGGCGCGTGAGCTGATTTTGGGCCTCGCCGACGATCCGACCTTTGGCACTGTCATCGTGTTCGGCCACGGCGGCACGGCGGTCGAGATCATCAACGACAAGGCGCTGGCGCTTCCGCCGCTCGATCTGCAACTGGCCCGCGACCTTATCGGGCGGACCCGTGTCTCGCGGCTGCTGCGCGCCTATCGCGACGTGCCCGCGGTCAAGGACGGACGCCGTCGCGATGGTTCTGGTCAAGCTGGCGCAGATGGCGGCGGATATTCCCGAGCTCCGCGACCTTGATATCAATCCGTTGCTGGTGGATGAGACCGGCGTACTGATGGTCGACGCGCGCGTCGCCGTCGGTGCCGTGGAACGGAAGTTCGGAGGAGCAATACGTACCGGCGCCGGCGGCAACGGCAAGGCCACGTATTGCGTCCATCCGGCCACATTCTCCATGAAGCTGACGCCCTTGCCTTTGACGGTGTCGGCCAGAATAACCACCGGCTTGCCGACAAGCGTTTTGGCCTTCTCGAAGGCATCCACCAGTTGCTTCATGTCGTGGCCGTTGACGCGCAGCACCTCCCAGCCAAAACTCGCGTACTTCGAGTCCAGCGGCTCAACCTGCATCACGTCCTTCACCCAGCCGTCAATCTGCAGGCGATTGACGTCAATGACGGCGATGATGTTGTCCAGCTTGTAGTGGCCGGCCTCCATGGCGGCCTCCCAGACCTGGCCCTCCTGCTGTTCGCCGTCGCCCATCAGGCAGAAGATCTTGTGCGACTTGCCGTCGAGCCGGGCGGAAAGCGCCATGCCGACCGCAATGCTGAGGCCCTGCCCCAGCGATCCCGAAGAGACCTCGACGCCGGGCAATTTCAACCAATGCGGGTGGCCCTGAAAGCGCGAGTGGAGCTTGCGCAGGGTCACCACGTCGTTGATATCGCAGAAGCCGGCGAAGCCCAGGCCAACATACAGCGCCGGCGCCTTGTGACCCGCAGACCAGATAATGCGGTCGCGATCAGGCCAGTTGGGATTTTTTGAATCGTGCTGGGCGACATGGAGGTACAGCGCCGCGACGATGTCCATGATGGAAAGAGTTCCGCCGGAGTGGCCCGAGCCTGCCGCGCAAAGCGATACCAGATCATAGCCGCGCATCAGGTTGGCGGCATCCTTGAGCTGTTCGATGGAATACGCCTGGATGATTTTGCCGGTGGCGGAATCTGTGAGGGCCATGGCTTTCTCCTAGAGGTTCTGCTTTGTCCACTTGTCGAGGCGTTCGAGCGCCTGTTGTAGGTTTTCCATCGAATTGGCCACGCTGAAGCGCAGATAGCCTTCGCCGTAAATTCCGAAAGCAGTGCCGGAAAGCGCCGCCACTCCGGCCTGCTCGAGCAGTGCGTCGGCCAGCGGCTTGGACTTCCAACCCGTATCGGTGATGTTGGGAAAGACGTAGAACGCGCCCTTGGGCCGGCGGCAACTGAAGCCTTTGATCTTGTTTAACCCGGCAACGAAAAATTCGCTGCGTTTCTTGAATTCCGCGCACATGCGCGTGACGGCGCTCTGATCTCCACGCAACGCTTCAATGCCCGCGATTTGAGTGAAGCTGGCGGTGCAGGAGTTGGAGTTGGTCATCAGACGGGTGATGTGCGTGGCCAGATCGGCGCGCATGACGCCGTAGCCCATGCGCCAGCCGGTCATAGCGTAGGATTTCGAGAAGCCGTCGAGAATAATTGTGCGCTCTTTCATGTCAGGGATCGACGAAATCGAAAAGTGCTCGCCTTCAAAGAGCAGGCGGCTGTAGATTTCGTCCGAGAGAACGAGGATATCGCGGTCGTCGATGATCCTGGCCACCTGCTCTATATCTCGGCGCGGCATGACGCCACCGGTGGGATTCTGCGGAGAGTTGAGGATAATGAGCTTGGTGCGGTCGGTGATCAGCGCGGGCAGATCGTTGACATCCAGCGTGAAATCTCGCTCCTCGCGGAGCTGGATGGGAACCGCCGTGCCTCCCATAAAATTGATCATCGATTCGTAGATGGGGTATCCGGGATTGGGATAAATCACTTCATCGCCTTCATCGATCAGCGCCAGGATGGCGTAGAACATGATGGGTTTTCCGCCGGGCACGACGACCACTTCGTCGGGGGTGACCGTGATGCCGCGCGTGCCGCTGACGTATTCGGCGATCGCCTGGCGCAGCTCGGGCAGGCCTGCGGAGGGACCGTAGTGGGTCCAGCCTTTGCGCAGCGCATCCACGCCCGCTTCAACGATATTGGAGGGCGTGTCGAAATCAGGCTCGCCGATTTCCAGGTGAATGACGCTCTTGCCCTGGCGCTCCAGCGCCTTCGCTTTGCTAAGAACTTCAAAGGCAGTTTCGGTGCCCAGATGGCTCATGCGACGAGACAAACGCAATTCGTATTGTAAAGATAGTGCCATGGTGACAAAGACCTCAAGCAGCGACTACGCGGTCGTGTTCGCGTCCATATTGACCGAGCAGTATTCCAGATGGCCGAGTTGTGAAACCGAATCCATCCGATAATGGAATCTACTTGAGGCTCACAGCAGAAAGGAATACGATTTATATGATACTTTTGTGTATTTTCGGAAGTTTTTTAGGTCACAAATGACAGACGCCGTAGATATTACCAAACTCCTCGATCCCATCGGATGGCACATTCTGGCCGAACTCCAGGACGATGCGCGCATTCACTTTTCTGAACTTGGCAGGCGGGTCGGTCTCTCTACGCCGGCGGTTATCGAGCGGGTTCACCGCATGGAAGAGGCTGGAATCATCACCGGATACCGGGTTGAGATCGACCGCCAAAAGGTCGGGCGGTCCGTCTGCGCTTTTATTCGCGTCCGTGTCATCGGCGACATGATTACTCACGTCATCGCCCTGGCCCGCGAGATGCCCGAGGTCCAGGAATGTCACCACATCGCCGGTGAAGACACATTTCTGCTCAAAGTCTTCGTGCCCACGTCCGAGGCCCTGGAAGATATCATCAAAAAGTTCATGCCCTATGTCGCAACCACCACGATGCTGGTCTTATCCTCGCCCGTTACCCGGCGAAACATTGAGTCTCTGGAGTAGGCTGCGCTGCCTCAGGCGCGAACGGGTGCTGAAATGGACGGGGTTTGGTACTGTTGACCCATGGCCAAATCTGCCGCTCCCGGCGATCCAACAAAATTCGATCTAGAATCCCTTGCCGCCGATGTAGTGGCGCTGGCCATGAAAGCCGGGGCCAGCGACGCCGAGGCCGTGGCGCGCGAGGGCGACGAGTTCAGCGTGAACGTGCGCATGGGCCAGGTGGAGACGCTGAAGGAGTCCGGCTCGCGCGGGCTGGGCTTGAGGGTTTTTCTGGGCAAGCGATCGGCCTCGACCTCGACCAGCGACCTGACCCCGGATGGAATCCGCCAGCTTGTTGACGGCGCGCTGGCGCTGGCTAAAGTTACCGAAGAAGATCCCTTCAGCGGCTTGCCGGAGAGAGGCGAATTCGGTTCGCTGCCCGGTGACCTGCACCTCTACGACGAAGACGTGTACTCGCTTTCGGGGCCGGAGCGCATCGAGTGGGCGCGGCGGGCGGAGGCAGCGGCGCTCGCGGCCGACCCGCGTATCACCAACTCCGATGGCGGCAGCTTCGACGCGGCTACGGGGAGCAAGGTGCTGGCCAACTCGCGCGGTTTTGTGGGCGGCTACCGCTCAAGCTACGCAGGAGTCGCGGCGGCGCCGCTGGCGGTGGACGTGGACGGCTCGATGCAGCGCGACGGCTGGTGGTCGAGCGCGCGCAGGCTTGCGGACCTCGAATCGCCCGAGGCCATCGGCAAAGAGGCGGCGCGGCGCACGCTTCGCCGGCTGGGCGCGCGGCGCGTCCCCACGCAACAGGTTCCGATTGTCTTTGCGCGGGAGGTGGCTGGCACGCTTCTCGGTTCGGTCTTTGAGGCAGCCTCGGGAGACGCCATCTGGCGCGGGGCATCGTTTCTGGCCGGAAAGCTGGGCGAGCAGATCGCCGCGCCGGGCGTGACCATCATCGATGACAACACCATGCTGCTGCCCACAGGGATGGGCGGCTTCGGGACTTCTCCATTTGACGGCGAAGGGCTTCCTTCGCAGCGCACAGTAGTGGTGGAGAATGGCGTGCTGCGCAACTACCTGCTGAACACCTATACGGCTCGCAAGCTGAAAATGAAATCCACCCACAACGCGTCAAGAGGTTTAGCAGGCACGCCAGGCATCGGCTGCGGCAACCTGTATCTTGAGCCGGGAACACAGACTCCGGAGCAGATCATCGCGGAGGTGCGTGTCGGGCTTTACGTTACCAGCCTGATGGGCTTTGGCGTCAACGTGGTCACTGGCGACTACTCGCGCGGCGCAACTGGCCTGTGGATTGAGAACGGCGTGCTCACTCATGCCGTTGAAGAGGTGACCATCGCCGGCAACCTGGCCGAGATGCTGCGCAACGTGGTTGCTATCGGCAGCGATCTGGAGTTTCGAGGCGCGGTAGCCTCGCCCACACTGCGCATTGACGGCATGATGATTGCGGGAAGTTAGCGGAGTTTGAGCGGAATGGCGGCTTCGAAGCAAAATTCCGAGATTGCAATGCAGCAAGTCGGTTTCGATCCGGCCGACGCCAAGGCGGCGCTGGCGCAACTGCCGACGAGTCAGGCAGTTTTTGCGCTCTATGGCGCGGAGGCGCACGCCGAGCCGTACATCGGCCGTACGCCCAATCTGCGCGCGCGGCTTGCCCGGTTGCTTCAGCCCTCGGCCAAATATCCGCGCCGCTTGCAGTTGGCCGGGCGGGTGCGGCAGATTCGCTGGCGGTTGACCGGCTCGGAGTTTGAGGGGCTGCTCGCTCAGTTCACTCTTTTGGAAAAGGTATACGGACCCAAATCTCTTGAGCGGATGCACCTGAGAGCGCCGGCTTTTATCCGCTATTTAGGAGCCAATCCCTACCCGCGTATCGCCGTTACCAATCACCCCAGCCAGCGCGAGGCCGGATGGGCCTACGGGCCGTTTCAGTCACGGGCGGCGGCGGAACGCTTTGCCGACGAGGCTCTCAAGCTCTTCCTGCTGCGCCGCTGCACGGAGGAGTTGAAGCCGAATCCGAGCCATCCCGGCTGCGTCTACTCAGAGATGAAGATGTGCCTTGCGCCCTGCTACAAGGGCTGCACAGACGAGCGTTATGCCGAGGAGGCTACGGCTGTCGAGCAGTTTCTGACCACGCGCGGCGAGAGCCAGCTGGTCCAGCTTCGCACGCGGCGTGAGGAGGCCTCGGTGAATCTTGAATTCGAGGCTGCCGCCGCGCTCCACGCTCAGGTCCAGCGCATAGAGAGCGTGAGGGCTCTCTCCTCCGAGCTGGTTCGCCCTCTCTCGCATCTTCGAGCAGTCGTTCTGCAAGCCTCGGCAAATTCCAGCGAGGTCGCCGTCTTCCTCTATGAAAAAGGAAGGCTCAGCGGTCCTGTAGGATTCTCAACGTTGGGCATGAGAATCCAGAACGAGCAGTCCGGCTCCACATCGCTCTTTGCGCACCCTATGGCGATTGAGCCGATTCCAGATGCGCTGATGGTCGAGACTCAAGATTCGAATGCCGCTATCGGATCCGCCGGTTCCGAAGACGGACTGAATGTCACTTCAGCCGTGGCGCCATCGTCCACGCCTGCCAAGCTCGCTCGCGGCGCGCTCGAAGCCCGCATGGAAGCTGTGCTGGCCGAGCTGGCTGAGCCTTCCGGGCCGACGGCGACTCTCCGCCAAGGCCATCTGGCGCTGCTCAAGCGGTGGTACTACCGCGCTGAAGCCCGCCGCGCCGGCGAAATCTTCTTTCCCGACGCCGAAGGCCGCTGGCCGGTGAAGTCCATGCTACGCGGCGTGGGGCGAGTTGCCGGAAAAATGCTGGCAGCTGCGAATCACTCCGAGTAATCTAATTGGAAAACCAGCCATGCCCGCCTCCGGCTGGAAGATCGGGTACCCCCACCCGTATTTTGGACGCAAAATCCTTGTTTTCTTGGGGTTACAGACAGGGTTGCGCTGTAAAATCCTCATAACAAAGAAGTTCCCTGCAAAATCCTCCAGGATAAGGAGTTACATGACGTTTTGGCCTCTTCAGGCACCTTCTGGCTGAAAACGGCGCGAAGAGAACGTACCGGGACGGTGATTTGAAGGAAGACTTCTGGGGTCATTGTGCGTCGAAATGAGGAAATAATCTGCAAGGGAGTGGCCGTCCAGGCGGACGGCGCTTACGTGCCATGTGGTTCGTGGTATCACAGGACCCCAAATAAAGCGGGGTCTAGGAAACCTAGGATTGGCCGATAACAAGAGTGAATTGTGCTTGCTATTGTTCGATAATTACCCGATAATTACCGTGTAATTATCGGGTGAGTATAGTGGCTAGGAAGAAAAGTCTGTCTCCTGGGGTCCGGTTCGAGGTGACGCTGTCCGAGCAATCCGCTGATATGCTGAAGGAACTTGCGACGCGCGGAATCTACGGAAGAACTCCTGCTGAGGTTGGGGGCCGATTCATCGAACAGGCACTTCAGCAGTTTGTCGAAACGCCTAAACTAGTCCCAGGGAGATCGGCTGCGGTTCACAAAGGCTGATCTGGTTGCTGGGAGAGGGAAATAATGGCAAGCCCACGCACACATCTTGAGAATGCCCCTATTGTCGAAGCTGTTATTGATTTTAGGGTCATGCGCCAAGAACAGGTGGCGGCTGAGACGTTCGCTGACCTCAGTTCGGCTATTGGCGAACAGTATGCGAAAGCGGGATCGATCCAATCACTTTGGGCCCGGTTTGGCGTGGATAATGGCAAAGTATTAAACTCCTCGCAGACGCAAACGGAACTCGGTTGGCGATATCAGAGGGGAACTGAGATTGCGCAGTTCAGGGTGAACGGATTCACGTTCAGCAAAATCGCGCCGTATACAACGTGGGGAGATGTTTCTGCTGAGGCCTTTCGATTGTGGAAGGTCTACGTCGATGCAACCATGCCAAAGCAGGTATCCCGAGTTGCTGTCCGGTATATCAACCAAATGCAGCTTCCTACCGTCAAAGACCTTGGGGAATACTTAACGGCTCCGCCTCCTCGCTTGCCCAAACCGGCTTCTCAAGAGATTCGAGATTTTTTAACACGCGTAAATGTGCGCGATGACAAACGGAATGCATCGGCCGTGATCGTCCAGGCGCTTGAGCCACAAATCGACCCGAAGGCGATCTCATTGCTGCTGGATATTGATGCGTTTCGTGAGGTAAACGAAGTACCTAACGCGCCCGGGCTGCTCTCAGTCTTCGAGCTTCTAAGGGAACTCAAGAACGAAATCTTCTTTGCAAGCATCACAGAAAAGATCGTGGAGAGATACGCATGAGCACTTGCGCAACAACATTCGACGGAATGGCGGGACTTTTCACTCCAGCTCAATCTACTGCACAAAGCGAGTCAGCTCAGAGACTTGATGAAATGCAAGAGCGGGTCCGCAAGCATAGACTCGACAGCTATGTAATGCGCCATGCAACCGAAAAAGTACTCACTGAACTAGATGAAGTTCGTTTGGAAGCCTCACGTGTAGGGTGGGACGGATACGGTGCTCGACCCCTAGACCCAGCTTCTTATGATTTTGCAATCAGATTCCTGAATGCGTTACCTACTTCTACGCCACTTCCAGAGGTGAGCGCTGATGCCGATGGCGAAATTGCACTCGATTGGATCTTTGGGGAACGCAAAGCTTTGACAGTGAGTATTGGTCCGACTGGCCGGTGCACATTTGCTTGGATGCTTGGACAGCGTACGTATCGAGGAACAGATTGGATCGACGATGAGATCCCTGAAACCATTGTTTCCGCTTTGGGTCAGTTGGCTCGAGAAAATGCTGCAATTCGGGTCTACTAAAAAAGACGGTGAAGTCACTTTTTCGGCTCCCTACGAGCTTCCGGCCAGTGAACTGGTCGCTCGCTTTATTTATAGCGATAAGCGCATGAGCAAGTTGCATGCTCGGCCCAGGCCTGACGCTTTCTACCCTCCGGATGATGATGAACTTTCGGTAGTGCATTCAACGGGGTTGCCAGATAATGATGTTTGGGAGATTGGGCGACAGCATACATTGGACAGCCAACACGGACGAGATAAGATTGTTGGACGCGCCGACGTGCCGGTATATGCACTGATCGACAGGAAACTCCGCGCGAAACGCGACGATGATCCATTCGAGCGCCATACTTCAGTGATTGGCTGGCCTGAGTCTTCGATCCCCGCTGAAAGAAAACAACAACGGAAGCAGATATGTCTCGAACTAAGCCAAGACCCGAGCGTCAAACTCATCATTCCTGAAACTCCAATCATACGCTCCTAGTAAATGTCTATTGGCTGTTGGTTTGCTATGTTTTCTCACTGCCATCGCTTACCGCTATAAGAAGCCATGGTCTGTTTCAACGGGCAGCGCTATCGCGCTGATACACTGATTCTGCAGGAGAAACACGCCCAAAGCATGGTTGAGCTGTTGCCGGTCTCAAGATGATTGAACTTTTGCTGGTATCTACATGATTGAACTTCTACCCTCTATTTTATCGGCGGATTTTGCCCACCTGGCTGAGCAGGTTGCCGCGGCCGAGCGGGGCGGCGGAACTGCGATCCACGTGGATGTGATGGACGGCCATTTTGTGCCCAACATCACCATTGGGCCACCGGTGGTGAAATGGCTGCGCAAGTTCACCAAGCTGCCGCTCGACTGCCACCTGATGATCGAGAATCCGAACGAGTTCATCCCCGCCTTTGCCAAGGCCGGGGCCGACTGGGTGAGCGTCCACTACGAGACCTGCCCCCACCTGCATCGCTCGCTGGAGCTGATCGCCGAGCACGGCATGAAGCCGGGGGTAGTGGTGAATCCGGCCACTCGCGTCGAGCTGCTGCGGGAGATTCTGCCCGTGGTTCACCATGTGCTGGTGATGAGCGTGAATCCGGGCTTCGGCGGTCAGGAATTCATTGAATTTTCGCTGGAAAAGATCAAGCGTCTGGTGGAGTTACGCCAGGAGCGGGGGCTGGCATTTAGAATCGAAGTGGACGGCGGCGTGGCTCACGATACGGTGGAACGCATCGTCCAAGCAGGAGCGGAGCTGCTGGTGGCCGGGAACGCTGTATTTGGCCATGGGGCACCGGAGCGGGATGCACGCGCGCTGCTGGCTGCGGCTCGCAAAGCAGCGGGGGACTTGCCGTCCGGGCCTACGGCGCTTGCGCGCCAGTAGATTCGTGAATTCCCACCCATTCGTAAAGGACACGAAATGGATGGGATACCCAGGAATTTAGCGTAAGTCATTGAGATTATTGGAGAATTGGTGTGCGGCATGTCTATAGGCCGCGGCCGTAATGAGGGGTTATGAACCGGTTTACAACGAAGATTGCCGCGGTAGCTTTGGCGGCTCTGATGCTGGGCGGAGTTGCGGCCCAGGCCAAGGGAAGAAAGCCCAAGCAGAAGAAGCAGGACCTGAGCGTCAACCCGCTGTCTGGCGTGAAATCCAAGCAGCCCGACAAGGAACTCTTCGACAAGGCCATGATCGCCATCAAGAAGGGCCGCTTCGACGTGGCGCGGCTCGACCTGCAAACCATGCTCAACACCTATCCCGACTCCGAGTACCGGATGCGCGCCAAGCTGGCGGTGGGCGATAGCTGGTTCAAGGAGGGCGGCACCGCTGCCCTGACCCAGGCCGAGGCCGAGTACAAGGACTTCATCACCTTCTTTCCTCAGGCTCCCGAAGCCGCTGAGGCGCAGATGAAGGTGGCAGACATCTACTACCAGCAGATGGAAAAGCCCGACCGCGATTACAGCAACGCCCAGCGCGCCGAGCAGGAATACCGGAACATGATCAACTCGTTTCCCGACTCGAAGCTGGTGCCCCGCGCCACGCAAAAGCTGCGCGATGTGCAGGAGGTTCTGGCCGAGCGTGAAACGGAGATAGGCCTTTACTACGGGAGCCAGGAGAACTTTGCGGCCTCCATCGCCCGCCTGAAGACGGTGGTTGATACCTATCCGCTTTACTCTAAGAGCGACCAGGCGCTGCTGGGCATCGGCGATGCCTATGCCGGCCAGGCCCACTCCATCCAGATTGCGCCCAAACTTCCCGGCGCCATCAAGGAACGGTTGCGTGCGGTCTATCAGGACCGGGCCGCCGAGGCCTACACCAAAGTGATTCTGCGTTATCCGATGGCTCCCCACGTGGAAGATGCCCGCGACCGGCTGGTGGCCATGAACCGCCCCGTTCCCGAACCTACCCAGGAAGCGATGGCCGAGAGCGAAGCCGAAGAGACCAGCCGCCAGCCCCTGCACTTTACCGATAGGACCCTTGGAGTCATCAAGCACGGACCCTCGGTGGTCGAAGCCGTTCACGTGGGCGACCCCAGCCTCGAAGACCCAAAGCGCACCCTAGCGCCGGATATCACCAAGCAGAGCCTGGCGTATTTCAATGAAGCCGTCAGGGCCGGTATGCCTGCAGCCCCGGCCGGCGCTATCACGCCTACCGGCGTGAATGAACCGCCGCGCAGCGATCAGCCCTCCCAGGCGCCCTTGCAGTTGGAGAAGCCTGCGGGCGGGACCGGCGTGGGAGTCCAGATTGTTAGCGCGCCCTCGGCTGACCCCAACGCCGTTATCAAACCCGTCGGCCCCAGCAACACCGTCGAGCCCCCCCCGGAAAAGCCGGCTGAAGCCCCCTCGCAGGTCAACGACATCAAGTCCGGCTCGACACCGGCTCAGGCCGTCGGCGCAGGCAAGCAGAAGAAGCCCAAGGCTGATCTGAACGACGAATCGTCGAGCAAGAAGAAAAAGAAGAAGGGTTTGTCCAAGCTGAAACCGTTTTAGACGGACAATCGATTCAACAACAAAAAAGCCGCTTCTCAACTAGGAGCGGCTTTTCCAATCTATGCCAACCGCAGTTGCCGGTTCTTGTAACTGGCAGTTATAAACTCACGGAAGAGCGGGTGCGGCTCCAGCGGCTTGGATTTGAACTCGGGATGGAATTGGCAGCCTAAAAAGAATGGGTGGTTGGGCAGTTCAACGATTTCCACATAGGTGGAGTCGGGAGTGGCGCCCGAGATGCGCAATCCGGCGCCGGACAAGAGAGCTTCATATTCGCGGTTGAACTCGTAGCGATGGCGGTGACGCTCGCTGATCTTAGTGGCTCCGCCATAGGCACGGGCAGCCAATGAACCCTCTTGCAGGACGCAGTCCCAGGCGCCAAGCCGCATGGTCCCGCCCATCTCTTCGACGCCCAGCAACTCGCGCAGCTTGTAGATGATGCGATGCGGTGAGGCGGGGTCGAACTCGGTGGAGTTAGCGCCCGTCAGACCGCAAACATTGCGGGCAAATTCGACGCAGGCTGTCTGCATGCCGAGACAAATTCCGAAATAAGGCACCTGCTTTTCGCGGGCATAACGGATGGCGTTCAACATGCCCTCGATACCGCGTTTGCCGAAGCCTCCGGGGACCAGAATGCCGTCAAATCCATCTAACCGCGACTCATAACTCCGGTCCTCACTCTGGCCTGGGGAAGTTTTCGATTCCAGGTCCTCGCCGTTAATCCATGTCACTTCGAGTTTAAGGTTCTGCGAGATGGCTCCGTGGGTCAATGCCTCCTTGAGCGACTTATAACTGTCTTCATACTTGACATATTTGCCGACGATCCCGATGTGAACTTCATCTTTGGGGTGGTAACAGCGGTCAACCAGCTCCTTCCACTTGAACAGATCGGCCTGGGGCGCTTCCTTATGCAGGTAATTGAGGATGAGCGAGTCCACGCCTTCCTGGGCAAAGCAGAGCGGCACCTCGTAGATGGAAGGTACATCGATAGCTCCGATGACGGCGCGCTCCTCGACGTTGCAGAAGGCGGCAATCTTCTGCTTCATCTCGGGCTCCAGGGCGTGGTCTGAGCGGCAGAGCAGTATATCCGCCTGAATGCCGATAGAGAGCAGCTCCTTGACGGAGTGCTGCGTCGGCTTGGTTTTCAGCTCCCCGGCGGCGGCGATCCACGGCACCAGTGTGACGTGAACAAAGACTGTATTCTCGCGGCCCAGCTCCTGGCGCATCTGTCGGATGGATTCAAGAAACGGCAACGACTCGATGTCGCCCACCGTGCCGCCGATCTCGATGATGGTGACGTCCGCGCCATTGGAGCTGACCTTGCGCATGGCGTTTTTAATTTCATTCGTCACGTGGGGAATGACCTGAACCGTAGAACCCAGGTAATCGCCGCGCCGCTCCTTCATAATGATCTGTTCGTAGATGCGCCCGGTGGTGTGGTTGTTGTCGCGGGAGAGCGGAGCATGGGTGAAACGCTCGTAGTGGCCCAGGTCGAGGTCGGTTTCGGCTCCGTCGTCGGTGACAAAGACCTCGCCGTGCTGGAATGGCGACATAGTGCCCGGATCGACGTTGAGGTAGGGGTCGAACTTCATCAGGTTGACACGTAGGCCGCGGCTTTCGAGCAGGCAGCCGATGGAGGCCGCCGCTAAACCCTTACCTAAGCTGGACACAACTCCGCCCGTCACAAAGACGTACTTTGCCGACATGGGTGCAACCTCTTTTTTTGACTGTTGGGATGGACCGTACAGGGTGGACACTATCGAGTATGACAGAGACGGGACGCGAAGGAAAGAGAAAAGTTAGAGGCGGCGGATTGCGACGGGCAATGGCCCGAAGCTTGCCTGAATTCAAGAGTTTAGGGAACAAAACCTTGGAAAGGCTAAAGCCGCCGAAGCCTCGACCTGGCTGGCCCTTGCCTGTTTGAGGCCAGCATCCTACGATGCAGGATAGAAGGAATCGAAAAATGACGGCAACAGCTATGCAGCGGCGCAAACTGGGCTCGACGGGCCCCGAGGTCTTTCCCATTGCCCTGGGGTGCATGGGCATGAGCGGGATGTATGGCGCGACAGACGATACGGAGAGCCTGGCGACCATCCACGCGGCCATTGAAGCGGGCGTCAACCTGCTGGATACAGGCGACTTCTACGGCATGGGGCAGAACGAGATGCTGCTTGGCCGGGCCTTGCGACTTCTGCGCGAGAAGGTGGTGCTTTCTGTGAAGTTTGGCGCACAGCGGGCTCCCAACGGCGCGTGGCTGGGTTTTGATGCGAGGCCTGTGGCTGTGAAGACGGCGCTGGCTTACTCGCTGAAGCGGCTGGGCGTGGAGTACATCGACATTTACCGGCCGTCGCGGCTGGACCCCACAGTGCCCATCGAAGAAACCATCGGAGCCATCGCGGAGATGGTCAAAGCCGGTTACGTACGCCACATCGGCCTCTCCGAGGTTGGCCCGGAGACCATCCGGCGAGCAGCGGTGGTGCATCCCATCGTGGACCTGCAGATTGAGTACGCGCTGGTCAGCCGCAGGCCGGAGGCGAAGATTTTTCCCGTACTCGCTGAACTGGGCATCGGCGCAACAACATATGGCGCCCTTTCGCGGGGACTGCTTTCAGGCTGCCAGCCGGCTCCGGCCGGCGACTTCCGCGCCTATCTGCCGCGCTTCACTGGCGCCAACCTGGAAAATAACCTGCGCCTGGTTGCCAAACTCAAGGAGATCGCCGCGGGCAAGGGAATTACGCCTGTGCAGTTGGCGGTTGCCTGGGTGTTGGCCAAGGGAAGCTTCATTGTACCGGTGGTGGGCGCGCGCACACGGGCGCAACTGGCTGAGAGCCTGGGAGCGCTGCAAGTGAAGCTCACCGCCGAGGAGGTCGCGACTTTGGAGGCTGCTGTTCCAGCCGATGCCGTGGCGGGAACCCGCTATGACGCCGCGCAGATGCGGGTGCTGGACAGCGAGAAGTAAGGGAGCGGCAGTGAAAGACACGATACTGGTCACGGGCGGGGCTGGATTTATCGGCACGAACTTCATTCTGGATTGGATAAATGAGACACGTTCGTCCGTGATCAATCTCGATCTGCTGACGTATGCTGGAAACCCGGCCAACTTATCATCACTTCAGGGCGACACACGCTATCTGTTGGCTGCCGGCGACATCTGCAACGGGGAGCGCGTGACTTCATTGCTGCGCGAACATGAGCCCAGGGCCATAGTTCACTTTGCGGCGGAAAGCCATGTGGACCGCTCCATCGCTTCGCCCGAGCCGTTCATTCGCACCAACGTGTTGGGAAGCTTCGTTATGCTTGAGCAGGCATTGCTCTACTGGTCAAAACTCGCGGAGGCGGACAAAACAGCATTCCGGTTTCTACACGTTTCCTCCGACGAGGTGTATGGTTCGCTTGCACCAGATGAGCCGCCCTTCGCTGAAACCGCGGCATACGCGCCAAACAGTCCCTATGCTGCGTCGAAAGCCGCATCAGACCACCTGGCGCGGGCCTATCATCGCACCTGGGGACTGCCTGTTCTCACCACGAACTGCTCCAACAACTACGGACCCTTTCAGTTTCCGGAGAAACTGATTCCGCTGATGATTCTTAACGCTCTGGAGGGCAAGCCGTTGCCCGTCTATGGCGATGGTGGCCAGGTGCGCGACTGGCTCCATGTGGAAGACCACTGCGCGGCTATTCGCGCGGTGCTGGAAAACGGCCGCGTGGGCGAAACCTATAACATCGGCGGAAACAGCGAGCGCAAGAATCTCGATGTAGTGAATGCAATCGGCGATCTTGTGGACGAGATGAGTCCCAATGCCGGCCTTGGCCCGCGAAAAAATCTTGTCACCTTCGTCGAGGACCGCCCTGGGCATGACCGGCGTTATGCCATCGACGCCTCGAAGATCGAGCGCGAACTTGGCTGGCGTCCTGCTGAGCAATTTGAAAGCGGTTTGCGCAAGACGGTTCGCTGGTACCTCGACCATCCGGAGTGGGTTGAAAGCGTGCGCACCGGCGCATACCTTGATTGGATCAGGCAAAACTATACGGAGCGTGTGACGCCATGAAGGGAATCATTCTTGCGGGAGGATCGGGCACGCGCCTGTATCCCGTCACCCACGTCATATCCAAGCAGTTGCTGCCCGTCTATGACAAGCCGATGATCTACTATCCGCTCAGCACGCTGATGCTGGCCGGATTGCGCGACATCCTCATTATCACAACGCCCCAGGACAGCGACCGTTTTACCGAGTTGCTGGGCGACGGCAGCCAGTGGGGCATTCATCTGAGTTATGCCGTGCAGCCCAACCCCGACGGCCTTGCACAGGCCTTTCTTATCGGTCGCGAATTTATCGGCGGCGACGCATGTTCGCTGATTCTTGGCGATAACATCTTCTATGGCCAGGGATTTTCCCAGCAGTTGCAACAGGCCGCCAAACTGGAACACGGCGCCACCGTGTTCGCCTATCCTGTTGAAAATCCCGAGCGCTATGGCGTGGTGGAGTTCGATAGTGCGGGCCGCGCTGTCAGCATTGAGGAAAAGCCGAAGACTCCCAAGTCGCGCTATGCCGTCACCGGCCTCTACTTCTACGACAACAGGGTAGTAGAAATCGCTTCCTCGCTGAAGCCATCGCCCCGCGGAGAGTTGGAGATTACCGACGTGAATCGGCGCTATCTGGAACGGGGCCACTTGAATGTGCAGATGATGAGTCGCGGCATGGCCTGGCTCGACACCGGCACGCAGGAATCGCTGCTTGAGGCCGCGCTCTTTGTTCACACCATCGAGCGCCGGCAAGGCCTGAGCATCGCCTGCCCGGAAGAGATCGCTTTCCGTCAGGGGTTCATCTCCGCTGCCGAGTTGCAATCGCTTGCGGAGAAGGTGAGCAAGAGCAGCTATGGAAAATATCTGCTCGGCCTGCTTCGCGAACCACGCTCCGCGCAGGGGGCTATGCTGCCATGAAGATCAAGGAAACATCTCTGCCCGGAGTTTTGCTCATCACTCCAACGATCTATCTGGATAGCCGCGGTATATTCCATGAGACCTTCAACGCGCGCCAAATGACGGAGGCGGGTTTGCCTGCCGAGTGGCCGCAGGATAACTTTTCTCTCTCTCGCAAAAACGTGCTACGCGGCATTCACTATCAGATCACTCAGCCGCAAGGCAAACTAGTTTGGGTTACACACGGCGCTGTATTCGATGTTGCCGTGGATCTGCGACGCTCCTCGCCTGCATTTGGCCGCCATTTCGCCGTCCAGCTCGACGGTGAGACGGGCGAGATGCTGTGGATTCCGGCGGGCTTCGGCCACGGATTTCTTGCCCTGACCGAGGATGCCGGCTTTGCCTACAAGATGACGGATTACTACTCTCCAACCGGGGAAAGAACCATCGCGTGGAACGATCCCGACCTCGCGATTCCCTGGCCAATCGACGAGGGCACCGTCATCCTATCCGATAAAGATCGCCAGGGAGTCGCGCTACGGGATGCGGAGCTATTCCCATGAGCGCATTGCCGTGCGTTCTCATCATTGGCAATGCCGGGCAGGTTGGCGTTGAGCTGCAGCGCAGCTTTCAGGGCTACGGCGAAGTGATTGGCGTGGATCGCGAGAGCGTCGATCTGGCTCAAGCGGATCAGGTGCGCGAGCTGGTGCGCCGCGTGGAGCCGAAGATTATTCTCAACGCCGCCGCATATACTGCCGTGGACCGTGCGGAGTCGGAGCCGGAGCTGGCCATGGCTATCAACGCCGAGGCGCCGCGCATTCTGGCCGAAGAGGCGCTCGGCTGCAATGCGCTGCTGGTGCATTACTCCACGGATTATGTTTTCGACGGCTCGAAGCAGGGCGAGTGGACAGAGCAGGACATCCCCGCTCCGCTGAACGCATATGGCGCGAGCAAGCTGGCTGGAGAAGAGGCCATCCGGCAGGTGGGCGGCAGGGTTCTCATCTTTCGCACCAGCTGGGTTTACGGTCCCCGTGGCTCGAATTTCCTGCTGACTATGCTGCGTCTCGCCCGCCAACGCGATTCCATCTCCGTCGTAGGAGATCAGATCGGCTCTCCGACGACATCCATCGAGCTGGCCCGCGCCACGCATGCCATCGTCAGCGAAGTGATCGCCGGCCAGTTCGGCGCGACGGAAGAGTGGGCCGGCCTCTATCACATGACCTGTTCCGGCTTGACCTCTTGGCATGGCTTTGCTCAGGCCATCTTTGCGCGCGCGGAGAAGTTGCTCGACGGCAAAATCCCGCAACTGACTCAGGTCGCTTCCCGGGAGTATCCCACGCCGGCTGCGCGCCCGCGCAACTCGGTCTTGTCGAACGCTAAACTGGAGCAGCGCTTTGGGGTTCGGCTCGCCCCTTGGGAGGCCGCGCTCGATGTGGTTCTCAATACTCTGAAATAGAACCGGCCTCATCAACCATCGGCCTCGATTTACCGATTTGAGCCCTTTCGTATTGATGAGACCGGTTGTTCTGTTGAGGGAGCAATAATTACATCGTCCCGCGACTCGCCGGGGGGACAATCCCGTTCATGCGCAGATACACAACCAACTGGCCGTAGTGGTCCATGACGTGCGCGATACCAAATGTCGCCATGCCTGCGCGCGTACCGTGCTCCGTCTGGACAAAGGCGTTCTCCGGGGTGATGGCGTCCACGTAGGCGTGTGCCCTTACGAAGGAATCTTTCAGGGCCTTGACGATATCGGCCTTGGTAGTGAGCTTCTCAATCGAATCCGACATTGCTTTGGCTTGGGCGTCTGTGTAATCCGAGCCACCGAAGAAGTAGTAGTTGGATTCAGCCACATGCTTGATCTGCTGGCCAAAGGTGCGCACTCCTTTGAACTCGCCGAGGCTGGCTGGGGGCGCAAAGTTGAATTTGTCTTCCGGCATGGCCTCGGAGGCCGAGACGAACTGCTGCTCCATGAGGCTGAGCAGTTTGCCGTAGATTTGTGCGGGTGGAATGGGTGTGCCCACAGCAGGCTTGGCCGGTACGGCTGCCTGGGCATGAACGAGGGAGGGTGTTGCGAACAGCAGGCAACAACCGAGGATGCAGCCTGCAATGCGGGGAATTTTGAACATGTAATCTCCTCCTGCGGCCTTAGCCGCGTGTAGGAACTTTACCAGATCGGGGCCGGTTCTTGACAGCTGAGTCCTGTTTATAGCCCGTTGAGCGTCATCGGGAGCGAGCAAAATCTATCTTCCAGTACAATCGATATAAGGAGATTGTTTCGATGAAGCGGGTTTATATGGACGCCAATGCCACCACCCCCTTGTTGCAAGAGGTGGTGGAGGCTATGCGCCCGTATTGGATGGAGAACTTCGGCAACGCCTCATCGATACATCTTGACGGCCAGCAGGCGCACACCGCCTTGGAGAGCGCGCGCGCGACGATGGCCGAGTTTTTCAACTGCCACGACGCCGAGGTGATCTTCAACTCCGGCGGCACCGAGGGAGACAACACCGCCATCTTTGGGTTGTTGCATCCCGGCGACCATTTTATTACCACTTCGATTGAGCACTCGGCGATTCTGCAGGCGGCCAAGCGCGTGGCGCAGCACGGTGTGCAAACGACTTTTATCGCGCCCAGCGCGAGCGGACTCATTGATCCGGCGGAGATTTTGCGCGCCATCCGGCCACAGACGCGACTTATCAGCGTGATGCTGGCCAATAACGAAACCGGCGTGCTGCAACCCGTGGAAGAGATCGGCAAGATCGCCGCCGATACCGGCGTGTTCTTTCACATCGACGCGGTGCAGGGTGCGGGCAAAGTCAAATTCGATGTCCGCCGTTTTGTATGCCACCTCTGCTCCATCAGCGCGCACAAGATGCACGGCCCAAAAGGCACAGGGGCCATGTTTGTGCGCCGCGGAACTCCGATTGAGCCGCTGCTTGTGGGCGGCAGCCATGAGCGCCGCCAGCGCGCCGGAACCGAAAACGTGCCGGGGATCGTGGGCCTGGCCAAGGCCGCCGAGCTGGCTATGCACTCGCTGGATGATGGGACGATCGACCGCTTAGCTAAGTTGCGCGACCGGCTGGAATCTGGCGTTTTGCAGATTCCCGGTACCGGCGTGAATGGAGCTTCTGACGGCCGCAAGCCTGTTCCCCGGGCGGCCAACACTACGAACATCTGGTTCGATCATGTGGAAGGTGAGGCGCTGGTGATCGCTATGGACTTGAAGGGCGTGGCCGTCAGCGGCGGCTCGGCCTGCCACTCCGGCGCCACCGAGCCCAGCCACGTGCTGATGGCCATGGGCCTGGACAAAGCTCGTGCGCGCGCCAGCCTGCGCTTCAGCCTGCTCAAAACCGTGACCGAGGCTGATGTGGACTACGTTTTGAAAGTGGTTCCCGAAGCCGTTGAACATTTGCGGGCAATTTCGCCGGTGGCGGCGGGGACGCTGGGGTGAGAACCGCGCATCGACCGGCCGACTTGTGAATTTTATGACCGAGAGCACAACCATTGCCGTTGCCATGTCCGGAGGGGTGGACTCCTCGACGGTTGCGGCGATGCTCGCCCATTCGGGCGTCGGTTCCGCTGGTTCCCATCATTCGGTGGTGGGGCTAACTCTTCAGCTTTGGGACCAGAGGCGGCTCGCGGGCAGGCACGGCATTCCCGACGCACCGAAGTCTGGCCGATGCTGCTCGATTGATGATGTCTACGACGCGCGGCGCGTAGCCGAGCACCTGAAGATTCCCTACTACGTCGTCAACCAGCAGGAGCGCTTCGAAGACGACGTGGTCCGGCCCTTTGTCGCCGAGTACCTCGCCGGGCGCACGCCCATTCCCTGCTCGCTGTGCAACAACCACCTGAAGTTCGATCAGCTTTTGAAGACGGCGCAAAGCATCGGCGCCAGCCGCATCGCCACCGGCCATTACGCGGTGAATGATTTCGATCCACGACGCAACCGATGGATTCTCAAGCGTGCTACCGATCTGGCCAAGGACCAGACTTACTTCCTTTTTGGCTTGACGCAGGAGCAACTAGCCCACACGCTCTTTCCGCTTGGGCGAATGACCAAGACAGAGGTGCGCGAGGTGGCTCGGCAGCACGGCCTGGCTTTGGCCGAGAAGCCTGACTCGCAGGAGATCTGCTTCATCCCCGGCGGCGATTACAAGCAGTTTCTGACGGCTTATCTTGAGGAACAAGGTGAGCGGTTGCCGGAGACGGCCGGCGAACTAGTGGCTTCTGACGGCGAAATACTGGGTCGCCACGAGGGCATCTTCAACTTCACCGTTGGCCAGCGCAAGGGGCTGGGCATCAGCTCGCCCTCGCCACTCTATGTGCTGAATATTGACCCGGCCACACACCGCGTCACGTTGGGTGCGGACGAGGAACTGGCTACTCGCACGCTGCGAGCGCGTAGCCTGAACTGGATTTCCATTCCGGAGTTGGCCGCGCCGATGCGTGTGCAAGTGAAGATTCGTCACCGCCACGAGCCCGCCTTGGCAACGCTTGAACCGGCTGGTACCGATGAGGTAGTCGCTACATTCGATGAGCCGCAGCGCGCCATCACGCCGGGTCAGTCGGCGGTATTTTATGACGGCGATGAGGTAGTCGGTGGGGGATGGATTGTGTAGAGCAGTACCGCGCCTTCCGAACCATTCTGTCGGAATCGTGCGTCACGGCTGGCCACTCTGTTCACCGGGCCGGTCACTTTCATTCGCAGAACGGTTCCAGGTTCTAGCGAGGCTGCGCTCCGGATCCGCGCAGTGACTCGACGATCGCCTTGATCGCCGCCAGGATGCCTGAGACCTGCCGCACCGGCTTGGCGACGACATCGTTCACAAAGCCCCCGGCGCGGTCAGCGGTGTCCAGGACGCCGGTGACCATGTTATCCACGCGGCTGCTCTGCTTCCGCACCCGTTCCACAATCTCCTGGACCGAGGATTGCACCTGCGCGGTTTGCGCCCGCATCCCTTTCGTAATCTCCACCAGGTCGACGGCCGCCGCCTCGACCCTGGGCGAAACACGGGTAAGGAATCCCTGCGCGTTGGCGATGAATTCCTGCGTGTTAATAAGGGTATCCCGCGAGTTCGCAAGAAGTTCCTGCGTGTCGAAGATGACGGGCATAATCGAGGAACGCAGGCTCACGATCTCTTTCCGGATGGAATTGGCCGCCTTGCGCATGGCAATAGAGAGTCCCAGCAGAATGAAGACCTGCAGAAACATGGCCAACCCGGTTACAACAGCTAATACGAGCAGAATGGTTTGACTGTCCAGTTTAGGAATGTGCATTGAAGTGGTCTCGCTCAGTAAATCTACAGGCTCTGCTTCTGTTCTCTTGTACACTCCCCAAACCAGGCCGGAACGCTATCTCCGGAGCCTGTGCCGCAACCTGTCATGCGCGCAGTGCTCCGAATGGCGGAATTGATGCGTTCCAAGGCACAATCAGGCCAGGCTGGTAGAGGGCATGGGGGAAACGCTGACTCAAAGTTCCTTGGGTTCGCCGGGAACGGGGGGATTCTTGTAGGCCTGGCGTCCGGCGTCTACTGCCGCTGTTACCCGGCCGGTTTGTTCGGTGACCAGGTTCTTGCCACGCTCCACAAACTCTTCCCACTGTGCGCGTCCACGATCCACAACCTCGCGGCCTCGCTCCGCGTATTCGCCCATCTGCTGCTTGCCCTGATCCACCAGGTTGCCCATCTGATCGACGACTTGACGGGTGCGGGCGCGCAGGTACTCGGTTCCCTCCCGGGCACCCGAAATCAGTTCTTCCCGGGTCTCGCGGCCGCTCTTGGGGGCGTATAGGATCCCCGCCAGCGCTCCTACGCCTAATCCGGCCAAAAACCACGCCAGACCGTTAACCTTGTTTTCCTCTGCCATGATAAAAACTCTCCTTTCGCTCAGCTTAAAGATGGCCTGAGCCTATCAAATTCCCCGGAATAGGGCAAACTGCAACCCGGATGCCGTTCTTTCATGAACATCGGCGCATCTCCCAGTATAAGGAGTGGAAACGCACAGTGTAAAACAAAGGTAACTTTTTGTATGGACGGATAAGCGGTCAAAATTGCTCATCCAGACGGGTTGCCGCCAAGAAAGAGACGTGCAGGCCCATCTGATCCTGGGTCTGCACGCTATAGGAATCTGCCTGAATTGAGGCTGGTTCGGCTAAAGCCGGCAGCTTTATTCCTTGTAAAGTGAAGCGCCGGCAATCGCAGCAACAACGATCTCGACAAGGCCGCCGAGGGTTGTGTACGCCGTGAGACGGCGCCCAAAAAGGCCGCTAACCCACATGAAACTGAGGTTGGGAATCAGCACGCCCACAACCCAAACAGCCACCCCGGAGTAGACTGCGGTCTTCACTCCAGCGCCAAAACGAGGCCGGATGGCGGCATATAGCCACATCAGTGCGATGCCGCAGACCAGCCCGAGCAGGTTGTACATAATTATCTGGTTTGTCGACGTATTGCCTAGTCCGAGCCTCTTCATCCCATCATTCCATCGAGACATCAGCAACACGCCATCTACAAGGAAACCAAGGAGATCCGCAACGATTCCTGCGATGATGCCCCCGATAATTACACGGCCCAAGTTGATTTTTCCCATACAATCCCCTTCTCCATTCGTTAGGTGGAAACTGCTGAAAACGGTTGATTTCAAACAACTACCGTGGAATCTGGCAAGTATACGCACCCTATTGGCGGCGAGCAAGAATATTTTTCGCATATTTGGTCAACAGGGTGATGTTGAATAGAGAGGAGCAAGACGCGACGCACAAATCCGAGCGCAAGACAGGTTGTATCCTATTGATAAAAATCACTTTATTGGCAGAGGCAGCAGGAGCCGGACTCAACGCCCGCGTTGAAAACAAACAAGTTACAGACTTCTAGGAGAGCAGATATTTCAGCAATGCCATGCGGATATACAAGCCATTTTTTGCCTGCCGGAAGTATGCGGCGCGGGCATTTGCGTCCACATCCGGAGCGATCTCGTTGACGCGCGGCAGGGCGTGCATGATGATCGACTGCGGCTTCATACGGTCCGCCAGCTCCGCATTGATCACATACACATCTTTAACCGCGTCATAGTCCGCCTGCGAGGCGAATCGCTCTCTTTGAACGCGCGTGATATAGGCAACATCCGCCTGCTCGATGATTCCTTCGAGCCTTTCTCCCTCGTGGAATGGAATTTCTTTCTTGGTCAGATAATCGCGGTACTGCTGGGGCAGGCGCAACGACAAGGGCGAGATCAGATCGATCGTCACCCCGGAGTACAGGCAAAGCAACGGCAGCAGAGAATGAATCGTCCTCCCATACAGCAGGTCGCCAACCAGCACGACACGCAATCCGCTCAGCCAGCCTAGCTCTTTCTTGATGGTGTACATATCGGCCAGCGCCTGGGTGGGATGCTCTCCCGCGCCATCCCCCGCATTGATGATGGGCACCGGAGAGTTTTTCGCCGCCGCCTCGGCCGTCCCCTCCTCGTAGTGCCGTATCGCAATGACGTCGGCATACCCGCTGACCACGCGCACGGTATCACCGATGCTCTCGCCCTTGGTTGCCGAAGAATTGTCGCGAGCGTCTTCGGCGGAGAGCACGCCGCCGCCCAGCTTCTGCATTGCCGCCTCGAAGGAAAACCGCGTTCGCGTGCTCGGCTCGAAAAACAGCGTGGCGAGAATACGACCGCGCAACGGGCCCGTCAATGCGCGAAAAACGTCGTCGCGCTCCATTCGATTAGCCGACTCGAAAAGCCCTAACAGGAACTCTGAATCGTCGAACTGCCGCGTACTGATTACGTGCTTGAGCTTTTCCATAAGGGGCAACCCTCCCTCAGCTTGCCGGGTACACTACACCTTTCAGTATGGTGTAAGTCACGCGGCCAGGCAACGTATATCCCTCAAACGGAGACCAGCCGCACTTCGTTTTCAACTCTTCGCGCCGAATCACGGTAGGTGCGTCCGGGTTAAGAATGGTGAGCGAACCGGCATATCCCGGCTCGATCACGCCAAATCCCTTGCCGAAACCCCCGCCGAATCCAGTAGGCAGAAACTCCCTTACAAAGCAACCCGGATTATAGGCGCACACGCGGGCAATATCCATGGCGGAAAATCCGTGCTCCGCCATCAACCACGTTGCAAACGCTCCATAGGTGTCGAGGTGGGGTACGCCGCTCCTGCCAGTCATCTTTTCTTCGGGAGTGTGGGGAGCGTGGTCCGTGGCAAGATAGTCCACCAGGCCCTCGCGTAGCGCCGCGATCAGCGCCAGCCTGTCTTCTCTGCTACGCAGCGGGGGATTCATCCGCAGCCACAGGCGGTTCTCATTCGTCAGCATGGTGTCGTCGAAGAACAAATGGTGTGGCGCGGCCTCAGCCGTAACGCGAACTCCCCTCGCCTTGGCTGCGGCGATCTTCTCCAGGCCGTCTTTCGTCGAATAATGACACAGCTTGCCGATCAGGCCGCATTGTTCAATCAAGGTGATCGCAAACTCCGTCGCCATAATCTCAGCACTGGCCGGTCGCCGCTGTTCATGGGTGGCCGCGCCCTTGCTCTCGCGCAGAATTGCAGGGTCTTCGCAGTGGAAGCTGACATTCTGGCCGCGATACCTAGCGAGCACGCCTTCAAGCTGCTCCCGCGAAGTAAAAAATAAATCTCCGACCGACGGCCCCATGAACGCCTTGTAAGGCACATGGCGCGTCAGGGGGCTGGTCTCCGGCCCAATCCCGGCATACAGCGTCACATGCACGGCCGACTTCGCCGTCAATTTTTCCTTCTTCGCATAGCTTGCATCGTCCACCGGCGCTTGCGGATTGTTGGGCATGTCCGCAACATGCGTCACGCCGCCATGGATGGACGCCGCGGAGACGGTCGCAAAATCCTCTTGATAAACCTGCGACTGGCTTGCATCTTCTCGCGCGTGAATATGCAGATCGCCAAAGCCGGGGAAAATTATCTGACCGCCAAGATCAAGATCGCTTTTCCCGGTTGCCGGCCCCACCTGCTCAATCAGCCCGGTCTTTGTGTTGATTTCTATCGCGCCCTCAAACTCGCGATCATGATTGGCGATCCTCCCCTCAACGCGCAGCATGGGAAGCCTTTCTCGCGTCGTTGATCTCATCGCGCAGATCACGCGCCGCGGTCGCAGGATCTTCGCTGAAAAGAATCGCCCGCGAGCTGCTGATTAAAAGTCCCTTGCCTCGCGCGTCAAGGCCCGCGAAAACAACCGCCGCCACATCGCCGCCCTGCGCGCCCACGCCCGGCACAAGAAATGGAATCGCCGGCGCAATCGCTCGAATTCTTCTCATCTCTTCCGGGTAGGTGGCCCCGACAACCAGCATGCAGTTGCCCGCGACATTCCATTCCGTGCTCACGCGCAGCGCAACCGTCTCCCATAATGGCCTGCCGTCAGACTGGAGGTCCTGAAACTCGCCTGCCCCTGGGTTTGATGTCCGGCACAAAATGATGCACGCCTTGTCGCGCCTTTCCAAAAACGGAGCAAGCGCCTCTTTGCCGAGATACGGATGCAGCGTGACGGCATCAAAACCCATGGCATCGAAGATGGAAACCGCATACCCGCGATTCGAATTTCCAATATCGCCGCGCTTGGCATCGCAGATTGTTGAAATCTCAGGATGCTCGCCGCGCAGCAACTCCATCGTCATCTCGAGTTCCGCAATTCCCTGCGATCCTTGAAATTCGTAAAACGCCATATTGGGCTTGTACGCGACAGCATAAGGATGAGTCTGCTCAATGATCCACCGATTGAAGGCAAAGAGCGGCCACGCTTCGCCCCTGAAGCGCGCGGGGATGCGGTCGAGTTCAGGGTCCAACCCAACACACAGAAGCGAATTCACCGCTTCCGCTCGCCGCTCGAACTTTTCCATCGCTGCGTTCACAAGTCCTCTATTCGAAACCGTGCCGTTTCGCCCACGAACGTGGTTCCCGGAGCCAGTCGCGCACCACCGCCGCACCAGCGTCGTCGATTTTCTTGTGTTCCAGCGCGCACTCCAGAACCGCCTGAAACGTAGTCGCCGTATGAAGCCGCACGCCTGCTTTTTCAAAAAGCGCCACGGCCTCTGAGAAGTTATAGCTGATGATGGCCAGGCAATCGCTGACTTGAGCGCCCTCGGCGCGCAGAGCCTCGACCGCCGCGATGCTGCTGCCACCGGTCGTCACCAAATCCTCGACCAAAACAACCCGTCTGCCCGTCACATCGCCGCCCTCGACGCGCTTCTTTGTGCCATGCTCCTTCAGTTCTTTGCGAATGAAGACTGACGGCAAGCGCATCGAAAGTCCCAGCGCCGCGCTATGCGGGATTCCGGCAGCCTCAACGCCTGCAATGACGTCTACTGAAATCTCTCGTTCGGCAATCAGAGCTTCAAAGCCGCGAATCACCTTCGCCCACTCTTCCGGCCAAAATGGAAATCGCCGATTGTCGCAGTAAACCGGCGACTTGATCCCTGACTTGAAGGTGATCGGCGCCGCCGGCAGAAAGCAGACTCCCTCAATCGCAATCAACGCCTCAGCTATCTCGCGGCTTCGGGCCTCATAGCTCATGCGCTTGCACCTCGACCATGTTTTGGGAAGCAGGAGTTGTACCGGCGAAGAGGCCGAGCGGGCCGTGCTCAAAGTAACCCAGATAAGACTGGGCAGGATCGTAAAAGGGCTCCATGGACATTCGCCAGACTCCCTATAAGTTGAGTATATCGTATTGCTTTCTGTACGATGCCGGGTCTATTTTGGCCTCGACGATGACAAAATACCATCGGAATTAAGCCTTTGCCGGGATTTTGTCATAGGCTTGACTTTTTACGCCAAGGAAGTACTCTGGTGGTGTGAGGGCGGATTTTATCCGCAAATCTTCTTCTGCCTGGAATTTGTACGATTTTTCCTCATCCGGATGAGAGATGATGGAAGAGGGCGATTGTTTTCGACTGGCGATGGATTGTATGGCCCGGTCAAAATGTCTCCGCTAACCCCTTTCGTTGGACCGGAATCTGAATGCACTAAAGGAAACCGGCAACTTCTGCTTTTTTATTCCCGCCGGCGGAATTCGTGACTAACACGAAGTCCCTCCGGCATTAGCCAGGCAGTGAGGCACCATGTGCGGTATTGTCGGCGTCTTCGGGCATCGTGCAGTTAGCCTAGTCCTTTATGAAAGCCTTTCCATGCTTCAACATCGCGGCCAGGATGCCGCGGGTATAGCAACGTGCTTTGAAAACCGATTTTATCTCGAGAAGGGGAATGGCCTGCTCACGGATGTCTTCAAAGCAGACAATATGGCGCGGCTGCTGGGCGATATGGGCGTCGGGCATGTGCGCTACCCGACTGCCGGTTGCTCGTCAGTGGCTGAGGCGCAGCCCTTCTACGTCAACTCGCCGTATGGGATTATCTTCGCGCACAATGGCAACCTGACGAATGTCTCTGAGATCGTGGATAGTTTGTTCCAGACGGACAAGCGGCACTTGAACACCAGCTCCGATTCCGAGGTGATGCTGAACGTCTTTGCGCATGCGCTGGGCAAGCGTGGCGTGGTCAAGCCCACTGAGTCGGATATATTTGCGGCAGTGGAAGAGGTCCACCAGCGATGCAAGGGCGGGTACGCGGCTATTGCGATGGTCGCCGGCGTGGGCATGATTGGATTCCGCGATCTGCATGGTATTCGTCCATTGGTGTATGGCATTCGAGACCAGGGCAAAGACGCTGAATACATGTTCGCTTCGGAGAGCGTGGCGCTGCAAGGGGGCGGATTTGATCTGGACCATGATCTCGCGCCGGGCGAGGTGATCTTCATCGATATGCAGGGCAAAGTCCACCAGCATGTGAGTCCGCAGGCGTACGAGAAGACTCCCTGCATCTTCGAGTTCGTCTATCTGGCGCGGCCGGACTCAGTGGTGGATGGCGCGTCGGTGTATCAGTGCCGAATCAACATGGGGACGAAACTTGCGGAGAAGATCAAGCGGGAGTGGGCGCATCTGCCCATTGACGTGGTGATTCCGATTCCCTCAACAAGCCGGGTGGCGGCGCAGGAAATTGCGGCGCAGTTGAAACTTCCCTATCGCGATGCGCTGGTAAGGAACCGTTACGTAGGCAGGACGTTCATCATGCCCGGGCAGGCGCAGCGCAAACGGTCGGTTCGCCGCAAGCTGAACCCGATCCCCAAGTTTTTTCAGGGAAAGAATGTTCTGCTGGTTGATGATTCGATCGTGCGCGGAACGACAATTCGAGAGATTATCGCCATGGTGCGGGAGCAGGGAGCAAAGAAGGTCTATGTCTGCTCGGCCGCGCCTCCGGTACGTTTCCCGAACGTGTATGGGATCGATATGCCGGCGCGCTCGGAGTTGATTGCCAGCGGACGGAGCGTGCAGGAACTCGCCAAGGATATTGGAGCCGACGAGCTAATCTTCCAGGACCTGGAAGATTTGAAACAGGCAATTACCGAGGCCGCGCCAGGGCTCACTCACTTCGACACGGCCATCTTCGATGGGAATTATGTCACCGGAGACATCACTGAAGAGTATCTCAACAAGCTGGAACAACAACGGAACGACACTGCCAAACACACAGAAGATGTCGCGAGTCATATCACAAGAAATCTCTGGGCTCACCTCTGACGGCATGACGGTGCGGGTGCTGCCCGGGCCATCGGCGCTGACGGAGTTCGAGGCCGCACGGCTGGCTGCTCGTCTGCGAGCGTTCAATGCCGGCGTGGCTGCGGTCGAGGCGTCGTATCTGTACTTGCTGCTACTGCATAAAGAGTCCGAGAGCGGGATCGATCACCAAAGGCTGGCCGAGTTGCTGGGCGCTGGAGTAGAGTGCGCGGCGGGGCAGCGTGTGTGGATTGCGCCGCGCGTGGGAACGCAGTCGCCGTGGTCGAGCAAGGCGACCGACATTCTGCACAATACGGGCTTTGGAGCAATCGAGCGGATCGAGCGCGCGCGCGTGGTGCACATCGCTTCTTCCATCGCAGTCGAACTTCGCGTGCTTGCCGGTGCGTTGCACGATCGCATGACAGAGAGCGTGTTTTTCTCAAGCTCAGACGAGTTGAAGGCTCTGTTTGCGCCTCGGGAGCAGAAGGCGCTTGGACATATCGACGTGCTTGGGCGGGGAGCGGCGGCGATTGCCGCGGCGGACCGCGAGTTGGGACTGTCTCTTGCGCCTGATGAGATCGAGTACCTGGTCGCGGAGTTCAAGCGGCTCAAGCGCAATCCCACCGACGTCGAGTTGTATATGTTCGCCCAGGCTAACAGCGAACACTGCCGACACAAAATCTTCAATGCAAGCTGGACAATCGATGGTGTGAAGCAGCCGCGAACGCTCTTCCAGATGATTCGCAATACCAATGAGGTGTCGGGCCATGATGTGCTTTCGGCTTATCGCGACAATGCGGCGGTGATTCGCGGCGGGCGCGGCGGAAGATTCTTTCCCGATCCGGCTGGCGCGGCGTACGCATATCACCAAGAAGATATTCACATTTTGCTGAAGGTGGAGACGCACAATCATCCCACGGCGATTTCGCCATGGCCGGGGGCAGCGACGGGATCGGGCGGCGAAATTCGTGATGAAGGAGCGACCGGGCGCGGAGCGAAACCCAAGGCCGGGCTGTGCGGTTTTACGGTGTCGAATCTGAATCTGCCGCAGGCGCCGCAACCCTGGGAGCACGCGTATGGGCGGCCTGCGCATATTGCTTCGCCGCTGGACATCATGATCGATGGGCCGCTGGGCGCGGCTGCATACAACAATGAATACGGCCGGCCGGCGCTCTTCGGTTACTTCCGCACCTATGAGAAGTCGAGCATGAACTCCGAAGATGCGATCTTCGGGTATCACAAGCCGATCATGCTGGCGGGAGGGCTTGGAA
>CAWJDN010000157.1:0-7055 GCA_963840985.1 uncultured Acidobacteriaceae bacterium
CAAGCCTCATGAATCTCTTGTTCATTCCTGGGCGTTGCCGCTACGGTTATTACTCCCGCGGAGCGAAGTAGCCCTTCTTGGCTCGCACCTGGTATTGCCGGTCATGGCAGAAAAGATAAATAGGACGAAACCCGCCGTCGTACTTGAAATCCGCCGGAGTGTAGATCAGCGAATACTGGCTGCGCAGCGCTTCTTCGATATCGTGAAAACTGTTGGACATCTCCTCCACCGAAGGCGGAAAGAATACCTGCCCGCCGGTATCCTCGGCCATCTGGGTCAACACCTTGTCGCCCTTGCCGCGGCTCGGCGTCCAATTAGTGCTGATGGCGTAGATGATGGTCTCTGCCCGTTGGCATTCCTTGATGGCCTCGTCCTGGTAGACATGGCTTACGTTGTCTTCGCCGTCGGAGATCAGCACCATCGCTTTGCGCACCGGCTCCGGACCGCGTTCGGTAAGCAGCTTGTCGCGGCAGGCGGTGTAAACGGCATCGTACATCGCCGTGCCGCCCCCCGGACGCATCCGGTTCACGCCCGTCTGCAGGGCGTCGATGTTGTTGGTCCAGTCCTGAGTCACGGTGGGGGTAACATCAAAACCCATCACGAAGGCGCGGTCGCTACGGGCCTTGAGAATCTCCAGCAGGAACTCGACGGCCGACTGCTGCTCGAATTGAAAACGCGTGCGAATCGATGTGCTGGCATCAATTACAATGCCCACCCGCAGCGGAAGATTGATCTGCTGGTGGAAGCTTTTCACATGAGACGGCGCCTTGCGGTCGTCCAGCAGGGCAAAGTCGCTTTGCTGCAAGTTGGGAATATAGTGCCCATGCTTGTCGGTCACGGTGAAGATGAGGTTAACCTCATTGACGTTCATCCGGATGATGGTGGGCGCAACTTCTTGTCCAGCTTGTCCAGTTTGTCCGGCGGGTTGCACCACCGGCTGCTGAGGGGCGGCCTGCGCGGGTGTTGGCTGCTGTGCAGCCGGTACGGACGCCGGTTGGCTGGCCTGTGGGGTTGCCGGCGGGGCCGCGAGTAAGGCACCTGCCGCAAACGCCGCGGTATACACAAATCCTGCTAGTTTTCTGGTCATAGCTCTTACATATTATCAAGAGTTACCCGTCTTCGCGCCAGTCCTGCGCAACTCATCCCCAGGTCGGGTAGGGTTTGGCCCTCATCCAGCCGGCTTAAAAACGCCTCCAGCTCGACGGGCAGCGGCGCCTCAAGTTCGAGCAGCTTCCCCGTCCGGGGATGCGGAAACTCGAGGCTCGCCGCATGCAGAAAGTTGCGCCCCAGCTTGAGCCTCTCCGGCTCCGCCTTCCTCCGCGCCGCTTTGGAGGTCGCGGCTTGCGAGGCTGCCTGGTCGGTCAGCTGCCCCGCTCCGCCATAGAGCGTGTCGCCCACCACCGGATGGCCAATCGACGCCATATGCACACGAATCTGATGCGTCCGGCCGGTCTCGATGCGCACCCTCACCAGCGTGAACTTGCCGAAGCGATTCACCAGCCGCCGCACCACCTCGTAGTGCGAGACAGCCGCGCGCGCGTCGCCCAGCGGTTTCGCTGTCATACGCGTACGCCGCATCGGGTCCCGGCCCACGCTGGCGTTGATGGTGCCCTTGGCCCGCTCCACCGCGCCCTGCACCAGCGCAATGTAAGTCTTCTTGATCTGGCGGCTCGAGAACATCTCCGCCAAAGCCGCATGCGTGCGGTCGTTCTTGGCCACCACAATCAGCCCGCTGGTCTCCTTGTCCAGCCGATGCACGATCCCCGGCCTCAAATCGCCGCCTGTCGCCGACAGTTTCTTGAATCTGTAGAGCAATGCATTGACCAGTGTTCCGCGATTCCGCGCATCTTCACTCTGCCCCGACCCGGCGTGGACCATCATCCCGGCCGGCTTGTTCACCACCGCCAGATCCTCGTCCTCGTAGATCACCTCCAGCGGAATCTCTTCGGCCATAGCCTTGAGTGGCGCCGGACGCGGCTCGCCGGTAATGTCAATCCGCTCGCCCCCGCGCAGCTTCAGCGAAGCCTTCTCGCGCATTCCATTCACCAGCACATCGCCCTGCTCCATCAGCAGTTGCACACGCGACCGGCTCACGCCCTCAAGCGCGGCAGCAAGAAACTGGTCGAGCCGCTGCCCCTTCGCCTCTGCCGGCACTTCAATCGTGCGCAATTCCGTCATGTACAGCCTCGTCCTTCGCTCTCGGTCCTTTAACAACCCCTTGCCACATCCGTAAAAGATCTGTGCCCCATCCATTCGCGTTTTTTGCGAATGGGTGGGAAACCTCAACCCTCAAGCGAAACTTATTCTAATTAGGCTTATAGCTGTAATACGTGCCGAGTCCCACAAAATCTTCGTTCCCTGAGATTTCATCGATTATCTTGTTTACTTCGTCACCGTAGTCTCGATCCGGGTCTACTGACGTCGTTGCTTCTGCAGAAAGTAACTCCCATTTGTATTTCTCCAGGTAACCGCGGACCTTGACCAGGAACTCAGCTTCCGAGGATGCCCACATAGTTATTCTCATGAATCCAAGAACGTCGCCAGAGGGCATGTCCCCAGGCTGAACTCTGACTTCGGCTGTCGTGATCCAGATCGTCTTCATGTCTCCTTCAGCTCCAGCATCACCAGCCCACCCACCACCACCATCGCCACTGCCGCCAACTGCGGTCCATCCAGCGCGCCGCCCAGCAGCGAGCCCCGTCCCTCGGTGTCGCGCCAAAACTCGGTGACAAAAACCGTCACGCCAACCCCCAGCAAAAACAGGCCTGCCACATCTCCCGCCTGCCGCCGGTACGGCAGCCAGACAAGCAAAAAAATCGAAATCGTAACAAATCCCAGCGCCGCATAAGCCTGCACCGGATGCAGCGCAACATCCAGCGGAGCGCCGCTCCAGAGCTGGGCCAGAGGTGCGTGTAAGTGACTGCCCAGCGCGCCGCAATTCCCTTCCCGGCTTCAACCCCATAGCCCGAGCCGGCCAGCAGCGCGCCCAGTCTGCTCGAATGCCAGCCCCAAAGCCACCGGCGCGGCAAGCGCATCGGCCGTGCTCCACAGCGGCAGCCGCTGCCAGCGTCCATACAATACCGCGACTGCCACCGCGGCCAGCCCTCCAAAGCCAGCCAGCAGCGGATGATGAATCATGGCCAGCCCCAGCAGCCACATCGGGTGCAGGCGCAACTCACTCCAGTTGAGCGCCACCAGCAGCAGCCGCGAGCCCAACAGCGCCGCAAACAGCGCCAGCACGCACAAATTCCACACCTTGCCGGCATCAAGCCCCGCGATGCGCGCCGTATGCTGCGCCATCCACAACGCCAGCAACACGCCCAGCGCCGCCATCGCGCCATACGACGGAATCAGAATCGAACCGAGATGGAAGAGAACTGGATACACCAGTGCCAGAATACGGCATTAGAACCAGAAGATGGTTGTTGCCGATGGCGGGAGGAAGGTAGAATCCGGCCCACGGGGCCGTGGGTTATGCGCTGGTGAACCCTTCCTAGGAAGGTGGAGCTCTCCGCGGTTCATTAGGCATTCCGGACTGGCGGACACGGCACACAGAACCGATTGTCGAGTTGAGCCCCTGTTCACGAATGTTGGTTCAACCAGCGTTGATCGCCCACCTGCTTTGCAGGCCGGTTTCTAGTGTGAATAGTAGGTGCACACGAAAAAAAATGCAAGTCTTGCGCGTGATAGTCGCGATGTGCTACCGTCTATGCCCGCCGCTTTTGTGAATCAATCGCCCCATAAAAACCTCTGCATTATTAAATGTGTGAAAAATATGTGCTTTAGCACTTAAGGGAATGCCGGCTTCGCGGCGTGGACTTCTGTAGAAGTTTCTAAAATGTAAACGCTGGCTTACCACCCCGTCTTCCGCTCTTCCTCCAGCACCTCGTCCAGCATCCCGCGCAGGCTGGCTGCCCGCGCATAAGCCTGCCTAGCATCGCCGCCGCCGGCCTGATCTACCCGCGAAAGCTCATCGGCAAGATTCAGTGCCGCCAGCACGGCCACGCGCAGCGAATCCGCCGTGCGCCCTTGTGCGGCCACGGCCCGCATCCGCGCGTCCACCAGCTCGGCCAGGCCGCGAATGTGCTCTGCGTCCTCGCCGGAGAGGTGATAGATCTGATCGTATATTTCGACTATGACGCAGCCGGCAGGTTTGCCGGAGTGCTCTTGAGCCACGCCTGGCCTCACAATTCCAGCGCGTCCAGTTGCGCCAGCAGCTTCTCCACGCGCTGCCGCACATGGCCGCGCTCCGTGCGCAGCGTTTGTATCTCCGCCTCTAATCGCTCCATCGCCGGTGCATGTCTGCCAATCTGTTCTTCCGCCGCGTTGGCGCGCTCCTCTGCCGCGATGCGAGCCTGCCGCTCCTGCTTCACCAGGTTTACGGTGCGCAGAATTCGCTCCTCCAGCGCGGAAAACTCGTCCACGCTCAACGTCAGGGTGTTTGGTTCCATACGCGGCTCCGCGGGCGCTTCAGCAACATATTCTGGGGACCGCTCCGCAGCCTGCTCTTCCTGCTGAACTTCTGGCTGTGCTTCGTCCACAACCTCCGACTTCCACATCGACTCCGACATCGATAACCTCCATGCAAATGCAGCTTACCCGAGCGAGTATAGCGCAAATCTCGCCGCTTTTCCGCCTATCTTCGCAGCCGCGCCCCAACTTTGCTAACAGCCTCCACCACTCGCGCTTGGAACTCCTGCAACTCCTCCTCGCGCAGCGTGCGATCCGCGGCCTGAAACGTCGCGCCCAGCAGCAAAGCGTACTCGCCCTTGCCCAGCTTGGCGTCGTGGAAAACCTCGCGCGCCCGCCACTCCACCAGCTCCGGAATCCGCAACCCGGCCATCGCCTGGTCAATCTTCTCCCACGCGATGCTCTCGTCCAAAACCAGCGAAAAATCCCGCCGAACCGGTTGGAAGCGCGAAATCTCCTTGGCCACCGGCTCCCGCAACGGCAGCTTGTACAGCCGGTCAAGATAAAGCTCGCCAACCAGCACCGGCTCCTTCAGCTTGCGCTCGGCAGCCACACGCGGATGCAACTGCCCAAACCAGCCCGCCGCCACTCCGTCAGCCACCACCCTCGCCGCGCGATATGGATGCAGCCATTCCGGCGTCAGTCCGGCCTCGGCCTCAAAGCGGTCAAAGTTCACAGTCCGCGTCCGGAACCGCTCGAGCACCTGCTCCACCACGCCCTTTACATCTTGAAATTCTATGGCTCGCGTCGGGTGCAACGCTCCCTGCTCCGCCAGGCTGCCCACCGCGCCGAAGGCCAGCGCAGGCCGCTCCTCCACTTTCTCTGTGCTCCCGCTGAATACCGTGCCCACTTCGAACAGCCGCACGTCGCTCACGTCGCGGTTAAGGTTGCCGGCAACCATCGCCAGCATTCCCGGTACCAGCGACGGCCGCAGCACGCCCGCCTCTTCGCTCAGCGGATTGCCCAGCGGAACAGAAAGCCCCGGCTGTGGCGCCGTCAACGCGGCCTCGGCCGGCGAGCAGAAGGTGCTCCCAATCGCCTCGTGGAAGCCCGCCCCCAGCAGCGTCCGCCGCACTTGCGCTTCTTTCTCCGCCCACGGCAGCGCGCGTACCCCTTCTCCGAACTCCGGCAGCGTGTTGGCAAAGCGGTTGTACCCATAAACCCGCGCCACCTCTTCAATCAGGTCGATCTCCCGCTCCAAATCCAGCCGCCAACTCGGCAGCGTCACCTGCCACGCCGCTGGTGGCTTCTTTTCCAGCTCACACCCCAGCGCCTTGAGCACTCCCTCCACCGTCGCCGCGGTAATTCCTTCTTCATCCTCCGTCGCGCCCAGAATCCGGCCCACCTCGCTCAGCACCAGTTCCACCGGCTTGCGTTTGGCCGTCCGCGCTTCCATTGCAGCCACGCGCACGTCCACCAACTCGCCTTCCAGCCAGCCTCCATTCGCCAATAAAATTTTGCTTACCAGCGCCGAAGCCACCGGCGCAGCCTCAAAGTCCGCTCCGCGCTCAAATCTGTGACTCGCGTCTGTGTGCAGCCCGTGACGCCGCGCCGTCTTGCGCACCGCCATCGGCTCAAACCATGCCGCCTCCACCAGCACATTCTTCGTCTCCGGCGTAATCATCGTCTCCCAGCCACCCATCACCCCGGCCAGCCCCACCGCCTTCTTATGATCGGCCACCACCAGATCCTCGGCATCCAGCACGCGCTCCACGCCGTCCAGCGTCTTCAGCTTCTCGCCTTTTTTCGCGCGCCGCACCACGATCCCGCCCTCTAGCTTGTCCAGGTCGAAGACGTGCGTCGGCTGCCCCATCGCAATCCACGCAAAATTCGTCGCATCCACCGCGTTGGAAATCTGCTTCTGCTCCAGCAGACCAAAATACGTGCTCACCTCCGCGCCCGCGAACCAATCCCGCGACTCGCCCATCTTCACGTCCCGCAGCACCCGCGCCGTGAACCGCCCGCAGCCATCCTCCGCCTCAATCCTGACAGGAAATTCCTTAGCCGCCTTCCGCGCCTTCGGCAAAGCAACATCCAGCTCCGCCAGCTTCAGCCCATAAATCGCCGCCGCCTCCCGCGCCACGCCGTAGTGATTCATCGCGTCGACGCGGTTAGTCGTAATGTCCATCTCGTAAAGCGAGCCATTCCCCGCGCCGAGGTCGTAGATGCCCTCAACGGCAATTCCGCGCAACGTCAAATCTTCGGCGAGCCGCGCATCATCCACCGGCAATCCCGGCAAGTAGCTACGAAGCCATTTTGTAAGAATTTTCATGGAATTCCTTATTGAGCAAGTCAGCTAGTCAGCGCGTAAGCATGACATCATTCCAATTTTGCTAGTAGCCCGTTGATCAACCGGGCAACTTCTTCCGACTGCGTCATCAAATGAGCGACTATATCATCACTCAAATAATGAAAATCTCTTGCCAGTTCCATCTGTGTTTGCAGCTCAAATAGAGAACCTCTCGCAATCCCGAGAAACTGACGCAAATAACCGTCATTCAGCCTGCCATGACCTTCAGCAATATTGCTGGGAACTGAAACAGCAGCCCTTCTCATCTGAACCAGCAAGCCAAAGACTTCCGTCT
>CAWJDN010000158.1:0-17013 GCA_963840985.1 uncultured Acidobacteriaceae bacterium
ATGAGCCTCCATGAATCACTATTGGAGGTATCGGTGATACTGAGTCCGGTGTTACTGGTAATCTCTCCGGCTCACGTGACCAAGGTTTGCTAGCTTACGCGCTCCGGGCTTTCTGGGATGGGCAAAATGCATCTGTTCTATTCTCGAATAGCTGGTCCGCTGGTAGTTCTTGCTGATTTCAGGTGCAAAATGGAAGTGAACGCCATGATTACTCCTGCTAATTCGATTGCCGCTCTGCTTGCGTTGGTTCCATTTCTAGCCGCGGCATTCTTCCCGAGATGGGCAGCCGGACGGGCACGCTCGCTTCCGCTGTGGGCGCAAGTTACGTCTCCCGCGGTTTTGTGTGTGCCATACCTGCTGGTGGCTATCGGAGGCGGCATCTTCCGCTGGAGCTGGTTCGCGTTGTATGCGCTATTGCCGGTTACGGTGGCAACTTTGCTTTGGCAGGCGGGGCAGGATGATGAGCACCAGCGCGGCAACTGGCGGGATTTTCTGGTGCTCGCCATGCTGGGCCTGGCGGTCGATCTGCGCTGGTTTGAGGGCGCGTGGCCGGCACATCTGGCGATCTTCAACAAGGTGCTACTGCTGGACGCGGGAATCTACGGCTTCATCGCCCTGAGGCAACTGGAGGGAACCGGCTTCGACCTGCGCCTGCGCCTCCGCGACGCTGTCATCGGTTTCCGGGAGCTGGCCTTGTATACGCCGCTTGCGCTGGCGCTGGGCCTGGGCCTGGGATTTTTACATTTGCACACTGGCTGGCCGGGAATGGCGGCGATAGCCGGCGCATGGATTTTCACCTTCTTTTTCATAGCCGTTCCCGAAGAGCTTTTCTTTCGCGGATGGCTGCAGAATCTTCTGGAGCGGCGCTTGGGGCGCAATGCCGCGCTGATTTTGACGGCGATTTTCTTCGGCCTGGCCCACTTCAATAAGCGGACGGCGAACTTCAACTGGCGCTATGTGCTGCTGGCCGCAGTAGCTGGCGTCTTCTATGGGCGCGCCTGGCGCAGCGAGCGCCGGGTGGCAGCCTCGGCCATCACTCACGCCTCGGTGGACGCGATCTGGTCGCTATGGCTGCGCTGATTGTGCAGTACGGTGAATGTGCGCGTAAGTCAGGTAGCCCAGCCCCACGCGCATGTTATGGTCCACCGGCCCGGGAACCGTGATGGCGAGCGTGACTCCAAGGATGGCGTGCGCAATGGCCAATGTATAGATATTGCGATAGCGGAGAAAGAGCAGGCAGGCGGCCAAGCCCCAAAGCAACGTGACCGGCGCGAGAATGGGGTTGGGCAAATGCGCCGCGCCAAAGATGACCGCGGCCGCGATCGCCGCGAGTTTTGTATTAGGAATCAAGCGCAGTAGGCGCGATAAAAAGAAGCACTGCAGCAGTAGTTGCTGCACGAAGGTCCAGATGATATAGCCCACATAGGTCTCGATGAAGAGAAAAGGCGTGGCGGGAACGTGTAGCGTGCGCAGCCAGATGGCAAAAGCGATGGCTACGGCGGAGACCAGCAACGCAACTCCCACGACCCAAAGCGAACGAAGAAAGTTTTCCCGGCGCAGGCCCATTGCCCGCAGACCCTCGAAGGAGATTGAGGCAATGACCGCGACGGCGGCGGCTGCGATCCACCAGAGTATTCTTTGCCAGGGACGGGGCGTCCAGATAACAAGCAGGATCAGTCCATAGGCAACGGCCAGCTCGATGATGTCGCGGCGGCGGCTGCGCGCGGCCACGGTGGATGTTCTGCCGGGAATGAACGAGTTGTTGCCGGCCATGAACCGATGTTAGAGCATTTGCCGGGGCCTATTCGAGAAGAACGGCTGGCTCCGTCTGATGGCCGCGCGTGGTCAGAGCAACGGCCGCGGCCAGGATGAGGCCGCCACCTACCCAGGCAAAGGGGCCGAGGTGCTCGCCGAGCAACTTGACGCCTAGCCAGGAGCCGAGGGCGGGCTCGATATTCAGGAAGACTCCGGCGCGCGAGGCGGGCACATGGTGGATGCCCCAGTTCCACAGCAGCGTGGTGGTGGCGGTGCAGAGCAGGCCGCTGATGGCCAGCGCCAGCCATGCGGTAAGGCTGAGGTGCGCGAAGGGCGGCGGCGTTGCCTTAGCGTGAGTGAAAGGACTCAACAGCCACGGGCCGAGCGACCAGGGAAGCAGCATGGCGCCGCCCAGAAGGATCGTATAGGCCGAAACGACCGATGGGCTGTGAGTTTGCATCAGCTTCTTGCTGAGCAGAATCCAGGCCAGCGCGGCGAAGAGCGAGAGTAGCACCAGCAGGTCGCCCAGCAGCGAAGGCTGGCCGCGCGCGGCAGTCCCGTGGCTGCCTCCCAGAGTGAGCAGCGCCGCGCCCAGCGTGGAGCCGCAGAGAGCCAGCCAGCCAATGCGCTCCAGCCGTTCGTGGGCAAAGAGAGTGGCGGCCACGCCGAGCAACACCGGCATCGCGCCCACCATCAGCGAGGCGTGGCTGACGGTGGTGCGGGCCAATCCCTGGAACTGAATGATGCACGCGATGGGAATGCCCAAGGCCGAGGAGATCAACAGCAGCCTGAGTTCCGCGCCGGTGAAGCGCCACCTGCTGAGCAGCGCCACCGGCAGCATCCCCAGACAGCCAAAGAGAATGCGGTAGAGCACCATGTAATCGACGCTCATTTCATTGAGCGCGAGGCGGCTGAAGTAGAAGCCCGTGCCCCACAGGCATCCGGCCACAAAGCAGGCGGCGTAGCCGAGAAAAGCGAGGCGAGGAGAGAGTGTTGCGTTCTTTTCCATCCTTCTTTACTGTCGCACACGCGCGGGCCGAGGCACATGGGATACCCCCACCTCTATTTTGGATGCAAAATCCTTGTTTTCATGAGGTTACAGACAGGGTTGCGCTGCAAAATATTGAAAACAAAGAAGTTCCATGCAAAATATTCCTGGATAAGGAGTTACGGGACGTTTCGGCCTCTGCCAGCAGCTTCCGGCTGAAAGACGGCGTACCGGATGATGATTTGCAGGAAGACTTCTGGGATGATTGTGCGACGAAGAATGGAATTAATCTGCAAGGACTTGCCGTCCAGGCAGCCGCGCTTCGCGCCATGGGGTTCGTGGTAACCCAGGTCCCCAAATCCGAGGGATCTCCACCCCACGGACGAAGACCTGTCCGCGGGGACCCCGAACCTGGGGCACCCGGCATCACGCGCATGTCGATCCACAAAACTCCAACTTCTTATTTCGCCAGCGCCAGCCCCGCAACAACTGCGGCAACTTTATCGAGTATCTGGTTCCAGCCCTCTAGTTGACCGCTATCTTTTGCGCTCTCCATGGTTTCATTTCCAATCAAGGTGAGTTTCGTCTGGCCGTTTCCAAAATCCTCAAAAGTAACCACATCGTGCACATCGTCCAAGGCCTCATGTTCTATTCCATAGTGCGCAGGTTCAACCTTGTTTCCCTCCGCGTCAGCAAAGTACATCGAGTAAACAATCTTCTCGTGCACAACAATCTCGAAGTATTCGCCGCCATTCCAAAACTCCTGCCCATCCGGCGTCCTCATGCAGCAGAGAAATTTTCCTCCCACGCGAAAATCAATCTTGCAAACAGGCGTAGTAAAACCCTTCGGCCCCCACCACTGCATTACATATTTCGGGTTTGTCCACGCCTTCCAAACCAATTCGCGTGGGGCATCAAAAACTCTTGTGACAACCATCCGTTCTGTCTCAGTTACCGTGTTTTTTGTCATCTCTGACCTCCGTTTTTTTCATTTGATTTACAACCACATCCAGCTTGTCGAAACTCTCTTCCCAGAATCGGCGATAATGCTGCGCCCAATCGCTCACTGTCTTTATCGCTTCCGGCCTCAGCGTACACACACTCTCCCGTCCACGCTTGGTCTTAATCACAATCCGCGCCCGCACAAGGTAGGTAATATGCTTTGAAATCATCTGCTGCGAGAGTGCAAACGGTTCCGTCAGTCCATGTACGGACGCAGGTCCGTGTGAGAGTCGCTCGATCATCGTCCGCCGCGTCGGATCAGATAAAGCCGCAAATGTTGTGCCCAATCTATCCACAACCATATGGTAGTGGATATTCCGTAAATGTCAAGCGTGAATTTTATCGGAACTACAGCTGCCCCAATGCAGGGTAATGTCCGGTTAGCCGGTGCTACGCCCTGAATGCCATCGAGACGTGGAGACTATCGAGAAGTCGACCCGGTACTGATGTCGGCAGGTTTTCGTGCGCATCCAAGTATGTTGGCAAACGCTGACAGCCTCCGGCGTGCGCTAGACAGTTGCTATTTGTGTTACAACATCAAGGTATGAAACTCCAAGGTATGAATCTCCCAACAATAGCGATTCTCCTCGCGTCGATCTTGTCCTACGGGAGCGCTGCGGCTCAGAAATCTACTTCAACGAGCGCCGAGCCTCCCGAACACTTTATGAGAAGGGTTCTTGAGATAGCGAATACCGCCCGAGGCGATGAAATCTTGGACATGAGCGAAAGTGTCTATTCCCCCGATTTTCTCGATGCGATGTTTGGCGAAGGTTGTTTCACCGCTCATCGAGGTTGCTTGATCGACCATCTGGTGTGGGCCAGAATTTGCGGTTGTCGTTACTTCCCTGAGGATGTGAAAAAGAAGCATGACCCATTATGCGGGTGCCCTGCAAGGCTTACATTCTCGGGGCTTTCAGTAGCCCAAGCAAGCTCTAAACGTGCCGAAGTCTCTGCCCTATTGAATCTTGAGCCGAACGGGCAAAGTAAGGTCTCATGGCACTTAATTATGACTCCCGAAGGCTGGCGCGTCGACGACGTAGCCACCTCAGACTTTCCCAGCCTCAAGGCGAGAATGTCAGCAGAATCCACCTCTCGCTGAATTAGTCCCCTGAAACGGGCCATGGCCCAGTGACGCGGTGATGCCCGGTTTTGTCTCCTATTCGGAAGTTACTCTTTGGTGAATACTTGCCGTGAACCGGGACCCCATTGAACAGCATAGTTGAGGTTTTCAGCCCATCGACGTCCCAAATCGGCCAGTTTCCAGTCCGGCGGGCAGGATTGGTAATGATAAACGCCCTTTTCGCCAGGAATAACCCTAAACTGTTACGAAATCGCCTTCCCACTCAGTGAACGTCTTGGGGCGTCCTTGCGGTCAACTAACTGTCAAGCCGGAAACCGGATCACTGCCGAATTAGCCCGCATCGGCGAAAATATCTATAGATGGCAAAGCGATCGTTTGCGGCGGGATGGGGATTGCGCGCGGGTATGGGACTGGCGGCGATGGGGGTGGCGTTGTGCGCGGTTTCGACTGTGCATGGCCAGATGCCGGATGCGCCGTTTCCTACACTGATCCCCCAGGAGCGCGTGCTGCCGGAGCAACTTGCCGACAAGCCCTCGCAGCCGCCGGCATTCCAGATTCCCGTGGCTCCGCTGGGATTTTCGTCGCCGGGAGCCATCAACCTGGGCCTGCGGAATAGCGTTGTTTCGCTGGACTTTCTGGATGAAAACCGGCTGCTGTTTACTTTTCGCGTGCCGGGACTGGTGCACCGCGATGCAGGGGAGCGCGGAGCCGGAGTATATGAGGAGCGGCAGATTCGTGCGGTGGTTCTCAAGCTGCCATCAGGCACGGTGGAGGCCGAAGCCCTGTGGACGGTTCACGACCGGCAGCGCTATCTGTGGGCGCTCAGCGGCGGGCGCTTTCTGCTGCGCGACCGCAACAATCTGGAGATGGGCGACGCCACGCTGGAGCTGAAGCCTTTCCTGCGCTTTCCGGGACCGCTGCTGTGGCTGGAAATGGATCCCACGCAACAGTATCTGGTGACTAACTCGCGCGAGCCGGCGGCGGCCAATCAGGCCACTCAGAATGGGTACGGGCAAAAACCCGATGGCGAGTCCGACCTGGAGGTGCGCGTCCTTCGCCGGGACTCCGGCCAGGTGATGCTGGTCAGCCGCGCCCGCTCCACGGTACATCTGCCTATCAACTCCGACGGCTACCTGGAGAGCCTGCGCGGAGTGGGTAATGAGTGGTTGCTGAATCTGAAGTACTTCAACGGCGGCAGCAAAATTCTGGGGCAGGTGGAGTCGAGTTGTCCGCCGCTCTTTGATTTTCTTTCGCAGCGGGAGGTGCTGGTGACCGCGTGCACTCCGCTGGGCGCGGGCAAGCTGGTGGCGATGACCACCGAAGGCCGACGTCTTTGGGATGCGGAGACTTCAGCCGCAACGATGTGGCCGCTGGTGGTGCGGTCGCCGGACGGCTCTCGACTGGCGCGGGAGGCTCTGGCTGTCAGCCATCCGGTCGGCGCCCGCTCAACTATCGATCAAGGCGACATCAAAGGGCAGATGGTGGAGGTTCTGGACGCGGCCGACGGCAAGGTGGTGCTGGAGACGGCGGCCAGCCCGATTCTCGATGCGGGCGGAAATGTGGCTATTTCGCCCTCTGGACGGCGCGTGGCCGTGCTCAACAGCGGGGCAATTCAGGTCTTCGAGCTGCCGGCGCCGACGCCGCTTCTGGAGCCTTCAGCACTCGCCCCCACGACTCGTCCGTCTGGCCGCTGACCGGAGATGCCCGCGCCCGGTGAACGCCGAGCCGTGTAAACTGAAGTGCGGGAGAGATTTCTTGTCTAAGACCGACGTTCGTTATGCGGTTGCAGCGCTTTCTGATTGCGGCAGCGTGCGCCCTTCCAACGAAGATTTATTTGGCATCTCCGCCGAGCACGGAGTCTATGTTGTCTGCGACGGCATGGGTGGCGCCGCGGCCGGCGAGATCGCAAGCTCCATGGCGGTAGGCGAGGTGCTGCGACAGCTCGGCAGCCGTAAAAAGGGCGTTCCGCTCGAAGAGGCTATCAAAGAGGCCATCCGCGCCGCCAACGAGGCCATACATTCCCGCGCCGAGAACGATGTCCACCTCAACGGCATGGGAACCACTCTGGCGGGGCTGGCAACCGAAGGAAGACGCGTGCTGGTCTTTAACGTTGGCGACAGCCGCTGTTACCTGTTGCAAAAACGCAAACTGAAACAAATCAGCCAGGACCACTCGCTGGTGGAGGAGCAGGTGCGGATGGGGCGCATCACGCACGAAGAGGCACTGCACTCCCCGCTGCGCAACGTGATTACCCGCGCCCTGGGTACACAGCCGGAAGTCGAGACGGATTTGTTTGAACTGAAGGCCGAAGCCGGCGACATATTCCTGCTCTGCTCGGATGGATTGACCGGCGAAGTCCCCGATCCGCAAATCGAATCTCTGCTGGCCGCCGATCTGCCTCTCGAAGATCTCTGCGCCAACCTGGTGAAGGCCGCCAACCTGGCCGGCGGCCATGACAACATCACTTGCCTGCTGGTGCGGGCGGAGGGGTAGGGCGCTTACTGGCGCTGCCATACTTGCAACAAAAAGTAGACGCAAGAAGGTGGGAAGATCGACTCCCAGAAGGGACCCCATGCATCCTTTCTGTGATACAATCTTCTTGTGAGCCGGAAGAAGCCGCCAATTCGAACCTCGAAAGTGGAGGAACATCACCTCAAGGGGAAGAGAAAAGGGGCGCTCCTGAAAGAGCAGATTTGGTTCGAAGATGGGCAGGTGGTTGCTTATAGCCTGGCCTACATCAATCTGAAGCTGTGCCCGGTAGATAATGGCCGGGTATTGGGCTACGACAACAGTCACGATTATCACCACCGGCATTTCATGGGAGAGATGGAGGCAGTGGACTTCACTACCTATGCAGCCCTGGCTGAGCGGTTTATCGAAGAAGTCCACGATCTCTGGAGGATCGAAGATGAGCAAGAGTAAAGTGTCAATCGCAACGGGCAGTGCGGAAAGGTTCTTTAACCGTGTGCGCAGTCATGCCGCAAAGCTTGATGGCGGTGAAATTATTCTTCCGGAAGTTTCCATCACGTTTGAGGATCCTTTGGAGTTGTTGAACGTGCTTACCGCCGAGCGGGTTCGCCTGTTGCGGCGGGCTAAGGCTGGTTTACAGCCCATTGCAGAGCTGGCTACAGGACTCAAACGGGATGTGCGGGCAGTCAGCCGCGATGTAGTGCGCCTGGAAAAGGCCGGCTTGCTCCGCACCAGATATCGCGTCAATCCTGGACACGGCAGGTACAAAGTCGTTGAGCCGGTCGCGAGAGAATACAACCTGACGGCTAATCTGTAACTAATTCAGGAACAATTTGCCTTCCGACGGTGTCTAGGTAAGTGATGGCCTATAAGAAGTGGATTCTCCGCATCCTTCGCGTGGTGGGTCTGGTCGCGCTTGGCGTCGTTCTGCTTACCTTCGCGGCAGTGCAGTTTCAGCAGTGGATGCTGCGCTGGCGTGCCGAACGGCTGATGGCCGATATGCACCAGATTCGACTCTACCAAAGCACATGGGCCGATGCGCAGAGGCTCATGTATAAGTGGGGCGCGTGGGGGCATTATGACGGGAGTTGTACGGCGGTGGAGTGCCGATATCAAATCGCTCTGACTGACATCAGCTACACGAAATTCTGGTGGCTCATGCAACATGGCGGATTCAGAGTCTACAGTTGGTTCGGTGGTCGCGCTACCCGTTTATCCGTATCTTTCACTGTGCAGGACGACACTATCTGGAGAGAGACCGCCGGAATTGTAGTCAGCGCTTCACCAAAACTGCTGTCCACAGTTGACGAGTTTCCATTGACGTTGATTGTGGAAACGAAGAGCCGACAGCGGCTTCGCGAAACCAAAGATGATTGGTGGATCATGGGCGCTGACGATCAGCTTGCGGAGCACCCTTACTACAAAGCTGGTCGACCCGGTGGCTGCAAAATCAATTGCGAAGAAGCGGTTGTGACTTACTCGACCCGGACTCCACCAGCCGAGATCGAACGTCTCACATCGTTCAATCTTTCCTGTCTCACGCGCTTTTCTTCCTGCATGGAACTGGAACAACTGTTGCCAGCCGCCAAAGACTGGCATCTCTACCACGAAGAAGAGAAAGCCGCTATACAACAAACGGATTCTCCACCTAAGCCATGTGACATTCCTTTATGGGCTATCGCTCGGGATACGCACCACGCGCTGATCGTTGAAGGTATCTCGATGAGGGTTGTGAAAGAACCTGGATTTTCTTATGTTAAGGCTAAAAACACGTTTGAGAATGGGTCTGATTTCGACAAGGAAGAGGCCCTGGTCAAGATTTTGTCATTCCTAAAAGGCATTCCCCCATGGACCAAGGAATCGGTTGTTCTGGCACATCCCTATGGAGGGACAGTCTACTATCCTGCCACCTTTGAGGCAGCGGAGCATTTGTTTCCCGGGAAACGTTACATCCTGTTTCCCATCGGAGATGATCTCAGAGATCAAGTATTGACAAAAGAATCGCCGATCGAGCTGGATCGTTGTGGCGTTTGGGAAGACACCCCCGAAAACCGCCGCGAACTGGAAAAAGGTTTTGCGCAGAACGACAATCTGCGCGGTCCCGAACTGAGATAATTTTATCTGTACACCCGACAAATCATTTGAATTTATACCAAAGATTGACAAAGCCTGTTATTCGGTCCAGTATTGAAATCAGGAGTTGTTTCCCATGAATGTTTCGCTGACCCCCGAACTGGACAATTTCGTCGCCGGTAAGGTCGAATCCGGCCGCTACAACTCAGCCAGCGAAGTTGTGCGCGAGGCTCTGCGGCTGTTGGAGGAGCACGACCGGGCGCGCAACGCGCAGCTTGCCGCCTTCAACCAGGAGATTGGAGCAAGGCTAGCATCGTTGGATCGTGGCGAATACGTCAAGCCGGCGGCGGCGCGGCGGCGGATAGAGCAAAAGTCCCGCGAGCGGCGAAAGCTCCGCGCATGAAGGAGTATGTCCTTAGTACCGGCGCGGAACTGGACCTGGACGAAATATGGGAGTACATCGCCCTGGACAACATTCGCGCCGCTGATCGCTGGATCGAGAAGCTCTTTGATGCGTTTGACGCATTGGTGAAAAATCCTGGAATGGGGCATAAGCGGGAAGATCTCACCGCGTATCCGATTCTCTTCTGGCCGGTAGGCGCATACCTGATTCTCTACCGCGCTCAAAAAGAGTTCATCGAGATTGTGGCCGTTACTCAGGGCGCGCGAAATATTCCTTCGTTTCTGTGGCAACGCATCCAATAAAATGCGTGAATAAGATTTTTCCTCGTGCGCCTTCTCAATCGTGCTTCTTCACCCGCTGGAAGAGCAATAGCATTGGAACGCAGAGCAGTGCCAGGAAGGCCATCAGGCGGAAGTTATCCATATAGGCCATCAGGGCCGCCTGCTGTTGCACGCTGCGGTAGAGCATTCCTACAGCTTTTTGATGCGCGGTAACCATGTCGGCGCCCTGGGAAAAGAGCCTGGCCTGCAAGCCGCGCACCATCGCGCCAGTGACGGGGTTTCCCGCACCGGCGTTGGCGGACAGATAATTCTGATGGGCCTGAGCGCCGCGCACCAGCATGGTGGTGACGGTGGCGATGCCTATGGAGCCGCCGATGCTGCGCATCAGATTGTAGATGCCGGTGGCATTGCCCATCTCCTTTTTGGGCAGCCGGCTCAGGGTCATGGTGGTGAGAGGGACGAAGACGAATCCCATAGCCAGGCCGCTGACCACGTTGGGCATTATCACCGAATTCATGCCGATGGCAAGATTGATCTGACCCAGCAGCCAGGTGGAGTAGCCGAGCAATGTAAAACCGAAGGCCATCAGCCAGCGAGCATCGATGTAACGGACGAGTAGGCCCGCGGCCACCATGGAAATCATGGCGCCAAAGCCACGAGGACTGATGGACAAGCCGCTCTGCAGCGCTGAATATCCCAGCATGGTTTGCAGAAACAGGGGCAGCATGGCTGTTGAGGCATAGAGAACAAAGCCGTACAAACAGGTGATCAGCGTTCCCACGCTGAAGTTGCGGTCGGTGAAGATCTGCAAATGAACAATGGGTTCGCGGTCCTTCAGCTCGCGGACGATGAAGGCGATGAGCGCCAGCGTGGAGATGGCAGCCGTCCACCGCACCCAGGTGGTGGCGAACCAGTCCGACTCCTGTCCCTTGTCCAGCACCAGTTGCAATGTTCCCAGCCAGAGGGCCATCAGGCCGAAGCCGAGATAGTCGATTGCTCCCTTGAATTTGTGGCGCAGGTACGGCGGGTCTTCGACGTAAAGATTGACCATGAAGAGCGCCAAAATGCCGATGGGGAGATTGATATAGAAGATCCATCGCCAGGAGTAGCTGTCGGTGATCCAACCGCCGAGGGTGGGGCCGATGATGGGGGCGACGATAACGCCAACACCGTAGACGGCCATGGCCGTGCCGTGCTGGCGGGGCGGAAAGCTCTCCAGCAGGATGGACTGCGCCAGCGGCTGCATTCCGCCGCCGCCGATGCCTTGCAGAATGCGGGCCACAATCAGCATGGGCATGTCGACTGCCATGCCGCACAGTAGCGAGGCGACTGTAAAGATGAGGATGGAAATGAGCAGCAGTCGCGTGCGGCCGATGCGCCGCGCAATCCATCCGGCGGCGGGCAGCATGATGGCAGTGGCAACCAGGTAGCTGGTCAGAACCCAAGTGGATTCATCGGTGGTAGCCGAAAGGTTGCCTGCAATGTGCGGCAGGGAGACGTTGGCCACCGAGGAGTCGAGCACCACCATGAAGGTGGCCAGCATGACCGACGCGGCGATCATCCATGGGTTGGCCGCCGGCTTCCAGTCGTGGTGCTCGTCTGCCGCAAGGTGCGGCGCGCCGGTGGCCGTGCTCATACGGCTGTCCGTTCCCGCGCGTTGACAGGCAACGCAGGAAGCAGCGTGGCGCGGGATTTCCGCTGAACTGGCCTCATGGTCCATTCAGTATAATTGACCGCCATCTGCCGCCCGCAATTGACGCAACACGGCGGCGCGAGTATTCTGCGGAGGGTGAATGAAGGAGCGTAACCGTGAACAGACGTGAATTACTGCAGTGGATGGGCGGCGCATGTTCCGCGCTCGCGCTGTCAAAGTTTGCAATTTCCCAGGGCGCGCAGGGCAATCACTTTGTGGGTACCAGGTCTTCTTTGCAAGGCTACCGGATTCCGGATTGGTTTCGCGACGCCAAGTTCGGCATATGGGCGCACTGGGGTCCGCAGTCGGCCATCGAGTACGGGGATTGGTACGCTCGTCAAATGTATATCCAGGGATCGGAACAATACCTCTATCATGCTGAGACCTATGGCCACCCTTCGAAGGTCGGCTACAAGGACCTGGTGGATAACTGGAAGGCCGCCAAGTGGGAGCCGGACTATCTGATGAGCCTGTATAAAAAGGCGGGCGCAAAGTATTTCGTCAGCATGGGCGTTCATCACGATAACTTCGACCTGTGGGACTCGAAGTATACGCGCTGGAACGCCGTCAAGATGGGGCCGAAGCGTGACATCGTCGGAACCTGGGCGAAGGCAGCGCGCAATCAGGGGCTGCGTTTCGGCGTCAGCGAGCATCTTTGGATCAGTTACAAGTGGTTTGCCGTGAGCCACGGCGCCGACAAGACCGGGCCGCTGGCCGGCGTTCCCTATGACGGCGCTGACCCGCAGTACGCTGATCTCTATCATGACGCCGACTGTGCACGGCTTATCAACCAGCTCGATTGGAACGACGATGACATTCCCGATTCCTGGAAGCGTCATTATCTTGACCGCATGACCGATCTCATCGACAAGTATCAGCCCGATTTTCTTTATACCGACGGCCATCTTCCCTTCGAGGAGTATGGAATGAAGATGGTGGCGCATCTTTACAACGTCAGCGCGCAATTGCATGGCGGCGTCACCGAGGCGATCTACACCAGCAAGACGGCCACCGATTGCGCCATCGGCACCTGCCTGCTCGATCACGAACGCGGCGTCGCCGACGGCATCGCCGCAAACCCCTGGCAGACCGACACATGCATCGGCCAATGGCATTACAAGCGGGGGCAGCAATACAAGACGGCCAAGAAGGTGATCGATCTGCTGGCTGACATCGTGAGCAAGAACGGCAACCTGTTGCTGAACTTTCCGCTGCCCAACTCTGGCGCATTGGATTACGAGGAGATGGTTGTTCTCGAAGCCATCACCAAGTGGATGGATGTGAACAGCGAGGGCATCTATGCCACGCGCCCGTGGAAGATTTATGGGGAAGGCCCCTCGACCAAGGTGGAGATCAAGGCCGGAAACTTCAACGAGGACAAGCAGAAGGACTTTACCGCCGAGGATGTCCGCTTCACTACCAAAGGAAGTACGCTCTATGCCTTCGTGATGGGTTGGCCTCAAGATGCGGCCGTTGTGCAGGCTCTCGGCCTGGCCAGTCCGCAAGCCCCCGGCAAGATCCAGAAAGTGGAGTTGCTGGGTTACAAGGGCGAGCTCAAGTGGAAGCAGGACGAAGCTTCGTTGCGGGTAGCGATGCCCGCGGAGAAGTTTTCCGACGTGGCGATTACGCTGAAGGTTGAGCTGGCGTAAAGCAATTGGCGAGAGATACCGGGCGCGGGAAGACGGAGACGCCATCCTGCGCCCTTTACTCTTTAATGCCTATAACTGGAATCCTTCACCTGCGAATCAGAGGATTATGATCATACCGGTGGTGAATTCTGCCGATAGTACTAGGGTTCGCTAGTGTGGCTGGAGGGAAAAGATGAAAGATAAGCATAAGAAGAAACATGCGGAGAAGGAGCGGGAGGAGATGCTTTCAGACGGCCTTCAGCCGGCTGGAGATCTGCCTGCGCCAAAGCCGGACGATGCAAATGCTTTGCACTTGGGGAAAGATTGCGATTATGAGCGTGAGTTGCGCCGGCTGCAGGTTGAGTTGGTCAAGCTGCAGGAGTGGATTCGCCACGAAAAACTGCGGGTGGTGGTGCTGTTTGAAGGCCGTGACGCGGCCGGCAAGGGCGGCGCCATCAAGCGCATTACTGAATCGCTCAATCCCCGCGTCTGCCGGGTGGCGGCGCTCACCACGCCCACCGAGCGAGAGACTACGCAGTGGTACTTCCAGCGATATGTTGCCCACCTGCCCGCGGCCGGCGAGATGGTGTTGTTTGATCGCAGTTGGTACAACCGCGCGGGCGTCGAGCGGGTGATGGGCTTTTGCACCGAGGCGCAGTATCAGGAGTTCATGCAAAGCTGCCCGGAGTTCGAGCGGATGTTGCAGCGCTCCGGGATTCGCCTGATCAAATATTGGTTTTCCGTCAGCGACGAGGAGCAGGAGCGGCGCTTTCAGGACCGCATGAAGAACCCCACCAAGCGCTGGAAGCTGAGCCCCATGGACCTGCAGTCGCGCAAGCATTGGGCCGATTACTCGCGCGCCAAGGATGATATGTTCGCGATTACCGACACCAAAATGTCTCCGTGGTATGTGGTGAATGCGGAAAACAAGAAATGCGCCCGACTGAACGTCATTCGGCATCTGCTGTCGATCTTCGATTACCGCGATCTGACGCCGGCTCCGATGGAATTGCCGAAGCTGGAGAAATCGAAATACGTGCGCCCGCCCATCCAGGAACAGAACTTCATTCCAGAGGTTTACCGGTAGGTCGTAAAGAAATTGTTCATCCGCGCCTAGCAAACAAATCTCAGCTCATTGACGGAACCTTCATGATTGTGTCGCTTGTCGTATTCGTTGTGATTGTCGTTTTGAGCATTCCCTCGGCGGTGATCTTCATTCCGCTGGCCGTGGTTACGGGCAACGCGGGACCGCTCTACAAGGTGACCTGCCTGATTGTCAGCGTCGGTTACCGAGTGGCCGGCATAAAGATTCATGTTGCCGGGCGGGAGCAGGTTCCCGCAGGCCGCGCGTGCATCTTCATGGCCAACCACGTTTCCAATCTGGATCCCCCGGCCCTAATTTCGCATATTCCGGGGCGCACTTCCGCTTTTACCAAGCGCTCTATCTTCAAGCTTCCTATCTTTGGATACGCCCTCAAGCTGGGTGAGTATATTCCTGTGGAGCGCACCGGCAGCGTGGCCAGCGCGCAAGCGAGCGTAGCCGCGGCCGTTCGCGTTCTGGCCAAGGGCATTCACATCACCACGTTTGTCGAGGGCAAGCGCTCCAAGGACGGGCGTATGCTGCCCTTCAAAAAAGGCCCTTTCTTCCTCGCCATGCAGACCGGCGCTCCCTGCATTCCCGTCTCCATCTACGGCACTGAAACGATGATGGCCAAGGGCAGCTTTGCCATCAAGCCGGGCACGGCGAACATCATTTTCCACGCGCCCCTGTACCCGAGCGACTATGCCTCACGCGAGGAATTGTCAAAAGCCGTGCGTGTAGCCATCGCCTCCGGGCTGCCGGAGTGGATGCGCAACTGAGGATTTTTCCTCATTACAGGAACATGGGCCACGAGTCTCATGGCGCGCAAGCGCCGTCTGCCACACCGCAGGTGTCTGCACAATCGTGTTGTAGCCGTCATGGAGCAGGTTTTGGCGCATGGGGTTGTTGCTGCTTCTGAATAATGTCCTGCGAGGAGGCGGTGTGCTTGGGAAGGGAACCGGCGGCCTGCGATGCGGCTCCGGGTTGCTGGTTTGCGGTCGAGGATTTGCGGGCTTCGCTGCTGCCCATCGAGTAGCCCACTCCGAAGCACAAGCCGCAGAGCAGCAACAAGCCAAAAACAATGCCCAATAGCATCACTGGCCCCAGCGTCAGCACAGTGTCGGGACGGTACGCGGTCCGCCGAAACTCTTCCACATTAAAGTCTTCGTCCATTCCCGCCCTCTGGAAGACGAATATGCTATCTATCCGGACCGGGATGAACAAGATCTGGATGAGATTTGTCGGTGCCCCATCCTATCGCCCGACCACCCCAGCGACGAAGACCTGTTGCCGGGGACCCCGGTAAAACGAAAGGATGAGGCACTTGGATTTTTCTGTGGCGCTCGCTGTTCGGCATTTCCGCCGAAACCGTGGGTACGCCTGAACAGTTAATCTCTACTTCTTTTCCGCCGTTGCCATGGCCGTCGCGCCCAGCTTGTTGAAGAGCGTCATCATCTCTAGCGGCAGCGGGAAGACGATGGTAGTGTTCTTCTCGACGCCGATCTCGGTCAGCGTTTGCAGGTAGCGCAACTGCAGGGTCATGGGCTCGGTGGCCAGCAGCGCGGCCGCATCCACCAGCTTCTGCGCGGCGTTGAACTCGCCCTCGGCGTGGATGATCTTCGACCGCTTTTCGCGCTCCGCCTCGGCCTGCTTGGCCATGGCGCGCTGCATCTGGTCGGGCAGGTCCACCTGCTTCACTTCCACCGAGACTACCTTGACACCAAACGGTTCGGTGCGCTGATCCATGATGGTCTGAATCTTCAGGTTGAGCTTGTCGCGATGGCTGAGCAACTCATCCAGTTCCACTTCGCCCAGCACCGTGCGCAGAGTGGTCTGCGCCAGTTGCGAGGTCTGGTAGACGTAGTTGGCCACCTTGATGGCGGCATCGTTGGGGCTGACCACGTAGAGCGTGACTACCGCGTTCACCTTGATGGTGACGTTGTCGCGGGTAATCACGTCCTGGGGCGGAACTTCGAGCACGTCCTGGCGCAGCGAGATGCGCACCATCTGCTGAATTGGCCGGAATACAAAGATGATGCCCGGCCCGTAGGGCGCTGGCGAGACGCGGCCCAGGGTGAAGATTACTCCGCGCTCATACTCGCGCAGAATCTTGATGCAGTTGAGCGCATAAAGTACGCCGATGGCCAGGATGATCAGAAGCGAAGTTACTAAATCAGGCATTGGAATCTCCTCACGACGGATTGTACTCCTTAAGCATGGGGCTGCGATGGTCTTTGCGGCTCGGCTGGCTCCACGTGCAGCAGGTACTGTTCCAGGCTTACCACGCGCAGCGAAGCGCCGGCTGGCACGGGTTTGGTGGAAACGGCGCGCCAGATTTCACCCTCCACCTGCACATGACCTTCAGGTGTCAGCGGCTCCATGGCCCGGGCGCTGCTGCCTACCAGAGAAGACTGGCCCAGCCGCGATTTTATGCGGCGGGCGCGTACCGCTAGTCGAACCAGGAAGACGGTAATGGCTCCGAAGGCGGCGCTGACCGCAATCGCTACCCAGGGGCTGATGGCCATCTCCGGCACCGGCGCTGCCACCAGCGTCAGCGTC
>CAWJDN010000159.1:0-7667 GCA_963840985.1 uncultured Acidobacteriaceae bacterium
TGGACAGTAACCAGGCGGAGTCCGGGCTCAATCATCATCCGGCCTGCCGCATACGCGAGGAAGATGGATATAAAGGAGATCAGGGCAGCAAAGATGCCATCGTTCATGACACGCTCGCGAAGAACCTCGCTGGCGGTAATACTCACGATGAACAAGCCCACCAGAATGTCAATCAGCGCGGGAAGGCCGTTGCGCACCAGGCGATACAACGCTACTGCGCCAATCGGGATCAGCGCCGATTGGGCCGCGGAGATTGCAGGTAAATGAGGAAACTTGAGTGCATATCCGTCCGGCAGCAACAAGAGAGCAGGCAGATAGACAGACAGAAAAGCCGTCTCGATACGCCCTCGGATCACAAGATAGAGCGAGATCAGGCCGGGCAAAAGGAATATCGCACTCATGGAAATAGATTAGCCTATTGAAGTGGTCTGCACAATAACAAATGAATGTGTATTATGTAAGATCAGGTCGCAACACTAGAAAGAAAATCATGAACGTGAATTCGATCCTCGATAGTCGCGCTGATTGCACGACGTCAGAGATCGCTGAGAAAGCTGGCTCTGCAATCGAGTCTGTCGGAAGCACTAACCTGGGCACTTTCATTTATTGGGTACATCTTCCGTGTGTTTGTTTAATATCCATATCGACAGCCATATCACTGAGGTCGCCACTTTATGAAGAAATACTCAATTCTCCTCCTCTTCTCCGCCATGCCGCTGCTTTGCCAGGCTAATCAAGGGGAATTGCGCATCCAAGTGGTCGATCCCGCCGGGCTGGGCGTGAAAACGACGGTTCTGATCGTCAGCAGAGAAAATCAATACCTAAATGCTCTCGCAACCAGCATCCAGGGATATCTGGACGTGCAGTGCCTTCCATTCGGCAGATACCAGATTGAAATAGAGCAACGGGGCTTCGCGGCTGTATCCAAATCTATTGAAATTCGATCATCGTTACCAGCTGCGGTGAATATACAACTTCATCTGCCTCAGGTGAGTGAATCCGTGACCGTTCGAGCAACCAGCGCACTCAACGGTCCAGAAAATGCAGGTTCCATCAATCAATTAGGCTCAGACTTCATCCAAAACCGGCTCAGTTCAGTTCCTGGCCGCGACCTTCAGGATTTGGTGAATTCGCAGCCCGGTTGGCTCTATGAAGGTAATGCCGTGCTGCATCCCCGCGGCTCGGAGTATCAGACGCAGTTTGTTGTTGATGGCATACCGCTGACGGACAACCGTTCTCCCAGCTTCGGACCGGTGATTGAAGCGGATGATGTCGAATCAATGAGCATCTATACCGCCGGCTTTCCCGCGGAGTATGGCCGAAAAATGGGTGGCGTGGTTGAAGTCAACACTCTTCAAAATTCTCAGCAGGGCTTTCATGGCCAGGCCGTCCTTTTCGGTGGCAGTTTCGATTCGGCTGGAGCATTCGCAAAGGGACAGTATGCTTGGGGCAAGAATACTTTAGGAGGCAGCGCAAGCGGGAGCATGACGGAACACTACCTGAATCCAGTAGTGCAACAGAACTATTCGAATACCGGCACTGTGGGCGACTTTTCCATGAATTATACGCGAGACCTGACGCCGAACGATCGAGTTCGCTTCATTGTGCGACATGAATTCGCGCGCTATGACATCCCGAATGAGATGGTGCAGCAGGCGACAGGACAACGCCAGAATGCTGATAACTATGAAACTCTGGGAGCCGCATCTTACGAGCATTTCTTTTCTTCCAATGCAACAAGCGATCTGCGCGGGATGGTTCGCGACAACTCAAATGACTTCTACTCTAACCCGGAATCGACACCGATTATAGTCGTTCAGCACAACTGGTTTCGCGAGGGGTATTTCAAAGCCAGTACAACCATCGATCACGCTCGAAACGAGTGGAAGGTTGGCATTGAGTCGGACAATATATTTCTGAATGAGATGTTGAACTACAACATCACTGACACTTCACAATTTGACCCCGGCTCCCCTCTCGCATTTGCATATCAGGCAAATAGCCCTGATTTAGAACAAGCAATCTTTGCGCAGGACCAGATCCGGCTCCGTAACTGGACGATCAATGCCGGCCTGCGCTGGGACCACTATCAATTACTTCTCAACCAGCAAGCATTGCAACCGCGCGTTGCCATTTCCCATTACTTTCAAAAAGCAGACACCGTTTTGCACTTCTCATACGACCGGATCTTCCAGACACCATCGTTCGAGAACATTCTGCTGTCGAGTTCGCCGCTAGTTGCGAGCATCGATCCCGCTGGCTTTCTTAATCTGCGAGTTAAGCCCTCGAAAGGGAATTACTATGAAGCCGGATTGAACAAATCTTTCTTTGGATATCTAAAGCTTGAGAGTAACTACTTCAGAAGAGTTGTCGATGACTATGCCGACGATAGTCAGATCTTCAACACCACGATCAGCTTTCCTATCTCCTTCCGCAAAGCCATCCTTTACGGCGCCGAAGGGAAGGTTGAGGTTTCCGGTTGGCATCATCTCTCTGGCTATGGAAGTTACTCCTACATCGTAGGCAACGAGTGGTTTCCGGTTACCGGTGGACTCTTCTTCGGTTCCAATGCAAGTCAGGCATTATCTCAACTGATAGGTCACGCTCCGGATTCTCAGGATCAGCGAAATACAGTTCGCGGTCGCGTCCGCTACCAGTTAGCGCCGCGCTTATGGACCGCATTTGGCGTACAATATGACTCCGGGTTGCCATTCGACTTTGACGGCGATCCATCCACTGTTTTGGCCCAGTATGGTCAACCGGTCCTCAATCGAATCAACTTCGCTCGCGGTCGAATCTATCCAGCGTTTCAAGCGAGCGCTTCTGCGGGTGCGGATATTTACAAATCTAGCCACTTGAAGATACGCCTCCAGGCTGATGGGCAAAACCTGAATAACGTGTTGAACGTGATTGATTTCGGCGGTCTGTTTTCAGGCAATGCGATTGGGCCATCAAGAAGCTTTGACCTGCGCATCACAAATATCTTCTAAGGCACCTAAATAATGCGCGAATTCGATGCCGGTCCGGACGAAGGTCTGGACCGGCATTCTTGTCTGACAAGCTATGGCGCGGCGTATGTCCACGATAGCACATTCTGAGTCGCTGTCTCACCACCCGTCGATCCAGTAAATCCGACATAGGCCGTATTTCCTCCCACAGCGCTTGGAATATTCACCGTGAATACCTCTGTCACTGTGGCATTAGTCACTGTGTCGGTAAGCGTCATGGTTAGTGTGGTTCCGTTATACACCATTTGCACGGCCATCGTGTCCCCGCTGTGCAAGTTAATCACTGTCGAGCTTAAATCCACGGACGGCACTGTCGGTGCCGCTCCGCCGGTATAGATCCCTGTGGAGTCGCTGCCCTCCCCGGCATTGTTATACAAGTCGAACTTCACCGCTACGCTGTTAGCAATCCCTTGATAGGCCAGTCCCCCTCCAGGGTCGCCTAGTGACCAGATGTTGTTGCCCTGAATCACAAATGTCATGCCGTCCGCCGAGGCATTTGTCTGTTGGAAAGTGAAGTTGGTTGTAAAGGTTTGTACCGGAACCTTCGTTGTAAACCAGGCGGATCGCTCTTCGTTCGTTCCTCCGTCGGTCAGTTGCAGCAAGCCACCGGTCACCGATGCGCCATAGTTCAGCGACAAGGCGCTGGCCGTGAATCCGCCGCTGGGGTAGTTGATGTAAGTTGTCACCGCGCCGATGGTGTAGGCCGCCATGGCAACGTTACTACTTGTGTACCCAGTCTCGACCGCGATAGCTTCAATTGTCTCCGTAGCGCTCACTGTAATCGGACCGCTGTACACGGTAGATGATGTAGTAGGCGTCGTCCCGTTGGTGGTGTAGTAGATTGTCGCGCCCGGCGTTGCATCGCTGATCGTCACCGTCTGCGATGTGGCGTAGGCGCCAGCAGCCGGCGTGAATGTGGGCGCGGGAAGCAGCGGAGTAATGGTGTAAGTCGCCGTAGCCACAGCGCTGTTCGTGTAGCCAGTCTCGACCGCGATGGCCTCCAGTGTCTCCGTCGCGCTCACCGTGATTGCGCTGCTGTACTTCGTCGATGATGTCGTTGGCGTTGTTCCGTTAGTGGTGTAGTAGATGGTTGTGCCGGCCGTTGCGTCGCTGATCGTCACCGTCTGCGATGTGGCGTAAGTCCCTGCCGCAGGCGAGAATGTGGACGCGGGAAGCACTGGGGTAATAGTGTACATCGCGGATCCCACAGTGCTGTTGGTATAGCCCGTCTTGACGGCGATAGCTTCCAGTGTCTCAGTTGCGCTGACTGTGATTGCGCTGCTGTACTTCGTCGATGATGTCGTTGGCGTTGTTCCGTTAGTGGTGTAGTAGATGGTTGTGCCGGCCGTCGCGTCGCTGATTGTCACCGTCTGTGATGTGGAGTACGTACCGGCCGCGGGCGAGAATGTAGGTGTAGGCAGCAGAGGTGCAATAGTGTAGGCCGCCGTAGCAACAGCGCTGTTGGTGTAGCCCGTTTCCACTGCGATAGCTTCAATCGTCTCCGTCGCGCTCACCGTAATTGGTCCGCTGTATACGGTAGATGATGTAGTGGGTGTCGTCCCGTTGGTGGTGTAGTAGATTGTAGTGCCCGCCGTGGCATCGCTGATCGTCACTGTTTGCGATGCCGTGTAAGACCCTGCCGCAGGCAAAAACGTTGGAGCAGGCAGCGCGGGAACAATGGTGTAAACCGCCGTGGCCACCGCGCTATTAGTAAAGCCCGTCTTCACAGCTATCGCTTCAAGCGTCTCCGTCGCGCTTACTGTAATTGCGCCGCTGTACACGGTAGACGACGTTGATGGCGTGGTTCCATTGGTGGTGTAGTAGATAGTTGCGCCGGTGGTTGAGTCGCTGATCGTCACTGTTTGTGATGCCGTGTAAGTCCCTGTCGCAGGCGAGAATGTGGGTGCGGGAAGCACTGGAGTAATAGTGTACATCGCGGATCCCACAGCACTGTTGGTATAGCCCGTCTTCACAGCTATCGCTTCCAGTGTCTCTGTTGCGCTGACTGTGATCGGAGCACTATACAAGGTCGAGGATGTAGTGGGCGACGTCCCGTTGGTTGTGTAGTAGATTGTCGCGCCTGCCGTTGCGTCGCTGATTGTCACCGTCTGCGATATGGCGTACGTACCTGCCGCAGGCGAGAATGTGGGCGCGGGAAGCACTGGAGCAATAGTGTAGGCCGCCGTAGCAACAGCGCTGTTGGTGTAGCCCGTCTCGACGGCGATAGCTTCCAGTGTCTCATTTGCGCTCACCGTAATCGGACCGCTGTACACGGTAGATGATGTAGTGGGCGTCGTCCCGTTGGTGGTGTAGTAGATTGTAGCGCCCGCCGTCGCGTCGCTGATTGTTACGGATTGTGACGTAGTGTAAGTCCCTGCCGCTGGTGAGAAGGCTGGCGCAGTAGCGACATTTCCTGCTGGACTCACATATGTCCATGACAGCACATTCTGTGTCGAAGACAGTCCTCCCGTGGCACCTGTGAATCCCACATAGGCCGTACTGCCTCCCACAATGCTGGGGATATTCACCGGGAAGACTTCCGTAACCGTTGCCTTGGTCACTGTATCGGTCAGCGTCATCGTCAAATTCGTTCCATCATAAACCAGTTGTGCGCTCATGATGTCACCGCTGTGCAAGTTAATCCCTGTCGAACTTAAATCCACAGCCGGCACCGTTGGCGCAGCACCGTCGGTAAACAGCCCTGTGGAGTCGATGCCCTCCCCAGCATTGTTATACAAGTCGAACTTCACCGCTACACTGTTAGCAATTCCTTGATAGCCTAGTCCACCCCCAGGATCGCCCAGAGACCAGATGTTGTTGCGCTGAATGGCAAATGTCATGCCGTCCGCCGTGGCATTCGTTTGCTGGAAGGTGAAATTGGTAATGAAGCTCTGTACCGGAACCTCGGTGGTGAACCAGGCGCTTCGAGTTTCCCCCGCCGCTGCGGTGGTCAGTTCCAGCACACCGCCAGTGACCGTTGGTCCATTGTTCAGCGACAGATTGCTAGCTGTAAATCCGCTGCTGGGATAGTTTATGTAAGTTATCCCTGGCGTACTGATGGTGTAGACCGCCGTAGCAACTGCGCTGCTTGTGTAGCCTGTCTCGACCGCAATGGCTTCCAGCGTCTCCGTCGCGCTTACTGTGATCGGAGCGCTGTACACACTGGAGGAAGTTGTGGGCGTCGTCCCGTTGGTAGTGTAGTAGATTGTCGCGGCCGCCGTGGCGTCGCTGATGGTCACCGATTGCGTACTGCTGTATGTACCGGATGCAAGCGAAAACTCAGGCGTCGGCAGCATAGCTGCAATGGTATACGTGCCACCTGATACCGGACTATTGTTGTAGCCCGTTTCCGCTGCGAACGCCTGCACTGTCTCACTCGCGCTCACAACGACTGGAGCGCTATAGATCTCAGACGAGCTGGTGGGCGTCGTCCCGTCGGTTGTGTAATAGATGGTGGTTCCGGCAGTGGCATCGGTGATGGTCACTGTCTGCGGAGTCGAGTAAATGCCTGGGAATGGAGACAAAACCGGCGCAGGCAGGCTGGGAGCGATACTATAGACCGCAGTTCCAACGGCGCTGGGACCATAGCCGGAGGCAACCGCGATCGCTTTCAATGTTTCCGATGAACTTATCGTGATTGGCGCGCTATAGACCGTCGACGACGTTGTTGGAATCGTTCCGTTCGTCGTGTAATAGATCGTCGCACCCGAAGACCCGCTGGTAATGGTCACGGACTGTGCCGCGGCATAGGATCCGCCGGGAGGGTTGAAGATGGGTGAAGTCGTAACCGGCAAGGCGTTCGAAACAGTTGTATAGACCCAAGTTAGAATCTTTTGACTGGAAGTTAGGCCGCTGGTTCCACCAGTAAACCCCGCATAGGCGGTATTGCCGCCTACGATCGAGGGGATATTCACCGGCCAACTAGTGGAATATGCAGCTCCTGTTACCAGATCCGTGATTGTTATCGATAGAATGGAGCCGTTATACGCCACTGTAACGTCCATCGTATCGCCGCTGTGCAGGTCGATGCCGGTCGTGCTTAGGTCGATGGCGGGAACCGTGGGGCTTGCGCCGTTGGTATACAGGCCGATTGAATCCGGACCCTCACCGGCCGCGTTGTCGAGATCGAACTTGATTGCGATGCTGTTGGTGATCCCCTGATATCCCAGCCCCGATCCGGCAGTGCCCAACGCGGTGTCGTTATTCCCCTGGATGGCGAAGGTAATACCCTCTCCAGCCGGATTGGATAACTGGAAGCTGAACTCGCTTGTGAATGCCTGGATATTTACCGGCTGATAGTACCATGCTGACCCAGCTTCACCCGTCTCTCCATTCGTCAGTTGCAGCCGGGAGTCGTCGAGATCTGTACTGCCATTAAGAATCATGATTCCCTGGGTTCCCGCAAATCCCTGTGGGAAGTCGATCCCAGTTTGTCCGGTATCGATCGTGTAAGTCGCGCTCGCCATATCGCTGTTCGTGAATCCGGATGCCGCGGCGATCGCGTTCATGGTCTCAGTGGCGCTCACTGTAATTGCGCCGGTGTACTGCGTCGAGGAAGTCGTCGGCGTTGACGCGTCGGTTGTGTAATAAATCGTTGCACCAGCGGTGGAATCGCTGATGGTCACAGAAATGGATTGCGTTGATGTGCTGCTGCCCGGA
>CAWJDN010000160.1:0-12027 GCA_963840985.1 uncultured Acidobacteriaceae bacterium
TGTGGGTGGGTACGCTGAACGACGGGCTGCTGTGGTGGCATGGCGGCCGCGGGCGCTGGATTTCGCGAGATACTCTCCCATTACTACCCCAATACAGAGCTGATTGTGCAGCCGTAAGCTCTGGCAGCCAAAGAGGTTGAAGTTCCGCGAGAATGTGCTTAAATCGATCTGGTTGCCTACCGGAACAAATAACATATAATGAAAACGCCGCCCAACAGCGTCGAGGAATAACCCTGTGATTGTGAACTGTTTGAGCTTCTGTATGGCGCCTGCATGGCCCAGCCTGCTGGCTTTCAGTGTTGCGCCCCTGGCGCATCTGCGTCCCCTGGACATCACCGTCATCGCCATCTACTTTGCCATGGTGATCTGGATCGGCTTCTACCTTAAGGGCCGCGCCAACACCGGCGAAGAGTTCTTCATGGCCGGCCGGGAGATGACCGCGTGGATTGCCGGCCTGAGCTTCGTTTCGGCCAACCTTGGCTCGCTGGAGCTGATGGGCTGGGCCGGCTCGGCCTACCAGTACGGCATCCTGGCTACCCATTGGTATTGGGTGGGCGCCATCCCCGCCATGCTCTTCCTGGGCCTGGTGATGATGCCCTTCTACTACGTCTCAAAGACGCACTCGGTGCCCGGCTACCTGTTCTTGCGCTACGGCGAGCACGCCCGCGTGCTGGCCGCCATCTCCTTCGCTCTGGAGATGATTCTGATGAGCGGCGTGAATATGTTTGCCATGGCGGTGGTGATGAAGGTCGTCCTCGGCTGGAGCCTCACCTTCAGCATTCTGGTCTCGGCCTTCGCGGTTACGCTGTATGTTGCCCTGGGCGGATTGCGCTCAGCCATCTTCAACGAGGTCTTGCAGTTCGTGCTGATCTGGGGCGGGGCGCTGCTGGTGCCGATTCTGGGCCTGATTCAGGCTGGCGGGCCCGACGGTCTCAAACGCCAGATCATAGCCAATCTCCACTCCGACAGCTACTTCCATATGTGGCGCGACATGGGCAGCTTTTCCGCCAACCCCATGGGAGTGCATTGGACAGGAATCGTCTTTGGCCTGGGCTTCGCCATCAGCTTCGGCTACTGGACCACGGATTTCCTGGTAGTGCAGCGCGTTCTTGCCGCGCATAACCTGCGCGCCGCGCGCATGGCTCCCGTCATCGGATCGTTCTTCAAGATGGCGGTTCCGTTCATCGTCATTCTGCCGGGTCTGCTGAGCCTGGTGCTCTTGCAGAACTCTGACGGCACCCGCCGCCAACTGGTTCCGGAAGATACCGTGAAGGCTTGCATACCGATGTCGGACGATTGCGCCGCGTCGTTGAAAAAGACCTCGCTCACGGCCGAGGTGCAACAGGATGTGCTGAATCAGAAAGATACTCCACAGTCGGAGCTGCACAGCTATAACGAAGTGCTGCCGCTGATGATGGCACGTTATCTTGGCCCCGGCCTGCTCGGCCTAGGCATCACCGCGCTGATCGCCGGCTTCATGAGCGGCATGGCCGGCAACATCAGCGCCTTCTCGACGGTCTGGACTTATGACCTCTATAAGCCGCTGATCAACAAGAAAGCCACCGACAGCCACTACGTGGTCGTAGGCCGGATTTCAATCGTCGCAGGCGTCATCGTCTCCATCGGCGCAGGCTACCTGGTGCAGCACGCGCACGGCATCATGGATTACGTGCAGGCGCTCTTTAGCATCTTCATTGCGCCGCTGCTGGCCACTATCTTGCTGGGCATGTTCTGGAAGCGCGCCACGGCGCCCGCCGGCTTTCTCGGCCTGCTGCTGGGCATCGCTTTTTCGGTAAGCATGTTCGTATGGGTCCACCTCAATCCCGCGAATCTTCGCTACGTGGCGCTTTCGGAAGCAGCTAAGCCGATGGCCGAAAATGTCTTCCGCGCGCTGTGGGCCTGCCTGTTCACTGCCATCGTCATTTTTGTAGTGAGCATGATCACCAAGCCCAGGCCGGTGGTGGAGTTGGATGGACTGTGCTACAGTTGCACGGTTCTGCCCAAGGAAGAGCCGGTTCCGTTCTACAAGAATGTATGGCTATGGGCGATCCTGGCGGTGTGCATCTTTGCGGCTCTTAACATCATGTTCTGGTAGCGGAATCGATTTTGTTCCGCGACGAAAGAGATTTTTTCTTGAGAACGAGAGAAGAAAGGTAAAGAAATATGCGCGGTTCCGGAATTCCCATCTGGTTCTTTATTGGCGTGCTGCTGGTCATCTATGGAGCGATGATTCTCGGCTATGGCGTGTATGAATGGCAGACCGCGAGCTATCCGACGGGGGTGCAGTTGACCTACCTGCATACTCCGGTTTGGTGGGGCGGATTGCTGACGGTTCTGGGATTGGTTTACGTAGTGAAGTTTCGTCCAGGACGCGCATAGCGGGCGGTGGATTCTCACCTTAACCTATTCGCAAAGAACGCGAATCGGCGAATGTGGGGCACCCGATGTTTTATGGTTTCAACAAACAATTTCCGCCGTGGAAACGGCAACATGAGGGAGCAGACAAATGGCTGCACAAAAGAAAATAACGTTTGGCGTGATTGTGGGCAATCGCGGCTTTTTTCCGGATCAACTGGCCAAGACCGGACGCGAAGAGATCATCAAGGTTCTGGAGGCGGCCGGAGCGAAGGTCGTGGTGCTGAGCCCTGAGGAATCGAAGTACGGCGCGGTGGAATCCTATGCAGAGTCGCAGAAGTGCGCCGAGCTTTTCAAGAAGCACTCGGAAGAGATTGACGGCATCATCCTCACCCTGCCCAACTTCGGCGAAGAGCGCGGCATCGTGGACGCCATCCGCCTCTCCGGGCTGAAAGTCCCGGTGCTGGTGCAAGCTACGCCCGACCGCTCCGAGGATATGACCATCGCCGTGCGCCGCGACAGCTTCTGCGGCAAGATGAGCGCCTGTAACAACATGATGCAGTACGGCATACCCTACTCGCTGACTACGCTGCACACCGAGTCGTTGACCTCGCCGGAGTTCAAAGCGGATCTGGAATGGTTTTCGGCGGTCTGCCGCATTGTGAAGGGGCTCAAGAACCTGAAGATCGGCGCCATCGGCGCGCGTCCCGCGGCATTCAACACGGTGCGCTATTCAGAGCGGCTCTTCGAGACGGCGGGCATCTCAGTGGACACCATCGACCTCTCCGAAATCTTCGGCCGCATCCAAAAAATGAAGGACACGGACGATGCCGCGCAAGCCAAGCTGGCCGCCATCAAGAGCTATGTCACCACCAAGGGCATTCCGGACGCCGCTCTGCTCAAGATGGCCAAGCTGGGAGCGGTGATCGACGGCTGGATGAAACAGACCAACTGCACCATCAGCGCCGTGCAATGCTGGACCTCGATGGAGGAGTTTTTCGGCGTGGTGCCCTGCACCATTATGAGCATGATGAGCAACAATCTCATCCCCTCGGCCTGCGAGGTGGATGTGCCGGGCGTCCTCAGCATGTATATGCTGATGCTGGCCTCGGGAACGCCCTCGGCGCTGCTCGACTGGAACAACAACTACGGCAGCCACCCCGACAAGTGCGTCTGCTTCCACTGCTCCAATCTGCCCAAGCACTTCTTCAAGGATGTCCGCATGGATTATCAGGAGATCATTGCAGGCACTGTGGGCAAGGAGAATGCCTTCGGCACTTGCGTGGGCCGGGTCAAGGCCGGGGTGATGAGCTACGCTCGCTACTCGACCGACGACCGCCGCGGCGTGATTCGCGGATACACCGGCGCGGGCAAATTTACTGACGATCCGTTGGAAACCTTTGGCGGTGCGGGCGTGGCGGAGATTCCAAAGTTGCAGAAACTGCTGAAATACATTTGCCGCGAGGGCTTCGAGCACCACGTAGCGGCTAACTTTAGCGACGTCTCCAAGGCCGTCCACGAAGCCACGAATCGCTACCTGGGATGGGAGTCCTACCTGCACGGACAAACCGAAGACTAAGAAAGAGAAAACCGCAATGAATCGTTACACAATCGGCATCGACGTAGGAACGGGCGGCACGCGCGCGCTCATGGTGGATGAAAAAGGCACACTGATCGGGTCGGCAACGCATGAGCACGCGCAGTTTGCCTCACCGCAAAATGGATGGGCGGAGCAGGACCCGCACGACTGGTGGAACGCCTGCCAGAAGGCGATTGGCAAACTGCTTAAGGAAACCGGCGTCTCCAAGAACGACATCGCCGCAGTCGGCCTGGCCGGGCAGATGCACGGCGCGGTGCTGCTCGACGAGGAGGAAGAAGTCCTCAGGCCCGCGTTGATCTGGTGCGATCAGCGTTCGGCGGATGAGTGCCGCGTACTCAACGAGACCATCGGAGAGCAGAGAATCGTGGAGCTGACGTCAAATCCGGCGTTGCCCAACTTCACTCTGACCAAGCTGATGTGGGTGCGCACACATGAGCCGGAGATCTGGAAGAAGTTTCGCTCCTTCCTATTGCCTAAGGATTACGTCCGCCTGCAGTTGACGGGCGTGCGGGCGATTGACGTCTCGGACGCATCCGGAACACTGCTGCTGGATGTCGCGCATCGCCGCTGGTCGAAGGAGATGGTGAAGGCCACTGGGCTGGATGAACGTTGCCTGCCTGAGGTCTTCGAATCGCCGGAAGTCGTGGGCAAAATCACGGCGCGCGCGGCGCAGGCGACAGGCCTGGCCGAAGGCACGCCGGTGGTGGCCGGAGCCGGAGATCAGGCCGGAGGCGCCATCGGCATGGGCATTGTCAAGGCCGGCTGCGTGAGCGCGACAATTGGAACCTCGGGCGTGGTCTTCGCCGCGACGGATAAGCCGTTTCTCGATCCCAAGGGGCGACTGCACACCTTCTGCCATGCCATTCCGAATCGCTGGCATGTGATGGGCGTGACCCAGGCAGCGGGCCAGTCCTTCCGCTGGTTCCGCGACACCTTTGGAACCATCGGTAAAGCGGCCGGCGATCCCTACGACAGCCTTTCGCAAGAAGCCGCCGCGATTCCCGCGGGAGCCGACGGCGTGCTGTGGGCGCCTTATCTGATGGGAGAGCGGACGCCGCATCTCGACTCGGATGTGCGCGGCGCGCTGATTGGACTGGCGGCCAGCCACGGACGCGGACATATCATCCGCGCCATCCTCGAAGGAGTGGCCTTCAGCCTGAAGGATTCGTTGACCATCTTCGCCGAGATCGGTGTGCCGGTAAGCGATATCCGCCTGGGCGGAGGCGGCGCTCGCTCGCCGCTATGGCGTCAGATTCAGGCCGACGTTTACGCCAAGCCGGTCTCGCTGCTGGCGGCGGAAGAGGGCTGCGCGTATGGAGCCGCGGTGCTTGCCGGAGTCGGCGTGAGCCTGTGGCCGTCGGTCGATGAGGCCTGCGCTGAGATCGTGCGCATCGCGTCGGTGGTCAGCCCAACAAAACAATCCTCGGATAAACTTCAACAGCAATACAAGATTTATCGCGCGATTTATCCGGCGCTCAAACAGATCAAATAATCAAATTCACCCGGCTGGATTCTGCAACGGCGGCAGAGCGGAGAAGAACGATGAGCACAGCACAGCAGGCTTCAGGCGTAAGAGCGTCGCAGCCCGTTCAGGACGAGATCAAAATCAAGAAGCAGCAACTAGCCGAGCTCATGACCCAGCACAAGCTCGCCGGAGTCTTGTTGAGCCTGCATGAGAATATTTCCTGGGCAACGGCCGGCCAAGTGGATACGCGCGTTCTCATTCCGGGAACAACGGGCAGCGCTGCCCTGTTTATCCGCAAGGATGGCAGCGGCTTCTACACCACGACCAAGAATGAAGCTCCCAGGATGCACGATGAAGAGTTCAGCGGGTTGCCCTTTGAGCCGGTTGTCTTGCCGTGGCAGGAGGGGGATTATGTCAAAGCTGCGCGTGGCCTGGCCGCGGCAGGCGCGCTGGGCGCCGACACGCATGTTCCGAATTGCGAATTCATCAGCCTTGCCGGACTACGCAGCCAGTTGCAACCCACCGAGATCGAGCGGTATCGGCTGCTGGGTGGCATGACGGCCGGCGTTGTCGAGGAAGTGGCCCTGCATCTTGAGCCGGGCATGACTGAAGAGGAAATCAGCGCCATGACCGCTTCGCGGCTCATTCAGAAAGCTATTCTTCCTTCCGTGCTGCTCATGGCGGTGGATGATCGCATTCTCAAGTACAAGCACGCTCTGCCCAGGGGCAAGCGGCTGGAGCGCTTCGGAATGGTCAACCTGTGCTCGCGCAAGTGGGGGCTGGTCATCTCGATTACACGCTTTGTTCATTTTGGCCCGCTGCCTCAGAATCTTGCGAATGGATTCGATGCGGCGGCCAAGGTCAATGCCGCATTGCTGCATGCGACGCGAGCCGGAGCGACAGCACGGCAATTGTACACGGTTGCCAAAGACGCCTATGCCGCGGCAGGGTTCCCGGGAGAAGAAGAGTTGCATCACCAGGGGGGAGCCGCCGGCTACGGAGAAAGAGAATGGGTGGCAACGCCCAATGGCGCGGAGATTGTCGTGAACCGGCAGGCCTTCGCGTGGAACCCTTCGGCGCGAGGCGGCAAGGTGGAAGACACCATCTTGCTGCGGGACGGCGCGATTGAGATTCTGACCGGAACAACGATTTTTCCGGCTGTTGAAACAGTTGTTGGCGGAAAGAGCTACCGCAGTGCGGGCGTACTGCTCAAATAGCAACCGTGGAGTTCGATCTGCCGGCGGAACGATTGGCGTAAAATGCATTTTAGGATGGATGGCGATGAAAACCGTAGTTCGCTTGCTTGCACTGCTGTTTTTTGCCCTGACAATTATGATGACTGACCCTCATGTTTCCAACATTCACGCACAGGCGCTTCCCGAGATCGGCGGGCAGAAGGTTATCATGCTCAGCCGCGCGGCAGGAAGCACGACCAAACCGGAGTTCACCAGCATCACCATCGCGCCGGGCCGCGGCATGGAGATTCTGCAGATTACCGCCAACTTTCCCGGCAAGGGCAATGTAGACGTGCTGGCCTCGCCCGATTTGGCCGGCGCAAAGAAGATGCTCGACGTGGACGATGACGAGTTCGGCAACCTCGGCTACCGGCTGGGCGCAGCCTTTTTGGCGCCCTATCCGAACCGCATTCGCGGCAAGCTCTCGGCGGACACCAAGACGCTGACCACCGAGTGGGAGGGCCACACCATCACTCTGCCGGCCAACAACGGCCGTCAGCCAGGCGGCGATATCCACGCCATGCACGGGCTGATCCTCAAGGCCAAGACCGACGATGTCAGCGTGAAGACGTTTAAGGGTGGCGAAGAGGTCTCCGGCATTATCCACGCCGGTGATTTCGGCGGCCATTGGCTCTCCAAAACCCAATTTGTGATCACCATCCGGTTGGCCGCCAATGCGCTGGATGTCACCATCGAGGCGGGCAATGTGGGCAGCGAGGCCGAACCCATGGCCATCGCCTGGCACCCCTACTTTAACCTGCCCTCCGGCGACCGCACGCAGGCCAGGGTGCAGATTCCTGGCACCAAGGTGGCAGAGCTGGACAACTACACGAACGTCTATCCCACCGGCAAGCTGCTGCCCGTCACGGGAACCAAGTTCGACATGAGCTACGTCAGCGGAACGGCTTTGGGAACGAACTACTACGACGATAACTGGAGCCATCTGGTGTGGGGAGCTGACAAGGCAGTCACGGTTCGAGTCATCGACCCGGCCGCGCGCTATGGAATCAACATCGAGGGCCTGTCGCCGGAGATCAAGACCATCCAGATGTACGCGCCGCCCAACAAGAACTTTGTGGCCATCGAGCACCAGTACAACTTCGCCGACCCTTTCGGCAAGGAATGGAACGGGATGGACACCGGCATGGTGACACTGAAGCCGGGACAGAGAACCAAGTGGCACGTGAGGATGCGTTTGTTCGTTCCATAAGGAGCCGTTGCTTACCGCCTGTTGACCGCCAGGCGGGAGCATCCCTCGAAATAGTGCGATTCATCGCAATCGACAACTACTGTCTATAGGCAATACCATAAGTGTTCCCAGGCCAGTTCCTGGCTACGCGCTCAGAAATCCGGCGCTCGTAAAGATGATCACAACAGACAGAATCGAGATGCAGCACCCCTCTTTTATCGCGGCCGACCTGGGCGCGAGCAGCGGGCGTGTGATCGCCGCGCAACTCCGCGAGGGGTGTCTGCACCTGCGAGAAGTGAGCCGCTTCCCAATCGCTTTTGCCAAAGATCAGCACAGCGGATATTTGTGTTGGGGAATTGACACGATCGAAGAAAATGTCCGTCAGGGAATCGAAGAGGCTTCACAGCTCGCGCCCATCGCCAGCATTGGCGTAGACAGTTGGGGTGTCGATTATGTCCTGCTCGATGCCCAATTGCGGCGCGTGGGCCAGACGATCTGCTATCGCGACGACCGGACGATGGGAATGATCGAGCAAGTAATGGCGCGCATGCCGCGGGCTGAAATCTACCGGCGAACCGGCATTCAGTTTCAACCCTACAACACTCTCTATCAACTGGCGGCCATGGCCGCGCGTGAGCCCGAGTGGGTAGCCAGGACGCGCCACCTGCTGATGATTCCCGACTACTTTCATTTCCGGCTTTGCGGGGTGATAGCCAACGAATATACAGACGCTACGACCACGCAGCTTCTCAATCTGGATCGAACATGGGACCGTGAATTGTTTGCCGCCGCTGGCGTGAAAGAGATTTGGATGCAGCCGCCGGTCGAGGCGGGCACGGTTCTTGGAGAGGCTCGCTTCGGCAACAAGACGGCCAAAATCGTAGCTGGGACGACGCACGACACCGCTTCAGCGGTTGTTGGAACTCCCTTCGAGTCCGATACGGAAGCCTTCCTCAGTTCGGGCACATGGTCCCTGATGGGCGTAGAGAGCGTGGTTCCGTACGCTTCCGAGCAGGCCCTGCAATGGAATTTCGCCAACGAGGGCGGCTTCGGAGGCCGCTACCGCGTGCTGAAGAACATCATGGGGCTGTGGCTTTTGCAGCGAATCACTCAGGAATTCCAGATTCCTATCGACGAAGCCATGTTGAAAGCCACCGCGGATGCCGCTTCATGGCGGTCAATTGTGAATCCCGACGATGCGCGATTCCTGAATCCGGATTCGATGAAGCAGGCTATAGCGGATTACTGCGCAGAAACCCGGCAGCCCGCGCCAGAGACGGTCGCGCAATTTGCGCGCTGCGCCCTGGAGAGCCTGGTGCTTTCTTATCGGCAGGTCAAGGAGCAACTGGAATTGTTGCGCGGCCAAAGCCTGACTAGAATCCGCATTGTGGGAGGCGGCTCGAAGAATCGCCTGCTCAATCAACTATGCGCCAACTCCTGCCAGTTGCGAGTGAGCGCCGGCCCGGTGGAGGCATCTGCGTTGGGAAACATTTGCTCGCAGATGATCGCCCTGGACGAAATCCCCAGCCTTGATGCGGCGCGCGCTGTAATCCGGAGCTCCTTCGAGATCAACGAGTATCATCCCCAGGAGCGGATTCCGGAATCCGTTTGGATAAAATTTCAGCAATATACAGCACCCTCCAATCGCGAAATAGCGACCTGAACTGATAACATCAAAGCGCTGTTGCACCTGTAGTTTTCGGCAACAACGCTACGTCAGTCAGAGGTTGAGGTCCAGGCGCTATGAATGAGAATATCTGCCGCACGTGCGTGCGGCTAGTGGAAATTGTATTTTGCGTTGGCGCGGGTTTTGCGATGTGCGCCTCCGCGGCGAGTGCGCAAGCGTCGAGTCCGGCCGCCTTGCGCGTGGACGAAATGGTCACGCCGCTGGGTATCGATGACGTGCAGCCGCGATTCTCCTGGCAGTTGCGCGACGACCGCCAAGACGCGCGACAGACGGCTTACCGGATTCTCGTAGCCACACATCCGGAGCTGCTCGTCGTGGGCAAGGCGGACATGTGGGACAGCGGGCGCGTAGCCAGCGAGCAGTCGGTCGAGGTTCCCTATGCCGGAGCCGAGATCACTCCTTCATCGCGCTACTACTGGAAGGTCCTTTTGTGGGATCAGGCGAGCGAGCCTGCGCCTGAAAGCCCGGTCATTTGGTGGGAGACTGGACTGCTGAAGCAGCCGTGGCGCGCGCAGTGGATTGGATTTGAAACGACGGAGGAGGCCGCGGTGCGCCAGGCTCCGGCGGCCTGGATTGCTTATCCCGATCAAATTCCAGTACCGGTCGCCCAGGCTTCACCCGCGGGAAAACCTGCTGAGCAGCACGTTGCCTACCGGCAATCGGTAACTTTGGCCAAACCTGTGCTTCACGCCACGCTTTACGCAACCGCGCAGGATACTGTCTCGGCGTGGATGAATGGCGTGCAAGTGATGACGGCCAGCCCATATCCGCCCTGGCGGCAGTTTCCCTGGAAGAAGTTTGTGCGCGCAGATGCGACCGGGGCTTTGGCTACGGGCGCCAACACCATCGCCATCGAGCAGGTGCATTACCTTCAACCCAACGAAAAGGCTGCTGCCCTGCCCATGATCTCAACGCTGTTTGTGGAATACGCGGACGGAAGCACGGAAGTATTTGCGAGCGGGACGAGTTGGAAGAGCTCGCTGGAGGCCGCCTCAGGCTGGCAACAGAAGAGCTTTGACGATGCGGGTTGGAAGAATGCCATCGCGTTCAAGCAGGGGGCGGGCAACGAGGCCATGGGGCATCCCTGGATTCCGGATTCAGTGAAGGAGCTGCGCCATTCGTTTACAGTGGAAAAGCCCGTGAAATCGGCGCGGCTCTATGCGACGGCGCTGGGCGGCTATCTTTTCTTTTTGAACAATGAGCGTATCGGCGACCAGGTGCTCGCGCCGGGATGGACGGACTATCGCGAGCGGGTTGTGTACCAGACGTATGATGTGACCGGACTAGTCGCGCAGGGAAAGAACGCAATCAGCGCGTTCCTGGCGCCGGGGTGGTACGCAACGCCGTTGGAGTGGGCACAGCAGCCGAACAATTACGGCGTGACGCCGCCGGCGCTGCGCGCGCAGTTGCGCATCGAGCATACGGATGGAAACGTCGAGTGGATCGAGACGGATGCGAGCTGGCAGGCTGCGGGATCGTACTTCCTCCACTCAGAGCTGTATGACGGCGAGACGATGAACCCCGGCAACTATTGGGTGGGCATGTCTAACCCAGGCTTTGACGACAATTGGATTCATGAGCGGGCGACGATTATCCATCCCGCTCCAGTCGAAATCGTGGCGCAGGACTTTCCACCAATCCGCGTCGAACGCGAACTGAGTGCCGTGTCGCTCGCGGAGCCGAAGCCTGGAATTTATGTCTACGACTTCGGGCAGAACTTCTCCGGCACGGCACGACTGACACTACACGTACTCGGTAGTGGGAGGATATTCCAGGTCCATTTTGCCGAGGTTCTTAACCAGCCTGCGTTCCCTGCGCGGCGGAAAATTAAACGACTCGCAGTGGGGAACGCGGATGCGCGGCGAGGGTATTTTCGCCGACCAGATCGGGCAGATGTTCGAGGTGGCGCGGCGCAAGGCCGGGATTCAAAATGACGGCGGCGAACTATCCGCGGCGGCATTTCGTCGTCCCCTTGGCGCGCAGCTTGCGTTATTCTCCTGACGTGCAGGCGCTCGTTGAAGATTTTCTGCAATACCTCCGCCACGAACGCGGGCAGGCGGAACACACGCAGAAAACCTATGCCGCGCTGCTGGGCAAATTCACCGCGTGGGCGGCAAAACAAAGCCTGACGGACTGGCGGCAGGTCGAGTTGAAGCATCTCATGGCGTTCCTCCAGCAGGAACGCGAGCGTCCGCTCGCCGACGAGCCGAAGGAATCCACCAAACGCTTGAGCAGCGAGAGTATTTATCTCGAAATCGCCGCGCTGCGGGCGTTTTATCGGTTTGCCGAAAGCGAAAAATTATTGCCGGTCAACGTGGCTGAAAACCTGTCATTGCCGCGCCGCTGGAAACGTCTGCCCAAGGCACTGACGAACAACGAAATCGAAAAGCTGCTGGCGCCGGAAACACCCGAAACGCCCGAAGGTTTGTGCGACCAGGCCGTTCTGGAACTGGCCTATGCCTCCGGCCTGAGGCTGGCGGAACTGCGCAACCTGCG
>CAWJDN010000161.1:0-12125 GCA_963840985.1 uncultured Acidobacteriaceae bacterium
GAGTGGTTAGCAATACGTACGAATGAAAGGCGCGCGCAGGCACGACCCCAACAGTCCGTTCGGCGACAATGGGCAGACGGCAGGAGATCAGGGATAGTTAACGTTTTTGAATTGAGCCGCAACCTTGCCGTTGACGGGGATGGTGATCTCGTCCGCGAACGGGAGCGGGTGGGCTGCGGCGCGGGATTTTCCCTTGGCAGGTCTTGGAGGCGGAGTCAGCCATGGAGCCAGCGAGAGATCGCCATCAATCTCGCCGCCCTGACGCAGGCGGAGAAGGATCGAAGTAACCAGCAACTGCTTGGGATCGGCATGAAAGTGGGCATCAAGTCCAAAGCCGGTGGCGACGACGCCTGTCCCGATGTAAGAGCCGCCATCGACATGCACACCGCCATCGGCGCGAAAGCTGCCTGCATCTCCAGAGCCGGTAATATCCAAATGGGCAAGGCCCTCCGGCGCACGCGGATAGCCGGTGATGGGATCAACCAGGCGCAGATCCAGTTCGCCCACGGCCCTGGCCTGCCAGCGGGGATGGGCAAAGTTCTCCAGTGTGCCGGTAATGTCCAGTGTCCGGTCCCTGACGCCGCGTCCTCTGGCGGTGATGCGCAGCGAGCGCAGGATTGCGGCGTTGCGCGTAAGCTCCAGTGTGGCCTGAATGAGTCCCTCGACCGGTAGCGGCGCTTTGCCTGGCCTGGACGAAGCGCTACGCGAGAGATTCAGATCGCGGACGCCGGCTTCAATGAGGTAGTACTCCAATTTGCCGGCCGCCGCAGGCACATCGACCAACCGCAGAGAGCAATCGCTGGCGGCAAAGTCGAGCGGGATGTGCCGGTCCTGGAAGTCGAACTCCGCTGCGCGATTATCGTAGTCCAGATCGCCCTGCTCGAAGGTGATGTGATCGGCCTTCAGATCAAAAAATCTGTCAAGCAATGGCTCACCCGGTTTTCTCGGCTTGCGGGGTTGCGGCTGGTTGGTCGAACCGTCGGGGTAGACGATCAGGTGCAGTTGGGGCCGGGCGATGTCCAGATCGCGCAACAGGATGCGCGGACTCAGGAAGCCCAGCACACTGAAGCGCACACGCACGCGCTCGGCCTGGGCGTAGGGCGCCTCGCCGGGAGCTTCGAGGCCGTGAATGACCATTCCGCCTGCCTCAGCCTCCAGACTGAGCAAATGCCAATGAAAGGAGGCGATTTCGACGTGCCCGCCGGTGGCCGTCTCCAGCCTGTGCACTATCCGGCGGCGGACAAAGTTCTCAAAACCAGATGTACTTGCAACAAAATATAGGCCAATCAGAGTTACCACCAACAGAATTGCCGCGCCGGCCAACGACAAGGGAAGATGGCGCATGAAGAAGCGGCGCATGCGGCTGGGGCGAGGCGCTTTTTCTGGTTCAGGCGCGCTTAGCTCCGGAGTCTCAGCGGGGACAGGGGGAGTGGATTCGGTTTCGTTCATGCGCCTCCCTTCCCTGCTCCGTCCGGGGTTTCAGGAGCTTCGAGTGCAGGGTCAAGCACCTCCACGTTGCCCTGTCTGCGCAGATTCCTAAGCCAGTCGTCGAACAACACGTTCACCTGCCGTTCCAGCAGAATCTCCTCGATGCGCGGAGCCACATCGTCCAGCGGCGGAATCATTTCGCCCGGCGCATACTGAGGCAGCAGCGTTTCGCGGTAGTAGGCTTCAATCTCCTCAGGAGTAATGCGAATCCCCTGACGGAAGCGCTGTTCGATGAAGCGCAGAATCTGAACCCGGTAGCGGAGATAGCTCTCGACCCGTTTCGGCGTCAACCCATGCGCGGCCAAAAACGCCGCCCATCCCTGCTCCGAGGCACAGTTGAGGTGAACGCAGGTAGGCACATTTTTTCGTATCTCCGCCAGGCGGGCGTCGACCTCAGCCTGCGAAGGCTCCGCCGCCTGCGCATCCTCCTGGCGTATCTGCTGCTGGATAAGCGTGCGGCTGATCAACTGCTCCAGGGCGCGCTGTGGCGTAAGAACGACTCCTGCCCCACCTGGGTCCAGCACCGCCAGCCGCACCTCATCGTCCACATCGCTGGCCAGGATGACCTGGTTGTTAACCACTGCAACCACCCGGTCGAGCACCATGACGTTGGCGGGAGAAGCTGCCGGGGCGGGATTCTGAGCCAGTGCAGAATTTGCTCCAAACGCAATCAAGCACACTGCCATCGTTCCCACACAGATGAGTCCGGGCTTGTTCTTGTGCCGTGATTGATTCTGCTTGCGCATCAGAAGGTCTGCCCCAAGCTGAAGAAGAAATTGAAGTGCGTGCCTTCACCCACATGCGGGTCAGAGCCCGGTTGAGTAAGCGAGTAGTTGTATATTACCGGGTAAATAGGCGGATTCAGGTTGTAACTGAAGTCCAGCCGGATGGGTCCTACCGGGGTATGGTAGCGCAAACCCACTCCCGGCGCATGGGAGAAGTAGTTGAAGCTGCATCTTCCCTGCCAGCCCGTCGAAGTCACGGAGCCGGGCGGTGTGCTGGTGCTCGCGGGAGCGGTCAGGTTCTTGCAATTATCGCGAAGCGGCTGGTGAACTCTTAAAGCGCTCGCCCAGGCATCGCCCGCGTTAGTGAAGACATTGCCCATGTCGTGGAAGAGCACAAAGCTGACTGCATTGCCCAGCCAGGGCAGTGTGGCCGGCGGCAGGCGCAACTCGGTGCTGTTGATCAGCGCGCCCGCTCCGCCAATGGGATAGCCCGTCTCAGGATCGCGCGGCCCGGCCGAGTTCTGGCCGAAACCCCGCAGTGAGGTTGCCCCGCCCGCATAGAGCCGCTCGGGCAGGGGTATCAGCTCCGCCTGGAGCTTGCCGAAGGCCCGCTCCTGCCCATAGCGCGTGTTGCGGGCCAGAACCATGCGGCCCTTATCGAAGCGGTAATAACTCGAATTCGACAGGTCAAGTCGGTTGAAGTTGGCCTGTGCACCGAAACCATCTGCGGAGAGAAATTCCTGGAAGCTGGTGTAGGTGCCGCGATGCGCGTCGAGGGGCGAGTCGCGGGTATCGTGAATCCAGGTCAACGATGGACCCGCTACGCGCACCGCAGTGGACAACAGCGCGATCTCGCCAGGGGCAACCTGCAGGCTGCTTGCCTCCACCTTGACCCTTCGGAAGTTGAATTCGTACACGAAGGTGTTGGCCCTGGAGATGCGCGACCCCGGCGTATTGAAATGCTCGGTCCAGCGCACCCCGGTTTCCATCTTGGAGGCCACATACGTGGAGACATCCAGGCTGTTGGCGTAACCGCCGGAAAAAGTCAGGCCGAAGTTCCGGTTGCCCTCAAAGTGCGGATTCTGGAAGAGCAGATTAATCTTCTGCTCCAGCAATCCGTAAGTGCCGCGCAGCGAAATGGATTGCTCCCGCCCGAAGAGATTGTTGCGGGTAATGTCGGCCAGCACACGGGGGCTTACGCCGGTCTTGCCGTTGGGGCTGCAAGTAGCGCCGCTGGCGATGATGCCGCCGCAATTGTATTGCGGGGTTCCGGTCTCGGCTTCGAGACCGCCGCCATAGGTCAGGACCCAGCGCCGAGCCTCTGCCACCTGCAGGAGCACGGTCTTATTGATCTCCTCTCCGGAGGGGTTCTCGATGGCCGTATCGATCTCGTTGAAGAGAGCAAAGTCGTAGAGATTGCGCTGCGTTTCCATTAGCGCCGTTTCGTTGAGCGGATCGCCGGGATGCAGGGTGATGGCTTTGGCCACCGTCTCTGGACGAGTGTAATGCAGCCCGGTCAGCAGCACCTTGCGCACAAACATTTGCCGCCCCTCGGTGATATGGAAGACCACGTCCACCTTGCTTGCGTCTGCGGGCTCAACCTGCTGGGAGACCTCCACATGTACCTGGTCGAAGCCCCTGCTCATATAGTCGATCAGCAGCGTGTCTCGGTCCCCTGCCAGGTTCTGCGGTGAAAGCAGTTGTCCTGCGACAGTATTCATCAGCAAGGCGAGCCGGGCTGCATCGGCATGCTCATTTCCTTCCAGGCGCACCTTGCCTACCCGCAGTTGTTCGCCTTCCTCAATGCGATAGACCACGGTGAACGGAGCGGATTTTCCACCATTTGTCTCTGCCGTACTTGTCTCAGGGGTAATCCTGACCTTAGAGAAGCCGTTGTTCTGATAAAGATTCTGAAGGGTATTGACGTCGGCGGTGACCAGCGCCTGACTGTAGTCGCCATGGCGATCCAGGGTATCGGCGGCATGCACGCTGAGCAGATCTTTGAGTGTAGCGAAGTCAAAGTAGTGGTTTCCGGCGACCGATACGCGCTCCACCCGCCGCCGTGGACCCAGGCGTACCTTGTAGAGAATCGTCACCTGACTGGCAGCTGTGGATTGCGGTACGTGCTCCACCTTCACGTCGAAGTAGCCCTTCCGCTGATAGTAATCGCGCAGCCGGCGATTGCCCTCAATGAGCAGATCCTCGTCCACGCTGCCTTCCTCGAAGATGGGGATCACCCGCCGGATCAGCTCTGGGCTGGCGCTGGCGCCGTCCACCAACACCTTGACGATCGGACCTTGGTTGGCGGAAAAACGGTAATTGACCTTATGGCTCTCCGGGGAGAACTGCTGGCTTTCCATCTTGATTTCAGCTTCCAGGCGCTGCTCGCCCCGATAGGCCTTCAACACCCCGGCCAGAGCCCGGTTGCCGGTTTCACGATCCACGCGCTCACCCGCCCGGAGGTGCGCGTGACGGCGAAATTCGTTCACGCTCATCCCCGGCTCGCCGTTTACCTCCACTGCGCCCACTCGCGCCTGCGGGCCACTGGCAACATGAAATGCAATGTCGACGAGTTGCTCCTCCGGGTGGGCCGTCAGTGTCTGGGTAATCACCGGCTGGTGAAAGCCGTTCTGCGCCAGTGTCAGACGCATCTGCTCCAGAGCCTGATCGAGTTTGGCGGGGTTATAACGGGCTCCGGGAGCAAGTTGGCTGGCGCGCTCCAGTTGCGTATTGACGGTCGCGCTCTTGGCGCCATCCACGCTGACAGTACCGATGAAGGTGCGCGGCGTCCCGCGAAAGATGAGGGCCACGCCGTCCTGCACGCGGACTCCCTCCACCGCAATGGTTTCAAAGAGGCCGGTCGAAAAGAGCTGGCGCAGGCTCCTTTTCAGCTCTTCACGGCTCAGGAGTGCTCCCTCTGCCTGGTCCAGATGTCCGGGCAGAGGGGCAAGACGATCAGCCGAAACGCCGGCGAAGGAGATGCGCCGTACCGGCAAACCCTCCCACTGTGCGAGGGAACCCAAAGACATCTGCGCCGGGTCGCCTCCCGCGCCGGAACTATCGGCACCACTCACCAGACTCTGGCTCCAGCCGATTCCACGCGCAATCCCAAAGGCAAGGACGCAAGTTAGGAGAATGCCGTGCCACGACCGCTTGCCGTATTGCCCCCCCGGCTTAACCCTCAAAACCATATCTCCCCAAAAAAACACGGGGAAAAGCGCCCCGTTGCACAATCGTTGGCCGTGATCAGTCGGCCTCATTTACCGATCCCTATCCCTCTATACTAACTAGGAACGGCCTCCGATGCAGCTTTCCGGGCCGTGTCTATGGCGGAGGTCATCACGTCTAAGTCACAGTCTGCCCTCAAACAAATTGTGGGTTCTTTTTAAATACCTGTATGTTCACTTTATCGTTGCCCTGATTTCCGCCGCTCTGCCACACTCACATTCCTCTGGCTTTGGCCGATACATTCTTCCAGTACAGTGCATACCACCGGCAACGGAGAGACGCCTGGGTGGTCTGTCTTCTCTTCGTTCCGTGATATTTTCGGGAAGATTTGGCTTGAGAAACCCCGGATTTCAATAAATTAAGGCGGCGCAGCTTGTTCCGGTAGGGGAACTGCATCCTGTATTGCACCGTACCTGAGTGTTTGCCCGGTCTGCGGGTGGAGTATTTGACAGAAAGAGGTATTTTTTGTGAAACTCTTCGGAGTTTGCGCCGTCTAATGAAGATAAGCTGATACGAGGACACTCAATGTCTAACCACCCCTCCATCCCGCCCTCCCCAAATACTCTCTCTGGAAACGATGCGCCCAGTGTGCGCCGGATTTCCGTTCTGCCTGTCCGGGATACGGTCCTGTTTCCCCACGCCGTGCTGCCTCTGACTGTGGGCCGGGAAAGTTCCATTCAGTTGATCGAGTCGCTGGGTGAGGAACGCTCCATCGTAGTGGTGGCGCAGTTAGACCCACGGCTGGACTCGCCCAAGCCGGCCGACCTGCACGCCGTGGGAACTCTGGCCACGGTGCACAAGGTCGTGCGCATGCCCAACCAGAGCCGGTTTGTCTTCACCGAGGGGACAGAGCGGGTGCGGCTGCTGCGCTACACGCAGACCGAACCATTCATGGTCGCCGAGATTGAGGCGCTGGAGGACACGGAGCCGGCGGCCTCGTCTAGCTTGGAAGCGCTGGTGCGCAACGTCATCGGACAGTTTCAGCAGATTGTCTCCGAGTCCGCAACCCTCTCCGATGAACTGCGGACCATCGCCGCGAATATCGAGGAGCCAAGCCGGCTGGTGGACTTCGTTGCCTCATCGCTGCCTTTCTTGACCACCGACGACAAGCAGCAACTGCTGGAGACGCCCGGCATCGGAGCGCGGCTGGAACTGCTGAACCATCATCTGGCCAAAGAGATCGAGGTGCAGCAGTTGCGCACCAAGATCCAGACAGAGGTGCAGGACCAGGTGCAGCAATCTCAGCGCGACTACTACCTGCGCGAGCAGCTTAAGGCCATCCAGAAGGAACTGGGCGAACAGGACGAGGGCCAGCGCGAGACGGACGAACTGCGCCAGAAGATTGAAGCCGCGGGAATGCCCGAGGAGGTAAAGAAGGAGGCTCTTAAGGAGCTGACGCGGCTCTCGCGCATGTCTCCCATGGCCGCCGACTACTCACTCACACGCAACTACATCGAGTGGCTGGCGGTGCTGCCCTGGGCCAAAAGCTCAGGGTCGAAGATTGACATCGGCAAGGCCAAAGAGATTCTGGACGAAGACCACTACGAGTTGAAAAAGGTGAAGGACCGCATTCTGGATTACCTCAGCGTGCTGGAGTTGAAGCCGGACATGAAGGGGCCGATTCTGTGCTTTGTGGGGCCTCCGGGCGTAGGCAAAACCAGCCTGGGACGGTCCATCGCTCGCGCCCTGGGCCGCAAGTTCCAGCGCGTTTCGCTGGGCGGCATGCACGACGAGGCGGAGATTCGCGGCCATCGCCGCACCTACATCGGCGCGCTTCCCGGCCAGATCATCCAGAGCATTCGCAGAGCCGAAGCCAACGACCCGGTGATGATGCTGGACGAAATCGACAAGCTGGGCAGGGACTTCCGCGGTGATCCTGCCTCAGCGCTGCTGGAAACATTGGACCCGGAGCAGAACAATACCTTCCGCGACAATTATCTCGACGTGCCCTTCGACCTGTCGAAAACCTTGTTCATCTGCACGGCCAATATGCTGGACACGGTTCCGCCGCCGCTGCTGGACCGCATGGAACTGATCTTCCTGCAGGGTTACAGCGAGGACGAGAAGAAGCACATCGCCTTCCGCTACCTGATTCCAAGGCAGATTAAGGAGAACGGAATTACCCCTGAGCAGATCGAGTTTCCCGAGGATGCGGTGCTCCACATCGTGCGCCACTACACCCGCGAGGCAGGTGTGCGCAAGCTGGAGCAGACGCTGGGGACCGTTTGCCGCAAGCAGGCGCGGCGCGTGGTCGAGGGCAAGACCGAAAAGCTGATCGTGACGCGCGAAGTGCTCAAGGAGTTCCTGGGTGGCATCCAGGTGCGCGTGGACACCGAGGTCGCCGAGCGCGTCAAGCGCCCCGGCGTTGCCGTTGGCCTGGCCTGGACGGCGGCCGGCGGAGACATCCTCTTCATTGAGGCCAACAAGATGAAGGGCAAGGGCAACTTCGCCATGACCGGACAGATTGGCGAGGTGATGCAGGAGTCCATGAAAGCCGCGCTAACCTGGGTGCGCTCGAACGCCGTCTCGCTGGGCCTGGACGAGGATTTTACCAAGGAGCTCGACCTGCACATTCACGTGCCTGCCGGAGCCATTCCCAAGGACGGACCCTCGGCCGGCGTGACGATGACCACGGTTCTGGTCTCGCTACTGACCGATACGCCGGTGCGCCCGCTGACCGCCATGACCGGCGAGATCACACTCAGCGGCAACGTGCTGCCGGTGGGCGGCATCAAGGAAAAGTTCCTGGCAGCGCGTAGGGCCGGGGTGCAAACCATCATCCTGCCCGCCGAAAACCGCCAGGATGTGGATGAAGACCTGACCCCGGAGCTGATCGAGGGCGTCACCATCCACTACGCCAGCCACATCGAAGATGTGCTGGCCGTGGCCCTGCCGCTATTGAAGGCAAAGCCGGATACAAAGCCCGCGGTTGTCAAGCAGGGTGTTGACGCTTCGGTGTAATACGGGCTACTACTCATCGCGAAAGGCCGGCGAACCTGCCGGCCTTTCTTGCGTGAAGAAGGCGCTGTATCTGGATAGGCCGGGTCCGCAGGAAAGGACCGGACAAGCCGTCCTTCTCAGCTCCTGTCCCAAAAAAGAGCAACTTTAGTGCTTTCGCCCTGCTGAAAACTGCGATTGTGCCGATAAGAGTCACAGAAGCCAGTGCGCGGATGTGCACTGAAAAGGGTGACTATGGCGACCTCAACTCTCCCCACTTCGTCCCTTACTCCGACCATCACTCCGTTGCATCTCTCAGGGAACACTACGGCCAGCCAGAATGCTCAACTCCAGGAGTATCTCGGTGAAGCCGTCCACACAGCCTACCTTGTGTCTATCGAACGATTGGACCGGATCAGCGCGCAGACCGTGCTGGATGCGGGTAAAAAGCTCAAAGCCGAGGTGGCGGCTTCGGTGGTGGAGATCATCCACCGGCACACGGCCAGCGACAAGTTCAAGGATGAGGAGGTGGGCTCGAATCGCGTTTATCCGCCCACCTATCAAGTGCGTCCAATCGAGGCTCAGGTCACGGAGTTAAAGAAGCTCTTTCCGTCGCTGGGCAGTTGCATGGAAAAGCTGGCGCGCAAGCCGCTGCTGGAGGGCGCGGAGGCTTGGTTCGCGATTCCCCGCTGGCAGGCGCTGGCCCCTACCTACAACGAGGCTGTCGAAGTGGTGCTAGGCGTTCTGGCAACAAAACGCAAATTTCAAAACCGCATCGTCGGCCGTCTGGGACCGACTTATTTGCGCCAGTGTGAGCGAGCCAAACTTGCAGGCAAGATTCTTGCCGATCAGCAGCAAGGACACGACATTTTGGTTGTTGCCGCGCAGGCCGGCATGTTGCACCGCGGCTGCTCGGCCCGCCGCGCGCGCCTGCGGATGGCCGGCAATGAGTTCGGCGCAGGCGCTTTTGCCGTCGCCTGCATGCTGCTGACTCATCCCGAGAGGCTTTCTGCCGAAGATGCGCTGATGATCGATTGCGGCGGCGACGAGTACTCGGTGCGCGGAGACATTACCTTCGACCGCGTGCCCCTCTTCGACTATGACATCTCCGGCATCGAGTTCAGCATCTTCTATGAGGACCGGTCGCGGAATCTGTGGGGCACGCCCTCGGGGTTTCTGTACAAGTTTGATTGATTTGCCGGTTTCTCCGTCTGAATAACAGCTGCCGCGTCTAACCTTCAGGCGGTATTCTCTGGGTATGCAGGCGCGTACTCTCTCCTTCGGCATGTTGAGCGGATGCTGGCGAACCAGTTTAAGGGCGATGCTTGTTCTAGGGCCCCTGACGCTGGCGGCGCAAGAGCTTACCCTGCATGTGGACGTGAAGCTGGTCAACGTTTTTGTGAACGTGATCGACCAGAACGGCGCCATTGTAGCCGGATTGACGCGTGAAGACTTTGCGCTCACCGAGGATGGCCGGCCGCAGCAGATAGCGGTCTTCGAGCGTCAGTCGGAACTGCCCTTGAATTTGACACTGGCCATCGACACCAGCGGCAGTGTGCAAAAGGATATGGCCAATGAGGCGGAGGCGGCCCGGCGGTTTGCCCACGCCCTGTTGCGCACTCAAGACCAGATGAGCCTGCTGCAATTTGCCACCGAGGTGCGCGAGCTGACGCCCTTCACCAACAAGGTGGGCCAGATCGATCACGGACTAAGCGAGTTGCGCGGCGATTGGGCTACGGCGCTCTACGACGCCATCTGCCTGGGCTCAACGCAGCTGGGCGGCAAACCCGGGCGAAGGGTGCTGGTGCTCATCTCCGACGGAGACGATACCGCCAGTAGCGCCACCTACGCTCAGGCCGTGGAACAGGCGCTGCGCAATGAAGTGATGATTTACAGCCTCATCGACGTGCCTATCGAGGCCAGTGCGGGCCGCGACCTGGGCGGAGAGCACGCGCTGATTACCCTTGCAGAGCAGACCGGCGGCAAGAGCTTCTATGTGAGCGACGGCGGGCTGGACAAGGCCTTCGCGCGTGTCAGCGACGACCTGCGCACACAGTATCTGCTCGCCTATTATCCACACCATCAGGAGCCCGGAAGAACTTTCCACCGTATTCAGGTGATGATTCCCAGGGCCGCGCCCCAGTCCTTTATTATTCGTCATCGCACCGGTTACTACACGAATTCGCCAGCCCAGGTCAGGTAATTCACCGAAATCCTCATAGGTTCCTAATATTCTCGGCAGCAATTTGTAAACAGAACAGGGAAAAAGGCTACAATTTACATATGCTTTTGGCGCTTATTGCGATGCGGCTATTGGAAGTCATGTTTTTTGTCGGCCTGGCGGGCTCTGCCGTGGTTGTGCTCATCAGTTTTGTCGAGGATGGAAGAGAGCTTTTCGGCAAAGATGAGCCGCCTGAGTCGCGCGCCTAGGGCGCAATTCTCCATGACCTGCTCTCAACCATTGACTCCACCTTGATTTAGCAATAAACTCAACGCAGTGCGGGCGATGATTTACGTTCCCGCAACCCAGAAAAGCCAGCTCTGGAGCCGGCACAATCGCAATGGCATCCACCCGAACGACCTTTGCACCTCCTTCCGACCGCGTCAAACTCATCGTGGCATCCTCGGTGATGCTGACCTTCATCTCTTTTTGGCGAGCGGCTGCCATTGTTCTGAATGATTTAGGCTCCTCGGCCTTCTATGCTGGTGGAATCGCTGAGCAGATGGTGGGCGAGGCGGCGCCGTGGTTCATCCTCGGCATCATGCTATTTAGCTTTGCGGTGCGCGCGGTCTACGTTGAAAGCTGTTCGATGTTTACCCGCGCCGGCGTCTACCGCGTGGTGAAGGAGGCTCTGGGCGGCGGCTTTGCCAAACTCAGCGTCTCCGCCCTGATGTTCGATTACATTCTTACCGGGCCAATCTCCGGTGTGTCAGCCGGGCAATATATTACAGGCTTGATGAACGAACTGCTTACGGTGGCCAACACCAGCCACTGGCTGCCTCCGGCACTATTGGACGCGCATCACCATCCCTTCCAATTCGACATGAATCACACTGCGGCGGTCTTCGCGGCCGTGGTCACCATCTATTACTGGTGGGAGAACATCAAGGGCATCGAAGAGTCCAGCAGCAAGGCTCTGCGCGTCATGCAGATCACCACGGTGATGGTGGTGATTCTCTTATTGTGGGGCAGTTACTCGATATTCATGACCCCCGGCGTTCACCTGCCTCCATCGCCTATACCTTCCCATCTCACCTTTAGCAACGACGCCCTGGGATTCTTGCGCGGAATGCCGCAACTGCTTCCGATGATGGGCCTGTTCGGCATTCTCATGGCCTTTGGCCACTCGATTCTTGCCATGAGCGGCGAGGAGACGCTGGCGCAGGTCAACCGCGAAATCGAACACCCCAAGCTGAAGAACCTGAAGCGGGCGGCGATTGTCATCGCTATCTACAGCCTCATCTTCACCGGCGGCGCCACGCTGCTGGCCTACATGCTGATTCCCCTCAATGAGCATATTAAATATCAGGACAACCTGATCGCCGGCCTGGCCATGTTCATGGTCGGCCCCTTGTTCTGGCGCATCGCCTTCCGCATCTTTGTGGTGCTGGTCGGCTTCCTGATTCTCTCCGGCGCCATCAACACTTCAATGATCGGCTCGACCGGCGTGCTGATGCGCGTGGCCGAGGACGGTGTACTGACCGACTGGTTCCGCAAGCCGCATAAAAAGTTCGGCACCATTGCAT
>CAWJDN010000162.1:0-15719 GCA_963840985.1 uncultured Acidobacteriaceae bacterium
GGCCTTCTCAGCGCTGCCGCGGCTCTTCCCGGGATTTTCACTGGATCCTTCCTTCCCGGGTAGCGAAGGTTCTCGCTGTGAAGAAGGATCTAAACAAACTTCGGAGCCTGCAGCCGGTAGCTTGTAGCCTGTAGCTTCCTCGTACTTTGCTACCGGCTACTGGCTACCAGCTACGAGCTAATCGTCCGCCACCGCCGCCAACGGTTCTGGCGCGGGCGCCTTTTTAATCAGGTCCGCGCGCTTGATCAGTTCCACGTCAAGGCAAAGCGATTGCAATTCGCGGATGAGCACGTTGAACGACTCCGGCACGCCCGGCTCGATGGCCGCTTCGCCCTTGACGATGGCCTCGTAGATTTTGGTGCGGCCGTATACGTCGTCACTCTTGGCGGTGAGCAGTTCCTGCAGGATGTACGCGGCGCCGTAGGCCTCAAGAGCCCACACTTCCATTTCGCCGAAGCGCTGCCCGCCGAACTGCGCCTTGCCGCCCAGCGGCTGCTGCGTAATCAGCGAGTACGGCCCGATGGAGCGCGCGTGAATCTTGTCGTCCACCAGATGCGAGAGCTTGAGCATGTAGATGTAGCCCACCGTCACCGGCTGCTCGAACTGCTCGCCGGTCATGCCGTCGAAGAGCAGTGTCTTGCCCGATGCGGGCAGGCGGCCGAGGCCAGCAGCGACTTGATTTCCTCTCCTGCGCGCCGTCAAAGACCGCGGTGCCGATCCATACAGACGCCGAAATCCACGGTTAGCACGTAACTAAAAAAAATGAAGAAGCCATAGACATTACGTATTGCTGGCAGTAGCGTTGCGCACGCTGCGCTTTCTGCTCAATCGAGTCCGGCTTCGGCTGCCTTCGTTTCTACGGCACGGGCTGGCGAATCTCTACAGGCCGGGGAACCAGTCTACAGCGGTACTGGCTGCGCTGGGCACAGGCGTAATGCTGATCCTGGCGGTCTACCTGATGCAGTCAATGCTCCTGCGCGACATACGTGAAACCGCCTCGCCCAAGCTGCCCAATGTTTTTTTGATCGACGTAACAACCGACGAAATTGCAGGAGTGAAGGAGTTTTTTGCGCGCCAGCCGGGAGTGAGTCAGGCGGTTGGTCAGTCTCTGGATTTGATGCCGGTGGTGACAGGACGTTTTGTTTCGCTCAACGGTAAGCCCCTGGCGGACCTCAAGGAGCAGCATTTCCCCCGCCGCATGTTGGAGAACGCGGAGCTGAGCTGGGCCGATACGCTCCCAACGGGCGACAAGGTTACGCAAGGCAAGTGGTGGACTGATTCCGGCGCGATGGAGTTGGCGGTAGGCGAGGGAACTGCCCAGAGGTTGCATCTGGGCCTTGGCACGACGGTAGAGCTGGAAGTGGGCGGCGTAGTGCGAGCGCTGAAGGTTAACGCGATTTATCGCGCTGATGGGCAGCATCTGGGTGCGCGCGTGGCGTTCGTGTTGCCTTCGGGTCAGCTTAAAAATGAGCAGGCCACCTGGTACGGCGGCGCTCACGTTGATCCCAAGCAAGTTGCTGCAATGGAGCGTGCGCTCTTTGCGGCCTACCCGACCATCTCCGTGATCAACCTGGCCGATGTGCTGGAGCGCATCGAGAGCGTGGTTGATCAAATTACCTTCGTCGTGCGATTTCTGGCTGGGTTCTCCATCTTTGCCGGGTTGATGATTCTGGCTTCGAGCATTGCCAGCACGCGTTTCCGGCGGATGCGCGAGGCGGTGGTGCTGAAAACGCTGGGCGCCACTCGCTTGAGAATAGTGCGCACTTTCAGCGTGGAGTTCAGCGTGTTGGGCCTGCTGGCAGGAGCCGTGGGCGTGATTTTTGCCAACGTACTGACGCGAGTACTGCTGCGCAAGCTGGATGTTGGCTTTCAGATCGATTGGCGTGCCACGTTGATTGCACTCGTGGGAACTGCAGTGCTGGCCACAGCGACAGGATGGATCGCGAGCTACAGAATTCTCGGGTTGCGTCCGCTACAAGTTCTGCGCGAAGAGTGAAAACAAAGGGAGTTTCTACTGGCGGGTTTGACCGGAAGCCGACAATCCCCTTATGATGAAGCAGTTGGCTTGTGGTCGCCGGCGCCCTGCCGCGATCCCTGCTAACACGGCTGCAAGATAAGCTCGTACGTTCTTGTTGCCCCCTCGTTCAATGGTAGGACAGCCGCCTCTGGAGCGGCATATCGGGGTTCGAATCCCTGGGGGGCAGCCATATAGAATCATCCTCTCGAGATGTATCCGCTTTCTTATCAGTATGTTATGGCTGCGCCCCGGCTCTGTATTCCCGGCTATTCATATACGCTCAGAATTAAATCAACAACATTCCTGTTTCTGCAATCTAATTCAGATGAAAGAATCAGGAACGGAGGGTCTACATGGTAAAGGTGACATTGATTTTTGCGGTTCTTTTGATTGCCCTCGGTCTGGCTGGCTATCTCGGCACCGGCAGTGCACACCCTACCGCGCTGATTCCCGCCTGGATCGGTGTAGCCCTGGGCTTTGGCGGCCTGCTGGCTATCAGTCCGAGTGAGAAACGGCGCAAAATATTCATGCATATCAATGTGACCATCGGCCTGCTGGGTTTTCTGGGCGGCGCGGCTGAAATTATTCGTAGCTTCGTGGCAGCGTCACGTGTTTCAACTTCCGTTATCGGAATTGCCATGGCCTCGAAACTCGCTATGACTGCGCTGTTGATGATCTACGTACTTCTCTGCGTGCGCTCCTTTGTTGCCGCGCGGCGCTCTGGGAAGGTTTAACGCATGGGCGGACTGCGTGGGCCTGGCGACGGGATGAGCATGGGCGGGCGCGCTGAACGCTCGTCGCGAGGCGGTGCGCGCGCGGGTCAGGCCGATTTGCCCAAGCGCAAGCCCAGCCTGAAGAAGTTGTGGCCGCAGATTCGCGCGCTGATAGTCCCGCGAAAAGGACTGCTGGTGGGCGGAATGTACCTCATGGTCATCAACCGCATCGCCGGTCTTGTTCTGCCCATTACTTCTAGACCGCTGATGGATACGGTGTTTTCTCCATCGCATTCGCGGCCTGACCTGCTGCCCATCTTCATCATCCTGGTATTCGGGGCCATGGTGGTGCAGGCCATTACGTCTTTCTCTCTCACGCAATTGCTCTCCAAGGCCGGTCAGCGGCTCATCGCCGAGATGCGATGCCAGGTCCAGCGTCATGTGGGCTTGCTTTCCGTCTCCTATTACGATGAAAACCGCAGCGGCACGCTGGTGGCGCGCATCATGACCGATGTGGAGGGCGTGCGCAACCTGGTTGGCACTGGATTGGTGGAGTTTGTAGGCGGCCTGCTGACCGCCCTGCTGGCGTTTTTCTTCCTCCTGCATCTGAGTGTTACCGTAACACTTACTGTTTTTTCCGTGCTGGGCATATTCGTATTTGGGCTGCAATATGGATTCAGAGTCATCCGCCCCATCTTCCGCGAGCGCGCCAAAATCAATGCTGAAGTGACCGGACGGCTAACCGAGTCGCTGGGCGGCGTGCGTGTCATCAAGGGCTATCATGCCGAGGAGCGAGAGGCGAAGGTCTTTTCGGCAGGTGCGGATCGCCTGCTGGCCAACGTGATGAAGTCACTGACTATGACTAGTACACTCGGCGCAGCATCCACCACGGTGCTGGGGCTGGTTTACGTGATTGTGATGGGTCTGGGCGGCCATCTGGTCTTCGGCAAGAGTTGGACCACCGGAATGTACTTTCAATACATCATGTTTCTGGCCTTCATGATCGCCCCGGTCTTCCAGATCGTGAATATCGGTACGCAACTGACCGAGGCCTTCGCCGGCTTGGACCGCACCAACGAGATCATGGCCGAGCCGGAAGAGAACCAGAGCTCCGGACGCACACTCAAGCTCCCACCCATCCTCGGCAATGTGCGCTTTGAGAACGTGGAGTTTGCCTACGACCCAGAGAAGCCCGTGCTGCATGGCGTCAGCTTTACCGCTGAGCCGGGAACCGTGACCGCGTTGGTGGGCTCGTCAGGATCTGGCAAGTCTACTATTATCAGTCTGTTATGCGCTTTTCATACGCCCTGCACGGGCCGCGTTCTGGTCGATGACGTGGATTTGGCGCAGGTTAACCTGGACACCTATCGCACCCAATTGGGCGTGGTTCTCCAGGAGTCGTTTCTCTTCGACGGGACGATCAGGGAAAATATCCTATTTTCGCGCCCCGACGCTACTGAGGAGCAGTTTCTTTCCGCCTGCCGAACGGCTCGCGTGGATGAATTTGCCGAGCGCTTCCCGGAGGCCTATGACACATTGGTGGGCGAGCGCGGAGTGAAACTATCGGGCGGCCAGCGCCAGAGGCTCTCTATTGCTCGCGCGTTGTTAGCCCAGCCGCGCATCCTGATTCTCGACGAGGCCACCAGTTCGCTCGACTCCGAGTCCGAAGCGATGATTCAGGCTGGGCTCAGCCAATTGATGCAGGGGCGGACGACCTTTGTCATCGCCCACCGCCTTTCGACCATTCGCCGTGCAGATCAAATTCTGGTGGTTGAGCAAGGGCTTATTGTCGAGCGCGGCAACCACGCGGAGCTATATGCCCGGAGAGGCCGCTACTACGACCTCTACACGCGCCAGCACGGCCTTGAGGCGAACCTTTTTCTTGCTCCGGGCGAGGGCGATATGATCGAAGAAATCAGCGAGTGAGCTATCGAATTAATTGCTCGCAAGCAGGTTTCATGGAATCGCGGCTAAGAATCTGCTCCATCCGCACTGGCAAATGCTGCCTGACTTATGGACGTAAGTAATTCCGGCATCCACACGCGCGACTCAAGCTCTGGCATCGGCTTCGCGCGGAAGAGTTTCTTGCAATGTCGCGCTGTCCACTTGGCCCAGGCCTTCGACTTTTTGCGGCGAGCGCTATCAGTCGATATACCCGTGCCCGCATACATCTGCCGGTAGAGCTTGGAGAGAAACATGAAGGCGATCCTGGACGTGATTGTCGGGCAGCAGGCAGACCTCGTCCAGATCGCGCCCCAGTTATAGAACCTGTCCCACACCTTTTGTGTGCGCTCCCGAATCTCATCCGAACTCATGGTAGGATGCGGGGTAAACATCTTGGGCCGAACCGCGGTGGGTATCAGCCAGTAGCGGGTAATCGGTACATCGCCCACCATGGTGGGGTTTGCTGCCTGCTCCTTCTCCCACTTTCCAAAGTCCACTGTTCCGGGAAACGGCGTCATCATCACAAACTGAGCAAAGGTGATGCCCGACTTCTGCGCCATGGCAACCGTGGCGTCAAAGGTAGACGGTCTGTCCGTCGGCAGCCCGAAGATGAACGAGCCCAGCACATGAACGCCGTGCTTCTTGAAGGTCTGCAACCGCCCGGCCATGGCGTCGCCAGCTAGATTCCAGTCCTTGTAAATCGTTTTCAAGCCCTCGGGCGTCACCGCTTCGATCCCCACCAGCGCGCCTTTGATATTGGCCTTCTTCATTGCATCCAGGAACTCAGTGTCCTCGCCTGCCTCCATAGTCATCTGCGTGTAGAAGACCATATCTTTCGGCAGCCTGGCCAACTCGTCCATCAGGCGGAAGCGCTCGGAGCGAATAGCCGTCAGCTCTTCCAGCCGGGCAGTGTTGTTCTGCTCCCTGGCCAATCGAAGATCGTTAAAAGTTACCGGGTAGAAGTTATCATCGGCCAGAGCGATGAAGCGAAATCCGATCCGGCGCAGCTCCACAATCTCGTCGATGACTCTCTGGTGATTCCGTTGGCGGGGCTTCTGCCCATCCGTCCGCCACACGCTGCAAAAAGAACAGTGCTTGGGGCATCCGCGAATAGTTTGCACTGAGGCCCACATATATTTTTCCGGGTCCATCAAATCCCAGCGCGCGGCCAGAAACTCGCTGCCTTCAATCCGCCCGCCGTCGTAGATTCTCTCCGGCCTGCCTGCCAGGCAATCCGTAACCACCTTGCCCCAGGCCACGTCGCCATCTCCTGTCACCACCGCATGCGCCTGCCCGCGTTCCAGAGCCTCTTCCGGGAATAACGTGGCGTGAATGCCGCCATAAACCACCCACGCGCCCCGGCTGCGAGCGATTCTTCCCACTTCGTAACCGCGCAACGCATTGCCGGTGTGCACGCTGATGCCCACAATATCTCCCGGCTGTATCGTCTCCGGGACAATCTGCTCCAGTGATTCATCGACGAGAATGGGATTTCCCGCCGCGCGAGGCGTCGCCGCCGCCAGCACAAATAACCAGCGCGGCGTAATGACCGCGGTGCCAAAAGCATTGTCGCTTGGATTTACAAGATGAACGCTCAACCGATCCAACCTTTCTCGTGCACGTTGAGTTGCGTGAGAGTACAGTGGTCTCGGAGAGCGTTACCGTAATCGGACATACTACAGCGGAGGTGTACTTCCGCAAAATTACCGAGGACGATTAGACACGCCGACAGTTATGTAATGTTATAGACTCCGAGCGAAATCGAGTGTGCTATATTGACCACTCTTGCCCGGACAGGCAAATGATTTGATGAGATTGTAAGATTGAGTGCTGGCCGCACCTTATTTCATCCGGACACGCTCTTCCATGGGAATCGCCACTTGCTCGACGATTTCCAGGCCAAATCCCTCCAAAGCGGGAATATGCATGGGGGTATTCGAGAGCAGGCGTATGCGCCGGATGCCCAGGTCCGACAGGATCTGGCCGCCCAGGCCGATGGCTCTCAAAATGCGCCCGGTGCGGGCCTGCGAGCCTTCGCGCGTGCGCAGTTCCTGGTGCAGGACAAGTCGGTCGGCGTTAAGCTCTGACGCGGCTTGCACTGCGGCCGCTCCGCCGGGCTCAAAAGCATTAGCCGTCAACGCTGCGCGGTCGATCTCAAAGCCTCGCGAGGTGTTATGCAGATAGAGCAGTACTCCGCAACCCTCCTCGGCAATCATGCGCAACGATTGATCGAGAATCTCGCGGCAGTTGCAGTCCGCGGCAAAAACGTCGCCCACGGTGCAGCGAGTGTGAACGCGAACAAGTACGGGGCGCTCACAGGGCGGCCGCAACTCTGAAGGGGCAGGTGACCCATTTTCAGGCTGGTCGACAGCGGGGCCAGCATGAAAAGCCGGGCAGTCGTCGCAAAGCTCGCCACGCACCAGCGCGATATGGCTCTCGCCGCCGTTCACCTGGCTCTCATAGGCGATCATGCGGAACTCCCCGTAACGCGTCTGGATGCGGCTCTCGCCGGCGCGCACGATGTAGCGCTCATGGCGCAGCCGATGGCGGATCAGCTCCGCGACGGTAAGAATCCGCAGCCCGTGCTCCTTGCAGAAGGGAATCAGATCGGGGACGCGGGCCATTGTGCCGTCGTCCTTCATGATCTCGCAGAGCACGCCGGAGGGATTCAGCCCCGCCATCCGCGCCAGATCGACCGAGGCCTCGGTTTGCCCGGCGCGCACCAGCACGCCACCTCTGCGGGCACGTAACGGAAAGACGTGGCCGGGACGGGCAAGGTCGGCAGCGGTCGAACCCGGCTCAATAGCCGTCCGGATGGTATGCGCCCGGTCGTATGCGGAGATACCGGTGGTCACGCCCTCGCGCGCTTCAATCGATTCGGTAAAGGCCGTTCCAAAGCGCGAGGTATTCTGCTGGGTCATAGGGAAGAGGCGCAGATAATCGGCGCGCTCCTCGGTCAGCGCCAGGCAGATCAATCCCCGTCCATGCTTGGCCATGAAGTTGATGGCCTCCGGGGTGACAAACTCGGCGGCCAGGGTCAGGTCGCCCTCATTTTCCCGGTCTTCGTCGTCGACCACAACGATCATGCGGCCAGCGCGCACCTCGGCCAATGCGCCGGGAACATCGGTGAAGGGAAGCTCGAAGGTGCGTGCGGATTCTGGCATCGACTCTTCCATTCTCGCCGATGGGAGCGGTAAGGTGCAAAATGGCTATACTATCTGCCGGTGATGCATCTATCGGCATACAGGTTGGAAGACCGATTTCTCCTGTCACAGATAGAATAAGAACGAATCTAAGACGCTAAATTTGGTCAACAGGTCGATTTCGGTGAAAAAGACAAAAGTGTTCGATCCTGCCGATGGTTTTTCGCCTCTCATTGACGTCGCCGAGATCACGGACTCGACGGTAGTCAAGCGCGGTAATCGCTGGTGGATGTACCTTGCCGGCCAGCGCAAGACCGACGAAGGTATTCATCTTTTCAGCGCATCGCTTACGGAAGGTGCACCTCTTACCGCCACGGGGTGGAAGCTGACTGCCGATCAAAATGATTCCGCGAAAATCGCGCTATTGGCCGTCAATGAACGCAGCAAGTTCTGGGATTTGAACGGCGGACGCCATTGTCCGTCGTATATACAAGGCTGGGATCCAAATCGCCAGGATTGGGTCGAGCGGATCTATTATGCCGGTGCGGCGGAGAATCCCTGGGGACCGTACACCATCGGCTATCTCGAATGGAATGGCCTTCGCTGGGTCGATCAGTCGCAACCCGTGTTTGTTGCGAACGAGGAGTGGGAACACGGTAGTGTATATGAGCCCAACCTGATTTACCACGAGGGCAAGTGGAAGTTATGGTACGTCGCGGGTTCCAATCTGGAGGATTATCTGGTTCATGGATACGCTGAAAGCGAGGATGGACGCACTGGCTGGAGTCAGCACAAGATATTTGCCCCGCAAGAGATGAAGGTTTTTGATTTTTGTGTGATCCAGAGAGGAAGCGGTTTTGAATCTGTCTTTTCGCGGGTGTGGCTCGGAAAGACAATCGCGTCTTCTGATACGGGACTGTGGTGGTGCCGAGCCGATTATCCGGCATCTAATTTGGCAGAGTGGAGTGAACCAGTGCAGATCATGACGGCCGAGAATCATAGTTGGCACACAGGGCCTTGGAAACCTTCGGTCCAATATTGCGAGACAGATGCAGATAAGATGTTTGTGTTCTTTGATGGCGCGTACACAACACAGGAGCCTGGAGGATTTCCCTTTGCATTCACTCTGGGTTGCTTGGAGCTTAATCGGCCAATTTAGGGGATGTCTCCACACAGCAAAAGCGCCACCCGAAGGCGGCGCTTTCACTGGAAACACGCAGAAATGTATGGCTTACAGAGCTGATTCGATCTCAAACCCCCAGGCTTCTAGAAGAGCCTCGGGGATGTATTTGGAATTCTTGTTGCGGCGAGCCCACTCCCGCAGACGGGTGGACCGGATGTACTGATCCGGGCTGAGCTTGAACTCCTTCACAATCTGCTCGAAGGAGGTCACCGTGGGCACAACCGGGCCGATGGGCTCGGGCTTGCCCCAATTTGGATTTCCACGACGCTTTGCCATCGATTTGATGTCCTTAGAAAAGGTGAGTTGACCTTAAGTCAAGAACCACGGGCCGGGGATATAACGTGCCCGGAGAATTAACTACATTTCTATTTTACGGATTTTTCCTTCAAAAATCAATAGCAAAATTGCATGCGCTTCAGGGCAAGAAACCACTGCCCGTTGACCTTGAAATTGTGTCTATATCTCTCTTCTAAAAGGAGTTACCTTGATTTTCACAGCTCTGGATAAGTCGGTCGCTACCCTTGGCGCGTGGTTACTATTAGGGTTAAAAGTTGATGGATTGAAGCCTACACGCACGAGACGTTCAGGCCTGTGACGGCTCTTGAGGCTGTGAAAGCGGCAAATCGTGTCGGAAGCTCTCTATTTCGCCAGCTTGTCGAGGTCGAGGTTAAGTGATAGGACGTTGATTCGCGGCTCGCCGAGCAGGCCAAACTGCCGTTTGGTGATGTGTTGTTCGATGAGCTTGCGAACGCTCTCTTCGCTCAGGCTGCGGGATTTAGCCACGCGGGGCGCCTGATAATAGGCGGCGTCGGGGGTAATGTCGGGATCGAGCCCGGAGGCGGAGGTGGTCACCAGGTCAATAGGCACTGGCTTGCCGGGGTTCTGCGCAGCCAGCTTGTCGATGTCTCCCTGGATGCGTGTGACAAGCGCTTTATTGGACTGGGCCAGATTGGAGCCACCTGAAGATGTCGCGTCGTAGCCGTTGCCTGCTGCCGATGGCCGGGGATGGAAGTACCGATCGGAGGTGAAGCTCTGGGCCAGCAGCTCGGAGCCGATGACGGTGCCGTCGTTGAGCTTGATGAGGCTACCGGCAGCCTGGTGGGGGAAGAGCAAGCCGGCAATACCGGTGACCAGCAGCGGATAGCCCAAGCCCAACAGGATCGTGGTCACGATGGTGAAGCGAATCGATGTCTTCCAGACGGAATGCACGAAATATCTCCTTGCGGGGCAGCGCCCCTCGTATTACGCCAGATGCACGGCTACTAGGAACATGTCGATGGCCTTGATGCCGATGAATGGGATGATGATGCCGCCCACGCCGTAGATCAGCAGGTTGTTGCGCAGCAGGATATCGGCCGGCTTAGGCACGTACTTGACGCCTTTCAATGCCAGCGGAATCAACACCACGATGATGATAGCGTTGAAGATGACCGCAGAGAGGATGGCCGACTCCGGCGTGTGCAGGTGCATGATGTTCAGCGCATTCAACACCGGGAAAGCTACGGAGAACATCGCCGGGATGATGGCGAAGTACTTGGCCACGTCGTTGGCGATGGAGAAGGTGGTCAGAGCGCCGCGCGTCATCAGTAGCTGCTTGCCGATCTCCACGATCTCGATGAGCTTGGTGGGGTTGGAGTCCAGATCGACCATGTTGCCGGCTTCCTTAGCGGCCTGCGTGCCGGAGTTCATGGCCACGCCCACGTCGGCCTGAGCCAGCGCCGGTGCATCATTGGTACCGTCGCCAGTCATGGCCACCAGCTTGCCCTTGTCCTGCTCGCGCTTGATAAGGTCCATCTTGTCTTTGGGCTTGGCCTCAGCGAGGAAGTCGTCTACACCGGCCTCGCGGGCAATGACAGCGGCGGTCAGCGGGTTGTCGCCGGTGATCATAATGGTGCGAATGCCCATGGCGCGCAGGCGCGCGAGACGGTCTTTGAGTCCGCCCTTAACAATATCTTTGAGGTAAATGACGCCAAGAGCGGTGGTATTTTCAGCCACCACCAGGGGAGTGCCGCCGAGCCGTGCAATCTCTTCCACGGTATCGCGGACCTTTTTGGGTAGTGACGCGCCTTGCTCCTCAAGAAAACGGGAGATGGCGTCAGCCGATCCCTTGCGGATGCGCACGCCGGGCAGATTGACGCCGCTCATGCGGGTCTGGGCGGTGAAGGGCACAAACTCGGCGTGAATATTACTCAGGTCACGCCCGCGCAGGTTGTACTTTTCTTTGGCCAGCACGACAATTGACCGGCCTTCAGGGGTTTCGTCGGAGAGCGAAGAAAGCTGTGCAGCGTCGGCCAGCCGCTCGTGGCTTACGTCCGGAGCGGGGATAAACTCCGCGGCCTGACGGTTGCCAAGGGTGATGGTTCCTGTTTTGTCCAGCAACAGGGTGTTCACGTCGCCGGCTGCCTCGACGGCGCGTCCGCTCATGGCCAGCACGTTGTACTGAACCAGGCGATCCATGCCGGCGATGCCGATGGCCGAGAGCAATCCGCCGATGGTGGTGGGAATAAGGCAGACCAACAGCGAGACAAGCACGAAAACGGTCTGCGGAGCCTTGGAGTAAATGGCGAAGGGTTGCAGCGTAACAACGGCCAGCAAGAAGACGATGGTTAGCCCGCTGAGCAGAATACTGAGTGCAATCTCGTTGGGTGTCTTCTGGCGGGTGGCGCCCTCGACCAGGGCGATCATTCGGTCCAGAAAGGTCTCGCCGGGGTTGGAGGTGATGCGGACCTTGATCCAGTCGGAGAGAACTTTCGTTCCTCCGGTTACGGCCGAGCGGTCGCCGCCGGCCTCGCGAATAACGGGCGCCGATTCGCCGGTGATAGCCGATTCGTCCACCGAGGCCACGCCCTCAATGACTTCGCCGTCGCCGGCAATGTAGTTTCCGGCCGCAACGTAGATCACATCACCCAGGCGGAGAAGTCCGCTGGCAACATCTTCCAATTTGCCGTCTGCTGTGTATCGTTTCGCAACAGTCTCGCCCTTGGCCTTGCGCAACGTGTCGGCCTGGGCCTTGCCGCGGCCCTCGGCCATAGCCTCGGCAAAGTTGGCGAAGAGCACCGTGAACCACAGCCAAAGAGTGATTTGGAGGTTGAAGCCAAATCCGGCACGGTGGTTGACGGCGTTGTCGATGAGTAACGCCGTGGTCAGCACGCTGCCCACCTCAACGACAAACATCACCGGGTTCTTGACCATCCAGCGGGGATCGAGCTTGCGGAAGGAGTCCACAAGCGCCTGAGCCATGATTTCCGTATTCCAGAGACTCTTTTTTTCAAGCATGACAGTCCGTTTCGCGTTGTCCTGATGTGATTTCTGTTAGTAAAGCTGGCCCGTATGAAGCTGCAGGTGTTCCAAAATAGGTCCTAGGCTCAACGCCGGGAAGAAGGTCAGCGCACCGAGTAGCAATACCACGCCTATCAGCAGCACGGCGAAGAGCGCGGAGTTCACCGGGAAGGTTCCCGGCGAGGGCGGCACGCTCTTCTTGCTGGCCAGATTGCCTGCCAGGGCCAGTACTGGAATCATCATGAGAAAGCGGCCGATCAGCATGTCCCAGCCCATCGCCACGTTGTACCACCAGTTGGTGCCCAAACCAGCGAAAGCCGATCCGTTATTGCCGGCTCCGGAGACGAATGAGTACAGGACCTCTGAAAACCCGTGAGGCCCCGGGTTGGCCATCGCCGATTGTCCAACCGGCAGCAGAATAAAGATTGCGGCAAACGTGAGGATGATGAACGGGAAAATCAGCGCGTAGAGCATCGCCATCTTCACGTCGTAGGATTCGATCTTCTTGCCCAGGTACTCCGGCGTTCGGCCCACCATCAAGCCGGCGATGAAGACCGCCAGCACAACAAATATCAGCATGCCGTAAAGACCGGAGCCGACGCCGCCAAAGACCACCTCGCCGAGCATGATATTGGCCAGCGGGACCATGCCGCCCAGCGCAGTGAAGCTGTCGTGCATGCCGTTGACGGCTCCGCAACTGGCGTCGGTGGTGATGGTGGCGAAGAGGGCGCTTTCGGCGATGCCGTTGCGCACCTCCTTGCCCTCCATGTTGCCTGCCGGAGCTGTCGCGCTGCCATATTGCGCCGCGCCGTGCAGCATCGGATGGGGATGCGCCTCAGCCCAGTAACAAACAACGAAGCCGGAGGCGAAGAGCACGAACATGGCCGCAAAAACCGCCCAGCCGTGGCCCGGCGAGCCGGTCATCCTGCCCAATGTATAAGTGAGACCCGCACCGATAAGAAAGATGGAGACAATCTGAATGTAGTTCGACAATGGCGTGGGATTTTCATACGGGTGGGAACTGTTGGCGTTGAAGAAGCCACCGCCGTTGGTGCCCAGCATCTTGATCGCTTCCTGCGAGGCCACGGGCCCCTGTCCGATTGTCTGCGTCTGGCCCTCCAGCGTGTGTGCGGTCGTGTAGGCGCTCAGATTCTGGGGAACGCCTTGCCAGACCAGCACTATCGCATAGACCAGGCAGATTGGGAGCAGGACATAGAGCATGGTCCGGGTCATATCCACCCAAAAGTTACCGATCGTGGGCGAACTGGTGCGCTTGATACCTCGGATCAGCGCCACCGCCACCACAATGCCTGCCGCCGCGGACCAGAAATTGTGCGTCGCCAGGCCTGCCATCTCGGTGAGATAGCTCATGGTTGACTCGGGCGTATAGAACTGCCAGTTCGTATTGGTGGTAAAACTCGCGGCTGTGTTCCAGGCCAGATCGGGTCCCACCGCGGCCAGGTGCTGCGGATTCCACGGCAGGAAGTTCTGCAGCCGTTCGATGGCGTAGGTCAGGAGCATGGTCACGGCGGAGAAGCCGAGCAATGCATAGGCGTACTCGCGCCAGTTCATCTCTTCCTTGGCGTTGACGCCGCATAGCTTATAAATGAGCCGCTCGAAGGGACGGAGCACCGGGTCCAGCCAAGTGCGCTCACCCTCGAAGACGCGCGCAATATAAGCGCCCACCGGACGAACGGTAGCGAGAAGTATCAGCGAGTAGATGGCAAATTGCAACCAGCCGTTGGTGGTCATCTCAAAACTTCTCCGGGAAGAGCAGGGTTATGGTCAGGTATCCAAACAGCAGGATGGACAGAACCAGCGCAACCACGGCAATGGTGTCGGTTTGCATGGGTTACCTCAACTTCTGGCAAGCCTTGACGTAGAGAAACGCCAAGACAAAAAAAACTGCCGTGAACAGCAACATCGACAAATCTTGCAATAGTGTTTGCATTGTGAATCACTCGCTTCCATGAACGGGAGGTTGGGGAAGCCGCCTGCTCAAGAATTATTCTGGATCATGTCTAGTATGAGTATCGAAAAGAATTCCTAAATAAAGTGTAAGGATGGATAAGTTGTCTGGAATACCATGAATATCAATAGAAAAATGAATTTGCGGTCAGTCGTGCCTATATGTAGCCGTCGCGCCTTCGATTACGGATCACATTCCTATAACTTCTTTCGCAGGTATTCAAACACGGCATACCCGATCAGCGCGGCAATCAAGGCGATGACGAAATTTGTGACCGTAAAAATATCGCGGAGGGCGAAGGCCAGCGTTTTCCCCTGTCCGTTGGTGCGAGTAAACTCTCCCATCAGAAGGTTTGAATAAAAGAGAAAGACGATGAACACGACCTCGATCAGTGCGCTTCTGATCCGGGCGTGCAGCCGGCGATCATTTTGGTCCGGATGATGCATGGATGGATGATACCAACAGCCGCATAAGGATTTTATGAGTGAGCAGTGCCTACTCCTCGTTGCCGGTCCAGCCCTCTGGAACAAAGCGGTAGCCCACCCAGGGTTCGGTCTGGATGTATTGCTTGCCGGACTCCGCTTCGAGCTTCTTGCGCAACTGGCCGATGGAGCAGTTCGCGGCGGATTTCCTCGTAGAATTCGCCAATGCTGAAATAACGCAGCTCGGGATGAAGGGGACTCAAGCCCAGTGTCGAGGCAGGCGCGGTGCTGAGGACTACCAGTTTCTTATTGGCGGGGGCTGTCGTTCGCGGGCGCTTCGATCTTGAGGAAGGTATCGACGGTTTCTTCCGAGAATGCCTGGAGATGCACCTGGAAATCGTCCTCCCCGTCAGGAAGGTAAGCGGGGTACTTGGGCACAAACCCTGGCACGGTGAGATTTGGTTTGCCGCCAACCGCGTTGAGCAGATTCGCGGCGAGCGTCAGGTGCAACATCTCCTCGACCACGATAACTCGAAGGACTTGAGTGGCATCCAGGTTTGTTCCGGGCTGAATGGAGTAGAGCGCGAGCAGGTAAGGCGGGATCGTGGCATGCTCGATCCGCATCGCATGATCAAGATAGTCATGAAGATCGTCTAGCGTATTGATCATCATAGCCTCCGATGTGGGTTCGGGCCGAAGTGACATTCAGGAAAGATGGGCGATCATCGATTCCGCCGACTTGAAGCAGAGGGCAGCGATGGTCAAGGTGACGTTGGCCGTGCCGATGGAAGGCAGACTGCCTCCGCCAACGAGGTAGAGATTGTCATGGTCCCAGGATCTCTGGTCCGGCCTGACGACAGAAGTGGACGGGCACGAGCCCATGATGTGCGTGCCGGCGAGGTGGTTTCCGCCGCGGATCACGAAGCCCTGTCCCTCGTACGGTACGTAACCATAATCGCCAGGGTCGTAAACGGTGTAGTCGACTGCGCCCGGCGCTGGAATAGCACGCGTGCGAACTGCCGCGCATAGGCCACGCCACGCATCTCAGG
>CAWJDN010000163.1:0-16587 GCA_963840985.1 uncultured Acidobacteriaceae bacterium
TTCGATGATGAAAAGCCTGCTGTTCCTCGGAACCGGGGCCGTCCTGCACGCGACCGGGCAGCGCAATCTGGGCCAGCTCGGCGGGCTCATCCATCGCATGCCCTGGGTGGCCTGGCTCACCCTGGTGGGGGTGATGGCAATCGCCGGGCTGCCGCCGCTCAACGGCTTCGTCTCGGAATGGCTCCTGCTGCAGGCCTTCCTGTTTGCGCCCGACGTGCCGCGTCCGTTCGTCAACATGCTCCTGCCCATGGGCGCCGCCGTAGTCGCGCTCGCGGCCGCGCTGGCCGGGTACGTCATGGTCAAGTTCTTCGGGGTCGTCTTTCTGGGGCGGCCGCGCGAGGCCGCGCTCGCGCAGGCCCACGATGCCGGAACGCTGAAGAGACTGGGCCTTTTCTGGCTCGCCACCGGATGCGTGCTGCTCGGCATTTTCCCGGTGCAGGTGATCGGGGCGCTGCAGGAGGTCACGCGGCAGCTGAACGTGGGTGCGCTGTCCAGACACGGCCGGCTCGTGGTGGATGCTCGTGCCGCTGCCGGACCGGCAGGTGTCGTACTCTCCATCATTTTCCTGCTGGTCGTGGCGGTCGTGATCGCCGTCACCAGCGCCATGGTGCGGTTCGTATTTCACCGCCGGTACCGCCGCGCGCCTGCGTGGGATTGCGGTTTCGGCCGCGCCGATGCGCGGATGCAGGACACCGCGGAGGGATTCGGGCAGCCGATACGCCATGTGTTCCAGCCGTTCTTCTCGATGCTCCGGGAACTGCCATCGCCCTTCGATTCGATTCCCCGATACCGCGTCGTCGTCGGCGACCGGATCTGGGGCGCGCTCTATGCGCCGATCGAGGGAGTGGTGCAGCGCGCGGCCAACGCGGTCGCCTGGTTGCAGCAGGGCAAGATATCCACCTATCTGCTCTACAGCCTGGTCACGCTCCTGGTGCTGCTCGCGGTGGTGCTGTGAGCGTGATCACCTGGATCACGCAGATCGTCGAGGCGCTCGTGGCTCTCACGGCGGCGCCGCTTTTCGTCGGCTGGGTCAATCAGTGCCGCGCATGGCTGCAAAACCGGCGCGCTCCGAGCATCTGGCTGCCCTACCGGGGCATCGGCAAGCTGTTCCTGAAGGATGCACTGATCGCCGATACGGCGTCGCCCCTGTTTCGCGCGGCGCCCTACATCGTCTTCGGGTTGATGGTCACCGCCGCCGCGATCATCCCCTCCATGGGGACGCGCCTGCCGTTCACCTCGGTGGCGGATGCGATCGCGCTGGTGGGGCTGCTGGCCGCGGCGCGATTTTTCATCTCGCTCGCGGCCATGGACATCGGGACGGCGTTTGGAACCCTCGGGGCCCGGCGCGAAATGCTGGTCGGATTCCTGGCCGAGCCGGCCCTGCTCATGGTGATTTTCGTTGCGTCCATGATCTCGGCCACCACCGCGCTGCCGCTGATCTCCGAGCGCCTCGCCACGCAGGCCTTCGCGATCACCCGAGCCTCGCGTTCACCGCCGTCGCCTTCACCATGGTGCTGCTGGCGGAGAATGCACGCATTCCGGTCGACAATCCCGCGACGCACCTCGAACTCACCGATGATCCACGAGGCCATGCTGCTCGAATACTCGGCGCGCCACCTGGCGCTGATGGAATGGGCCGCGGCGCTCAAGCTCTTCAATTACGCGTGCATCGGCTTTGCGCTGTTTCATCCCGTGGGGCATTCCGTCCGGGCGAGGTCGGCCCGGGGCCGCTGCCGCCTCGCTGCCCGTGCTCGCGGTCAAACTTGCCTTGGCGGGCGTCGGCCTTGCGTTGATCGAGACCTTCTCGGCCAAGCTGCGCGTGTTCCGCGCGCCGGAGTTCCTGGCGGGCGCCTTCATCTTCGCCGTCCTTGGAATGCTCGTGCACCTTTTGCTGGAGGGTTGACCATGATCGCCAAACCTCTCGACGTACAGCTGCTGAACGCCTGCGCCGCGCTGCTGCTCCTGGTGTCCTTCGCGATGCTGGCGCAGCGACGCGTCGTGGCGCTGGTGAATCTGCTGGCGATACAGGGCGGGTTGCTCTGCATGGCGACCCTGCTCCTCGCGTGGCGGTCCGGGCAGCCTCATCTGTATCTGTCGGCCGCGTTGACGTTCGGCCTCAAGGTGTGCTTTCTGCCGTGGCTGTTGTACAGCTTGATACGCCGCCTGGAGGTCTATTGGGACACCGAGCCGATGCTCAACGTCGCGGGCACCATGCTCACCGGCCTCATCACCGTGGTCTTCGCCTTCGGCCTCGCACAGCCCATCGCGGCGCTCGGGACCACCGCGGCGCGCAACGGCCTGGGCGTGGCGGTCGCGGTGATCTTTCTGGCCTTCATCACGATGATCACGCGCCGCAAGGCCATGTCGCAGGTCGTCGGGTTCCTCTCCACCCCACTGCGCCTCGCCGTTCAGCGCGCCCAATGCGGAGCCGCGAATTACCGGAACATCGTCGCCGGGGAACTGGTACTTCGACAGAAGCTCGCGCACTTCCATCTCCACCAGGTCGATCAGCTCCGGATCTTCCACCGCGTCGCACTTGTTCAGAAAGACCACCATGCAGGGAACGCCCACCTGGCGCGCCAACAGCACGTGCTCCTTGGTCTGCGGCATCGGCCCGTCGGTGGCCGCGACAACAAGAATCGCGCCGTCCATCTGCGCCGCGCCGGTAATCATGTTCTTGATGTAGTCGGCGTGACCCGGGCAATCCACGTGCGCGTAGTGCCGGTTCTTGGTCTCGTACTCCACGTGCGCCGTGGCGATGGTGATGCCCCGCTCCCGCTCTTCCGGCGCGTTGTCGATCGAGTCGAAAGACCGGAACAATATCTTCGGGTTGTTCTTGCCCAACACCTTGGTGATGGCTGCCGTCAACGTCGTCTTGCCGTGATCGATGTGACCAATCGTCCCCACGTTCACGTGCGGCTTCGTGCGATCAAACTTTTCCTTGCCCATAGTCTTCCGTCCCTTCCGTTAAACTTTTCCGTCGCGCCCCCTGAATGAAGAAAGCGCAATAGCTTGTGCTGCTCGCCTCAATAGTAGGCGTACACCTTGAGATACCTCTGCCGCAGTTCTGGCGGCACCGCTTCCACCTGCTGCAGATAACGCTCCCGGATCAGAGCCTGATCCGAGACCGGCAAAGCCCGGTAAAGCTCCGAGGCTTCCTTGCCCATCAGTCCGCGCTGCAACGCGCCCTCGAAGTTGCGAATACGCAGCTTCGACCGGCCCATGCGGCTCAAAAAGACTTCTACATCACGCTCGTCGAAGGCCGCGTCAATGCGCGTTTGTAGCTGCGTGTATCCTTGCTCATCCTGCACGGCAATCGCTGCCTGCTCGAACTTCATTTCCTGCCTCGCACTCGTCAACATTGCCGCCGGTTTCAATCACTGTCACCCCAGCGACCAAGACCCGTCGCCGGGGACCCCGACTATGGAGCGGGAGACGGGACTCGAACCCGCGACCAACAGCTTGGAAGGCTGTGACTCTACCACTGAGTTACTCCCGCTTAACAGCCTTTAGCTTCTAGCTGCTAGCTCTTAGCTAGAAGATGAATCTCTGGAGCTGATGACCAGGATTGAACTGGTGACCTCTCCCTTACCAAGGGAGTGCTCTACCAACTGAGCTACATCAGCCCTCTTACAAACTCTTGGGCGTCGTACCACCGCCCCCATCCCCGCCCCGGCGAATCTTCTCCGCGTGGCGGGCTAAAACCGTGCGCAAAGCCATGCCCCCGATAACTATCAGCGGAAGCAACCGCAGTTCCACCGGCCTGCCATAGACGAGAACCGCACCGTTTCCCACCGTGAACCAGGCCAGCACCGCCAAAACCACATACAGCGCCAGAGCTACCCAATACTTCCGGTCTAAATCCGAACCGGAATTTTCCAAACCTTTGCGCTCACCCGGCTGCGGCACTTCGCGCATTCCAACCCCGCAATTCATGGTGCACAGGGGAGGATTCGAACCTCCGTAGCTCGCAAGGAGCGGCAGATTTACAGTCTGCTGCCATTAACCGCTCGGCCACCTGTGCCCAACCACCCCACGGTTTCAATCTGCTTCAGCGCATTAAACCCCATCCGGAGTATCTCCGGCCCATCGGAGCATGCACCTCAGTGGAATCACCGCGGAGGACAGGTCCGGCGCCCAAATCTAAAGCACCGGCAAAACCTTTTGCCGCTACAGCCCCCGTTTCCTGCATCCCTCAAGTGGAGCTGGCGAAGGGATTTGAACCCCCGACCCTCTGATTACAAATCAGATGCTCTACCAGCTGAGCTACGCCAGCCCTTCCCACCCGGAAATCGCCCCGGAGACCTGAAACCCGTACGGGCACACTAACCCTATGCACGCACTACGGCACAGAAATCAAGGTTAACACACCCTTGGGGAGCGGAGCAAACCAGTATGGAAGGGAATCCAGGGCCGACTCACCATCATTGCTGCAGCATCGTCTCATAGGCCGCGTAGACACCTTCGAAGACAGAATCCCAACTGGCGGTCAGCGCATATGCCCGCGCATCCAGCCTCATTTGGGCGTGCTTTTCAGGGTCGGCCAGCACTCCGGCGATTGCGGCGGCAAACTCCGCATCGGGGACAATCCGCCCGGTCAGGCCGTCGCGGACAATAGTCGGCGGCCCGCCGTCGGGAGTCACAATGGCCGGCACTCCGCTGGCCAGAGCTTCCAGCACCACGTTGCCGAAGGTGTCGGTGTGCGAGGGGAAAACGAACAGGTCCATGTTGGCATAAGCTTCTGACAACTCTCCCCCGCGCAGTACGCCGGTAAACTCGGCCCGCGGCAGCCGCTCACGCAGCCAGTTCTCCTCGGAGCCGTGTCCTACGAAGAGAAAGCGGAAGTTTGTGACGCTCATCCGCTCCAGTTCTTGCTGCACCTTCGCCAGCAGAGCGACATTCTTTTCGACCGAGAGGCGGCCGACAAAACCCAGCACGGCCTCGCTGTCCCCGGCCCTGCGCTTACGCTTCGCCGGATGAAAGAGTTCTGCATCCACGCCGCGCGGCATGATGTGACACTTTCGTCCCGTATTCCGCTCCAACAAGGCGCACAATTCGGGATTGGGCGCAAAGAGCTCGCGGGCCAGCTTATAGAACCTGGCCAGCACGGCCATGGAGAAATTCTCGATCTTCTGTCCGGCCGCCGCCGCCTGACGCTTGGGCAGCAGGCGCAGGAACCAGCCAGAGCGCCGCGCCGCATACTCGTGAACATTCGTGTGCCAACTGGCGGCCAACGGCAAACCATTGTGGTGAGCCAGCCAGGCGCCCAGTATTCCCACATCGCTGGGACCGGTGATGTGAACCAGGTCGGGCTTGAAGCGCTTTAACACCTCGCCAATGAGCCGAATGTGACGCAGAAAACCGGGGTCGAAGCGCAGATCTTTTTCCAGGGGAAAGGAGAGAAAGCCGCGCGGCAGCTCCAGCGTCCACACATTGCCGTCCTCGATGTGCTTCTGGGCGCGGCCTCCCGCGCGGACGCACAGGAAAGGCAGATTTCGCTTCCGCGCGTAGGCCTCAAAGTGGCGGCTGGTGTGCGCCACTCCGTTCACCTCATGGAATGAATCGGGGAAGTAGGCCACGCGCGGCGGTCGATCGGTCATAGATTGAGTCTAATTCCCAACAAGCCTATGGGCTTGAGCCTCAAAGTGAATGTGAATCCACGGTCTGCATTCTCCTGAGGCAAACTCAACCGCCTTAATCGCCCAGGGCAAGACGCAACTGGCGTGACTCGCTCCAGGCGATGCGCAACCCGCTGGAGACCGGGGCCGCGCCCATCAGCTGCACGGCGGCTATCAGGAAGCTCATCAAGCGCGGCGGCTGCTGATTGGGCCACAATTCGCTCAGCGGCCGCGCCACGCCGTTGGCATCAGGATGATAAACGCGCTCGTCCCAGGTCCTTGAACCTTGCGGAAATTCCGGGTAGTGGCGGATGGCGTCGATAGCCGATTGCAGAAGGCGGTGCTTCCACGGCTCGGCGTACTGCGGCATGAACAGCACATCGCTCTTCTTCTCCTTCCGAATCTCATGCACAAACTCGGTGAAGCTGGAGGCCTTGCTGAGATTGATGTTGGCATTCGGCTCTACGCCGTGACGGTCGCCGCCGGAGATGAGGAGCATATTCCATTGCTCGGCCAGCCGGCGCACCGCGCGGTTCTCATCCCAGTTGCGCAATCCATTCAACTCCAGCGCGTGCAGATAATTGCTGTTCTTTTGCAGGAACTCATTCACCAGGAACTGATGCTTCTCCCTGCCGATCAGGTAGAGGTCCCACATGGGGTGATTGAAGACCACCAGTATATTGGGGTCTGCATGCAACGCGCGCAGAATCTCAGTAAACCGCTTGTCGCTGGGATGGGCCGTATAATCGGCCAGCGTTGCCATCCACTCATTGGCCCGGGTGCTGGGCAGGTTGTGGATACCCAGATGGAAGGACTGGTTGCCGTAGGGAGCGCTCCACTCCACCGAAACCGGAATTCGCCGCGCGCTGGGTACGGTGCGCAGCAGCATCGGAGCCGTGATGTTGTCGTGATCGGTAATGGAGATCATCGGCTCCAGGTCCAGCTTTTCAATCTGGCGGCTTTCCAGGTCAAAGGCCAGCTTAGGCGTCATCGGCGGCGTCCAGTAACTGGCCGCGTAGTTGATGCGCACCCCATGTATCTGCTCCGAGCGATGCTCCAGCCGTGTGAGTAACGGCCGCATCACCGGGTACTGGTTGCCGAAGTTAGCCAAAAAATCCAGCGTCTCGTGCGACTGGTTGGTATGGCTGTGCAGCGATACACCAGACCTGAAACCTTGCGGCGCCTGCTTTTCACGCCATAGGTACGAGATGGTCGATTGGCCCATTCTCCTCCTCCGTTCCCCTCGCAATCGGGAACTTATGGAGACAGTTTGCCGTGCAAGCCATGAATGGAGAGTTAACGCGGCGCGAATGTGGCGTCAATTAGCGAAGGAATCAAGAAAGTTATCCGGAGCAAAAAAAGTGTCAGGCATCTGTAGTGGCGCAATTCCCGGTTTTGCCGATGATCCACTCGCAACCCAGAAATCACGTAAAGCAGTCGGGAAGGCGACTTAGCGGTAGTAATCTATTTTCCATACGAATCATTTCTATTTCCCAGGTATCGAGCACGAGATCTGTGAACCCGGAGGAGTAGAATTTCAGGAAATGACAAACACGCCACTGCCGCCGTTTTCAGCGAGGAATCGCCGCGAAAAGAACTGGATCGTAGAAGACTTTCCGGCTACTGCACGTAACGGACTTCTTCATGTATTGGCTGAAGCGATCGAAATGCGCTACCTTCGGGACTGGTTGGTGGCTGCGAAGGAACTCAGAAGGATTTCCAGGGCCGCTCCCGTAGATTATGACGAGCGTTCGGTTCCAAGCATTAAGCAGGCTCGGTTCGATGCAGAAACTCTCTTGAACCAGTTAGATTGGGATCGAGTATACGATTTCTGTGAACGCCTCTACAGTCATCTCACACAAGACCTTTGCCGCTGGTACAACGAAGAAGAGATCACGATCACAAAAGCACAAGCGCAGGCGTTTTTCGCTGAGGAAGTGCAGCACGTTTTTGAAGAGGAAAGTCTCGGATACGAATTCCGGGACGGTTTTGTGCAACGGCAGGGCAAGCGCCATACAATAACCCAAACCAACAAAGCAGAGAAAGTTATGGCCGACCAAAGACTAGATGCCGCTCGAAGACATTTTTCGAAAGCCCTTGGTTATTTTCATGATCGCAAGAAAGTTGACCATGAGAACACGGTGAAAGAAGCTGTCTGTTCTGTGGAAGCGGCGGCGAAGGAGTTATTCCCAGATGCGAAGGCTAAGACCTTAGGGGACTTCATTGGTTGGGTGACCAACAGCGAGCGTAATCTGTTACCCAAAACTATTGGGCAGACATTCAGCGGTCTGTATGGGTTTCGCAACAGTGGAGAAGGAGTAGCTCACGGAGGCGCATCAGGTGGAACTGTGACGGCCGAAATTGCCGAATACGTCCTCGGGATGGCGGCTTCGCAGATAGTCTTACTTGCCGATCTTGCGAGGAATGATGAAGAACCGCCCTTCTAGAAGTGTCGTCCTCAGGTACGCCAGAGAGCAGTATAAGTAATGTGAAACGCAGCAGGTTTCAGAACCTGGCTCGTCCCCTATCCGGAAACTGCACCACAGCCCCTGAGTGCGTTACTACAAAGTGTTGAGTTTGCCTACTTGCTCGTCTTGGCCATCTCCGGCCCTAAGAAATCCTCCACCGTCCAACCGGCCATCAGATCCTCGCCAGGCGTTATCTCCTGGCTCTCGGCGAGCGTGCCCGCGGCAGCTTCAGCCATCAGATAGTTCTCCGTCAGCCCCTTGCGCAGCAGCTCGAAGGCCTGCTCCGGAGAGTCGGCAAACTGAAACAGCTCGATATCCTTGGGCGAAATGGCGCCGGTATCCACCAGTGCATCCAGGTTGAAGACCTTCTTCCAGTATTCCGAGCCGTAAATCACGACAGTGATCTTATTGCCCAGCTTGTGAGTCTGCGCCAGGGTAAGAATCTCGAACATCTCGTCCAGCGTTCCGAAGCCGCCGGGGAAGACCACCAACGCCTTGGCCAGATAGGCGAACCACAGCTTGCGCATGAAGAAGTAGTGGAACTCGAAGTTGAGCGAGGGCGTGATGTAGGGGTTGGGCGCCTGCTCGAAGGGCAGCCGGATATTCATGCCGATGGTCTTTCCGCCGGCTTCGTGCGCGCCGCGATTGGCCGCCTCCATGATGCCCGGCCCGCCGCCTGAGGTGACCACAAAACGGTGCCGCCGCGAAGGAATTGTCTTCGCCCAGTTAGTCAGCAGCCCCGCCAGCCGCCGCGCGTCCTCGTAGTAGCGGGCCATCTCCACTGCCGCCACGGCGCGCTTGAGTTGCAACTCCGTTGCCTTGCCCGCGGCGATCTCCGTAGCTTTGGCCGGCTGCTCATGGCTGGGAGCGGGCTCTCTGGACCCGGTGTTTTCCAGCAATTCCAACTCATGATCGGCCTCCTCGCGCCCGCGAAATCGCGCCGAGCCGAAAAACACCACCGTGTCCTGAATCTGCTCCCTCCGGAAGCGTGCCAACGGCTCCATGTACTCGGAGACAATCCGGATCAGCCGCCCGTCGGCGCTGTTCAGAAAGTTCAGGTTTTCATAAGCCAGCGGAGCAGCTGCCAGAGGCGGCGGCGCTCCGTTGCCGGGAATCACCGCTGCTGACACAACAGGCTTGGCTAGTCCCTGTTCCCTGTTCCCTGTTCCCTGTTCCCTCATCTTTATCCATCCCGATAGTGGAGCGCGACATGAAACGCAATCCACAAGTTTAATAGCCCCAGCCCCGACACCAAGCCGCGCACCACGCCGTTGGCCGCGTAGATCCCAAGCACCGGGAACTGCACAAACAAGGGGTTCTGATCCCAGAACGACTTGGACCACGGCATATAACAGAGTGCCAGGCCGATATACATCCTCAGAAGTACCCGTAAAAATAACTCAGCGCGCTCCAGCCAGCGCGGAATCCGCTGCGGCTCGTGATTGCCTGGCGAAGACTCAGCTGAGGGCGCGGACACGGGCTTGGGCTAGGCTTGAGTAGTCGGTTTCATGGCGAGTTGAGGCGAGGTCAATTCCGGCTGCTGGGACATTCTAAGAGTTTGCACACCGCCCCCGATCGAAACCCCATCGCGGCCATTCAGCTCAGGCCTATCCACCGGCTCGGCGCAGGGACGCCGTACTGCAACGGTAACACAGTATGCACCTGAAAACAGTCGGGAACGGCGACCACGGATAGAGGTCTGTCCATCTCCCTTATCAAGGCCACAAGGAGTGTGAAGGCCGTTGACTACGCATTTAAGCCCGGCCCGAGGCGCCGCGGGAGCGCCTAAGACGAATGTTCTCGGAGCTTCACCGGCTTGAGATCATTATCTAGAGGCCAGCAGCCAAGCGTTGTGTTTCGGGGATAATCTGGTAACTCCCATAGTCAATGGTCAACACCGCGGTGCCCCCGATGCGGATCTTGCTCTCGCTGCGGTTCTGCTGTGGCAGCCAGAACTCCCCCGTCTTCGCGTTGGTTGACCGAATCCGCGTGCGCGAGATCCAGAAAGATGGATTCTTGGCCGGCTCCACCTCGATCTTCACCACCGCGAAGTCTGTCGCATCCACCCAGACATTGCCTCGATAGAGAAACTTGCTCGGGGTAATCGGTTCCACATGCAGGATGTAAGCCGGCCGGCCGTCCAGGCTTTCACTGCCCGCCAGTTTAAACCTGTAGTTGGCCGGTGTCAGAGCCGTCGATCCTTTGTTCTGTGACGCTTCCCGCTCGCTGTCCACCGCCCGCTTCAACACCTTCTCGCAAAGCAACTTCGACCCGCTTTGTGAAACGATGCGAAAGCTTTTCCCCGACTCCCTATCGTAGTTGACTTCGACTTCCATTGCGGCAGCTATGTGCGCAATTGAGCTTTGGTACTCCACGCTGTAATGGCGCACTGTCTGGTAATGTTGCAGACCAGCGCTTCGAGCCTCATTGTGGTGCTGCATCTGGTCCACAATCTCCGCTGCGTTCAGCGCTTGAGGTCCAGGCGAATCAGCGTGTACGGGCCCGATTGCTCCCGCCAGTAAAACGCTCGCTACAGCCAAAAGGGGCCATCGGCCTCGTTGAAAGAACATAAGGCATAATAAGCCCGGCATGATAAATACCGTGTACAAAAATAGCCAGAAAACAAACTTTTTCCTGGTTCTGCAGGGTCTCCCATCCTTATATTGGCTTTTCTTAACAGATACTTCGCAAAGGTGGACGATCGCTATCCCCTGCCGTCCGTCTCCGCGTTATCCTGTCACCACATGATTCGACGGCCGTTTCTCCAATTTTTGATAGCCGCGCTCATCATTCCTGCTCTCGCCTTCGCCCAGCAGGACGCGGTTCCCTATCGTGACGAGCAGCCGGTGCGCGCGCGGCACGGGATGGTGGTCAGCGTCCATCATTTGGCCTCCGACGCGGGAGTGGAGATGCTGCGCGCGGGCGGCAATGCAGCGGACGCAGCTGTGGCAACAGGCTTTGCTTTAGCCGTGGTGCATCCGGCAGCCGGCAATCTGGGCGGTGGAGGCTTTCTGCTGCTACGCACTCACGACGGCAAAACCACCTTCATCGACTTCCGCGAGAAGGCTCCGTTGCAGGCCACTGAAACCATGTACCAGGACGCCTCGGGCAAAGTCATCCCCGGCTCCAGCGTCCTCGGCTACCGCTCCATCGCCACACCCGGCTCGGTCGCCGGCCTGGTTTTCGCAGAACGCAAATACGGCAAACTCGGCCTGCGGCGCGTCATCGCTCCGGCCATCCGGCTGGCCGCCGATGGCTTTCAACTCACCGCCGAAGAGGCTCATGAACTCAGCGACCCGGACCTGGCTAGCTTTCCCGACTCCAGGCGCATCTTCCAGCGCGATGGGCAGCTCTACAAGGAGGGCGAGACATTCCGTCAGCCTGAGCTGGCCCGCACCCTCCGGCGCATCGCCGCCGACCCCGATGATTTTTACCGCGGCAAGATGGCACGTGAACTGGTCGCCGATCTCCGCAAGGGCGGCGCGTTGCTCACTCTCGAAGACCTGGCCGCCTACACCGTCGTTGAGCGCGCACCCATCGTTGGCAGCTTTCACGACTACACCGTTATCAGCGCACCGCCGCCCTCTTCGGGCGGAATCGTTCTGCTCAGCGCTCTCAACATTCTCGAAGGCGACGATCTGGCCAAACTCGGCGACCGCAGCCCTGCGTCGATGCACCTGATCGTCGAGGCCTTTCGCCGCGCCTACATGGATCGCGCTGAATACCTTGGCGATCCCGACTACAACGCCATCCCCACCGCCGAGTTGACCGCCAAGCCCTACGCCGCCGCCTGGCGCGCCTCCATCGATCCCAGCGCAGCCACTCCCAGCACCACGCTTCGCCGCCCCGAGGGCTTTTTGCCTCCCGCACCCAAAACCGCCGGCCGGCGCGCCGAATCGCCCGACACCACCCACTATTCGGTGGTCGATAGCGAGGGCAACGCCGTCGCCGTCACAACCACCCTCAACAACTCCTTCGGCTCGCACGTCACTTCAGGCTCGCTCGGCTTTCTGCTCAACGACGAGATGGACGACTTTACCGTCAAACCCGGCACACCCAATTTGTATGGCCTTATTCAAGGTCCTGCCGACGCCATCGCCCCCGGCAAGCGTCCGCTGAGTGCGATGACCCCTACCATCGTTCTCGAAAACGGCAAGCTCCGCTACGTCCTCGGCTCACCTGGAGGCGCACGCATCATCTCCACCGTGGCCAATATCTTTCTCTCCGTCTCTCTGGGCGGCCTCAACATCCAGCAGGCCGTTGATGCGCCGCGCTTTCACCACCAGTACCTGCCCGAAAAGCTCTTCCTCGAGCCGGGTTTCCCGTCCGCGACCCTGGCCGCCCTCCGCGCCATGGGATATGACATCAACATCAGTCACGGCCACTGGTCCAATGGCGAGTGCATCGCCGTGAACCCCAAAACCGGCGAGCTTGAAGCCGGCCAGGACCACCGCAGCCATTACGGCAAGGCCGCCGGCTACTAAGTTCTGTCTTCCGTTAGTTTTCCAAGCTATACAAAACCAGGAGGAACGCGCGCCGGAAGGGCAGAGTCGGGAGAAAAAACGGGGAATTTCCTGTGTCATGCGAGCCTGTGCCGGCTGTCACGGATTTTTTACAAAGATTTTTCCTGGAACTGTGCAATTTTGTACTTCTTTTTCCACAGAGCGCCGTCAATACTCTGAAACATGCACAACCCGCAATGTGTGCAGAGAGAATTCTAACGAATGAAATGAAGGATTGAGCCTTCATTCTGTTCCATGTGCGCCCAACCATGCGTTCACCTCTCAGGAAACTGCACAAATTCGCGCTGATTTCTTCCGGAGAATCTCTCATTACCGCCCGGATTTACCTTTTTCTGAAGTCGAGCTAGGTGCCCTACCACGGAAGATCCAGTAAAGGAGTTTCCTATGGCCACCATCAAGCCAGGGTGGAGCAAGCCCTCCACCATCCTCTTCGCCTCCGAGTTTCCCGCCAATGAGAAGGCCTTTGCCTTTGCCCTGGCTCAGGCCACGGAGTTTGGCGCGGATCTGATTATTCTTCATGCGTATGGCTGTGTAGACACGGCAGCATCGGAGGTCTTGCCGGCGCGCTGCTACGACTGCGACTCAGCCAGCGCCGAGGAGCAACGTCTTGAGCATCTCGCCCAACGCGCCCGCAAGCTCGGCATCCATTGCAGCATCGTGGTTCGCCCCGGGCAGGCCTCTGAACAAATCCTCGCCTTCATGCGCGATCGGACGGTTGATCGGATCGTCATAGGCACTCATTCTCCCGGCCCCATCGGCAAGCTGCTGGTTGGCTCCGTAGCCGAGGAGGTGTTGCGCAACTCCCCCGTGCCGGTCAACATCGTCGGTCCCAACGTGGTCGAGGGCGCCTATCGCCACTTTTCAGCCCGCACTATCCTGTGCTCCGTCGACACACACGAGTCCAGTCATGTCGTGGCGCGTTTTGCGGCAGAGTTGGCCGCACGCCACAAGGCCAACCTTATCCTGCAGCATGTCATCCCGCCCCAGAACAGCGATGAAATCCTCGCCGGCCGCACCCTCGGTCAGATCGAGTCCGAACTGCCCTCCCTGGTCCCACCCAGTTTGCAGAACAAAGTGGGCGTGCGAACCAGAGCAGTGCTCGGCGATCCCACCGAGGAGTTGCTTTACCAGGGCAGAGCGCAGCATGCCAACCTGATCGTTCTAGGCGCTCAGGGCGCATCAAGGTTCGCCGCCATCACTCGCGCCGGCATCGTCTACAAGGTGCTGGCCTTTGCGCAATGCCCGGTCATCACGCTCTCACCCATCGTGCTGGCTATGTGCGGAGCCATGGATGGTCATCCGCATTTCTCCGATCAATGTCTGGCCGGCGTTTTTTAAGACTATCCTCCGTTTGCTCGCGCGAACAGAGCGGCAACGTCGAGAGCATGTTGCAGAGGGGCGAGATTCCCACCGTGGTGCTCGCCTCCGGCGATATTGTCTACTTTAAGATCTTGCATCCGAATTACCGCAAGGTAGGCGAATCCCTCCAACAAGGCGTCACTAAATACAGCATCTATACCTTCAACCCCAGCCAGCCTGTGCCAATCCATCCATAATTTAATGGCCCTGCAAACTAGTGACCCAGGATGAATTTCTACCCTCCGGGTTAAAATTGAATCAGGAATAGAAATAATCTCGTAACTACCTGGCCGTACATCCGCCCGGAGTTGCGCATGAGGAGAAAAACTCAATGGCCTTGATAAAGACATCCAATCCGGCGCTGAGCGAGAACACCTTTCGCGATCTCTCCGGCCCGCAGTACGGAGGCGTGATCGACGAGACCACCCGCATGACGCTCAACGGCACAGTCAACAAGACCGGTATCCTGCTGCTCTGCGCATTGGCCACCGCCGCATTCACCTGGCACTCCTTCCTCCAATCACGCGATGCGGCCGACATCATGCCCTCCATGCTCATTGGCTGCATCGGTGGTTTCATCTTCGGCATAGTCACCATCTTCAAAAAAGAGTGGTCTCCAGTGACTGCGCCCATCTACGCGCTGCTTGAGGGCCTCGTCCTCGGCGGCCTCTCCGCGCTGCTGGAACTGCGCTTTCCCGGCATCGCCATGCAAGCTGTTGCCCTCACCTTCGGCACGCTCTTCGTGCTACTGCTGGCCTATCGCTCCGGGTTGATCAAGGTAACGCAGAAGCTCCGCCTGGGAATCGTTGCGGCCACCGGCGGCATCGCGGTCTTCTACCTTCTGCAAATGCTGCTCGGCATCTTCGGCATACATACTTTCTCTACCGTCAACAGCTCCTCGCTCATCGGCATCGGATTCAGCCTCTTCGTCGTGGCCATTGCCGCCCTCAACCTGGTCCTCGACTTCGACTTCATTGAGCAGGGTGTGAACGCTGGCGCTCCCAAATATATGGAGTGGTACGGCGCCTTCGGAATTATCGTCACGCTGGTATGGCTCTATCTGGAGATTCTCCGCCTGCTCTCCAAATTGCGCAGCAGATAACCAGGCGCAAAGTTTCATATGTTTTGAAGGGTACGGGAGAAATCCCGTACCCTTCGCGCTTCTGACCTTATACTGAAAGACAACATGAACCCATTTCTGCCCGTAGACGAACAGATGGACCTGCTCCAAAAGGGCGCGGCGGAGATTATCCGCGTCGCCGACCTGAAGGAGCGCCTCGAAGAGAGCCGCAAAACCGGACGCCCGCTGCGCATCAAAGTCGGCTTCGACCCCACATCGCCAGACCTGCATCTGGGCCACACGGTACTCATGCGCAAGCTGCGCCACTTTCAGGTCCTCGGCCACACCGTCATCTTCCTCGTTGGCGACTACACCTCGCTGATCGGCGACCCCACAGGCCGCAACGTCACGCGCAAGCCGCTCACCCGCGAACAAATTGATGAGAACGCCAAGACCTACACCGACCAGGCCTTCAAGATCCTCGACCGCGCCGTCACAGAGATTCGCTACAACTCGGAGTGGCTGGGCAAGCTCGGCTACGAAGACATCGTTCGCCTCGCCGCGCGCTTTACCGTATCGCAGATGCTGGAGCGCGACGACTTCCATAAACGTTACCAGGCCGAGCAGCCTATCAGCCTGCACGAGTTTCTCTACCCGGTGATGCAGGGCTACGACTCGGTGGCGCTCGAATGTGATGTCGAACTGGGCGGCACCGACCAGAAGTTCAACCTGCTATGCGGTCGCGAGTTGCAGCGCCAGTACGGACAGAAACCGCAGATCGTGTTGATGACGCCGATTCTCGAAGGCCTGGACGGCGTGCAGAAAATGTCCAAATCCCTCGGCAACGCCATCGGCATCAACGAGCCTCCCGCCGAAATGTACGGCAAGCTGATGAGCATCTCCGACGAGCTGATGGGCAAGTATTGGGTCTTCCTCACTGACCTCAAACAATCCGAAATCGATGCCCTCAAGGCCGACATCGCCTCTGGCAAGCTACATCCGATGGAGGCCAAGAAGCGCCTCGCCCGCACCATCACCGCCGGCTTCCACGGCGAAGCCGCGGCCCAGAGCGCGGACGAGAACTGGGCGCGTATGTTCCAGCAGAAGGCAACCGCAGAAAATTTGGATGAGGTTGCTGTAGCCTTCGCGGACATTTCAAACCCGTTAGGAGAGGTGCTCGTGACCAAGTTGCTGGTTAAAACGGGGCTTGCCGCGAGTGGATCAGAAGCCATTCGCAAGGTATTGGAGAAAGCTGTCACGATTGACGGTGACATTGTGGGCGGAAGAATAATCCGCCTCTCAAAACTTCCCCCGTGTCACATAGTAGTCCGCCTCGGCAAACGCGCTAAGAGGGCAATAATTACGTAAAATGACTATTTATTTTTAGCCAAATGGCGTATACTGGTATGGGAGGCAGATCATGGCCACATTTTCCGTACCCGTCATGTTGGGAGGCGAGCTCGTTCTCGGCAAGCTGGCGAATCAGGGCGGCGCGTTGGCCGAACTGGTCCGCGAAGGCCTGCCCGCCGAGGCACTTTTTCTGCTGGCCAAGCGGCTGA
>CAWJDN010000164.1:0-6090 GCA_963840985.1 uncultured Acidobacteriaceae bacterium
GTATGTGAACCAAGTTGCCTCGAACACCGCCGCAGCCGATGGCCCTCCTGACGGTTCAGTCGAGCGCCTTTTCCACACCAACGAAGCGCCCGTCCTCATCACCACGCGCGGCAAAATGGTCTTCATCGCGGAGAGTTTTCCGCTGCCTCTACGCGCAAACTCACATCGCTCATTCTCGACGCCCAAGGTACCGGTCCAGTGCGCATGGCCGCAGTTCGTCCGCCCGCACCCTTGCTCTTAAGCGACGCGCACTCGAGCGCCCTTACCTCCGACCTCGTTCACTTCTTCGCCCAGGCCGGAGTCATGAAATCCGCCATCGACGCCGAACGCCTCGCCTTGGAAAAGCGCCCGGCGCCGTAAGACGGTCCACATCTGAACTGCTGTCACTCTGATCACGAAGAGCGCGTAAGCACTTGTCATCCCGAACGCCTGTGAGGGATCTGCGGTTGCCTTTCACGTAACCAACCCAGCACGAAAATTGGGTGCCCCATCCTTCGCTTTTTTCTGGCGAAGGGTGGGACCGCACGAACCCCAACCGGCACCGGTGTCATCCTGAGCGGAGCGCCTTAGGGGCCGTATGATTGCAAACAATCATGGGGCAACGGAGCTACCCCGTTAACAACAACCCGCCCATAAGCAATCACTCGTACTCTCTTAGGAAACAGTCGCGCCACTGTTTCATGTAATCATCGACACGTGGCACCCCGCACATCATCCGTCTGTCGAGCAGTACATCGCGGCTATGCGCACCGCACGCTCCTTCGGCGCGCACACCGCCGAAACCACCTTCTACACTCCGCTCTCGAACTTACTCAACGCAGTTGGCGAAACACTCAAGCCGCGCGTCGTTTTCGTCGCCCATCCCGGCAACCGCGGTGCCGGTCTTCCGGATGGGGGCCTTTTTCCGGTCGCAATCGCCGGCAAACCGCGCCACTGCCGAACCAGCGACCCGAACGCGGTGCGGTTGAAATCAAACCGCCTGGCGAAAGCCTCGCCTCGCTCGCCCAATCCGAGCAGGTCCGCCGCTATCTGCGCGAATACGGTCTCTGCCTCATCACCAACTATCACCAATTCCAGCTCGTCGAGCTCCGCCACGGCCTGCCCTCCGTGATGGAGAGTTACGATCTCACCCGCAGCGCCGACGACCTATGGAACCTCCCTGTTACTGAGCTCGCCAAACGCCATGCCGAAACCCTTCCGGATTTCCTGGCCCGTGTCCTCACCCGCAAAGTTCCGCTCGAAAAGCCAAAGGACGTCGCCGAACTCCTTGCCTCTTATGCACGCGAAGCACGCGAGCGCGCCGCCGAGCACCCCATCGTCGCCTTCGACGGCGTCAAGTCCGCCCTGCAGGAGTCGCTCGGCATCACCTTCGAGGGAGAAAAGGGCGAGCATTTCTTCCGCTCCACCCTCATCCAGACTCTGTTCTACGGCATCTTCTCCGCCTGGATTCTCTGGCGCCGCTCGCCCGACTTATTCCGCGCACAACGGAATCTTCAACTGGCGTCTCTCCGCCGAATACCTCCGCGTCCCCGTTCTCCGCACGCTCTTCCACGCCGTCGCCGAGCCCGGAGCGTTGAACACCGTCCAGATCACCGAGGTCCTCGACCACGCCACCGACGCCCTCAACCGCGTCCAGCGCGACTTCTTCACAACCTTCCGTGAGGAAGACGCCGTCCAGTACTTCTACGAGCCCTTCCTTGAAGCCTTCGATCCAGAGCTGCGCAAGGAACTCGGGGTCTGGTACACCCCGCGCGAAATCGTCCGCTACATGGTTGAGCGCGTCGATCATCTCCTGCGCACCGAGCTTCACGAGCCTCTCGGGCTCGCCAGCCCCAACGTGCAGGTGCTCGACCCGTGCTGCGGCACCGGAGCCTATCTCGTCGAAGTACTTCACCGCATTGAGCGCACTCTTCGCGAGCAGGCCGGGGACGACGACGCGCTCGTCGGCGCAGACCTCCGCCGCGCCGCCACCACCCGTATCTTCGGCTTCGAGATCATGCCCGCGCCTTTCGTCATTTCGCACTTGCAGATCGCACAACTTCTCGAAGACGCCCGCGCTTCTCTCCCGGCCACGCAACGCGCCCAGGTTTTTCTCACCAACGCCCTCACCGGCTGGGTCCCGGCCCGCCACCCGCAATCCACTTTCGGCTTTCCCAGCCTTCACCGCCGAACGCGACGCCGCCGAAGCCGTCAAGCAGGCCGAAACCATCCTCGTCATCCTCGGTAACCCGCCCTACAACGGCTACGCAGGCATTGCGAAAATCGAGGAAGAGCGCGGTTTAACCGCGTCGTACCGTGAACAAATCGCCCATGGAGCCCCTGGTGCTGCCTGAGGCTGTCACGCTGATCGACCGGCACTACAACTCGCTAACGCCCTACCGGCCCGTCAGGCCCAATCTGTATGCCGTGCGCAATGGCTCCCATCTGATGCTTCGCTATGTGGAATTTGTGGCCAACCGGCTGGTACTCAGGCCGCACAACATTGCCTTTCCCGTGGACCTGATCGAGGTGGACCTCGGCGAGCCGCCCAGCGCGCTGATAGTTGGCCGCATTGCGCTGATTCTGAATGAGCCGTGAGGCAACGGGGGATCGTACCGTATGAAAGCAGCCTGGAAGTCAAGGTTCCTCTCATTTCTCGCGATACAGATGGATTTCCGGGAACAATTGAGACGCAGGCTGCGTAGATGAGATTGGTGCGGCTGAGTAGGATCACCGTCGCGCCGATGATTACAAAGGAGAATCCCATGCGTTTGCTCGTCAGCGTTGCCGGCTTGGCTACAATGCTATGTCTCGCGGTTCCCAGTGGTTATGCCAAGACGCCCACGGCCCCCAAATGCAGCTCGGGCAAGATCGTGATCGTCTTCAAGGATAGCCGCCGGCTGAGCTTCACTCTCTGCGATATTGAGCGGATCGAGTTTCCCGTGACCGCAGCCGCAGCCAGTGAAAGCGCCCCCATCAACACTCAGTTGCCCTCACGAGGCCGTTTTCTGGGGAAATGGGAGGTCGGCGACGGCAACGGATTCAGCTTCTACATAACGCTAGAGGAGAATGGCGATGCCTGGCGGTCGCTCCACCACGAACATGGCAAGTGGGCCTACGTAGACGGCGAGGCGCAGGTTACATGGGATGATGGCTGGAAGGATGCGATCCGCAAGGTCGGCTCCAACTACCAGAAGTTCGCCTATGGAGAAGGCAAATCCTTCACGGATACGCCCGACAACGTCACCAGCGCCAACAACACCGCTCCGCATCCTATCTAAGTCTCTACTGACCGTGCTCAAGCCCCGTGGCTCGAGTCAGGATTCTCGAAGCGGGTGAAGCGGGCGATGAAGTTGAGGTGGACGGTGCCAGTGGGACCGTTGCGCTGCTTTTCGATAATGATTTCGGACTTGGCTTTTTCGGCCTCGCTTAACGACTCTTTATCTTTGCTGTAGTAAGCCTCGCGGTGGATGAAGGCCACCACATCGGCGTCCTGCTCGATGGAGCCGGACTCGCGCAGGTCGCTCAGCAGGGGACGGTGGTCGTCTTTGCGCTGAACGCCGGCGCGGGAGAGCTGCGAGAGGGCCACCACCGGCACGTTCAGTTCCTTGGCCAGGGCCTTAAGACCGCGAGAGATGGCTGAAACCTCCTGGGTGCGGTTCTCATAGTTCCTTTTGCCGGATGAGGGAACTGTAGCAGACATCAATTGCAAATAGTCCACCACGACGAGATCGAGGCCGCCAGCGTTCTGCTTGAGCCGCCTCGCCTTGGCGCGCATCTCGGCCAGCGAGATGCCGGCCGTATCGTCGATGAAGAGGTGCGACTCGACCAGTTGTCCCAGGGCATGAGTGAGCTTCTCGTGGTCCTCTTGCCCCAGAAAGCCTTTTTGCAGCTTTTGCTGATCTACCCAGGCCTGGGAGGCCAGCATACGGCGCAACAGCGACTCCTTGCTCATCTCCAGGCTGAATACGGCAACGATGGCGTTGTGGTGGATGGCCGCGTTCTCGGCGATGTTGATGGCCAGCGCAGTTTTGCCCATGGAGGGACGGGCAGCGATTATGATCAGCTCGCCCTTTTGCAGGCCGCTGGTCATGTTGTCGAATTGCGTGAAGTCGGTGGCCAAGCCGGTGACTTCGCGGCTTTGCTTATATAAATTGTCGATGGTCCCGAAGGAGTTGCGGACGATCTGGTCAAGCCGACTGAAAGCCCTGGGTGAGACCCTGTTCGCTGACTTCCAGCAGCTTGGCCTCGGTCTCATCCAAGACTCCGAGCGCGGACTCTCGCCCTGGTCTGCGGCGCGCGCGATGGCCGCCGAGCAGATGAGCATCAGCTTGCGCAGCAGGCTCTTGTCCTTGACGATGCGAATGTACTCTTCGATGACCGGGCGGCGCGGCAAACCCTCGGTGAGCGAGGCCAGGTAGGCTACGCCGCCGATGGATTCGATCTCCTTGAAGCGGGCCAGTTCGTTGGCCAGGGTGACGATGTCCACGGCCTTCTGGGCATTCATCAACTCGGTCATGCGCTGGAAGATGCGGCGGTGCGAGTCGAGGGAAAAATCCTCATCGGAGATTTTTTCGGCGGCCTCGGCGTGGGCGGCATTGTCCAGCAGGATGGCGCCGAGGATGGTCTTCTCGGCATCCACATTGGCCGGCAGTCCGGTGTCGAAAGCGAGATTGGGAAGCGTGGCCATACCAGAAGAGTGTAGGACGAGGGGCACAGAAAATCGCGTGTGAATTGCCGAGGGGAAATGTGGGAATCTGGATATTCGGTGGCGCGGGTGCATCTAAATCGTTAAGGTGAATGGAGACAGATGCCGTATTCTCTATGCAAAGCGAGGAAACGATAATGGCCAAGGAAACATTGAGCCCCGCAAAGCTGAAGAAGGTTCTGGCGGCGCTGGAAGGCAACTGGCAGGCGGAGATGGAGGGCTACCACAGCTACACGACGCTGGCCGATCGGGACACGGAGCCGGTTCGCTCTCAAGTGCTGCGCCACCTGGCCGGCGCCGAGTGGGAGCACGCCGCGCTATGGCATGGCCGCATCGTGGAGCTGGGCGGAGCCGAGCCGGTTTACCATGGTAAGCCCGGCGGCGATGCCGACTCATTGGCCAGCCGCGCCGGCGGCGTCCGCATGGCCCTGCGGCGGCTAGAGATCGAGGAGAGCCGGGCAATTGCCAGCTACGGCGAGCAACTCAAAGCTCTGGGCGACCCAGAATCCATTGCCATCCTCGAACATGTCATAGAGGACGAAAGGGACCACTATAAAGAGCTGGGGTCGCTCTTGCGCGGCCACTACCAGCAGCCCGCTGGCGCGCACAAGATAAACGCTCAGGCGGTTCTCGATGAGATGCTGGCCAAGCGCAGCCAGGGCCGCAAGCAGCCGGGCAGTTGGATCGGCGACGCCATCTACGGCGTCAACGACGGCCTGGGAGCCATATTCGGCATCGTCAGCGGCGTGGCCGGAGCCACGGCAGCCAACCCCGCCGCCCAGCACACCTATGTCCTGCTGGCCGGCCTCTCCGGCATGATCGCATCGGCTCTCTCGATGGGCTCCGGAGCGTATCTTGCCGCTAAGAGCGAGCGTGAAATCTACATGGCGGAGATCGCTCGCGAGCGCGAGGCTATCCAGATGAACGGCCCCGAAGCACGCGAGCTGCTCTCGCTCTACTACCAGGTGAAGGGCCTGCCCGAGGAGGATTCCCATCACATGGTGGAACACATCGCCAACGACCCCGAGCAGTTGCTCCGCGCGCTGGCCTCGGAGCGCCTGGGCACCAGCGAGGAGGCGCTTGCCAATCCCTGGGTTTCTGCCGGATCGGGCGCGCTCTCTACGGCCGTCGGAGCATTCATCCCCGTCATTCCCTTCTTCTTTCTGAATGGACTGACCGCGGTCATTGCCGCCGCCGTAATCTCGCTCGCCGCGCATTTCGCCGTCGGAGCCGCCAAGTCGCTGATCACCGTCCGCAGTTGGTGGTCCTCAGGCTTCGAAATGACCGCAGTGGGCGCTCTGGAAGGCGCAGTTACCTACGGCATCGGCATACTTCTGGGCCAGGGAGGGATATAGACAACTGCTCTCAATGCAGGAATAACCTTCACTTGAGGCCTAACCGTT
>CAWJDN010000165.1:0-10549 GCA_963840985.1 uncultured Acidobacteriaceae bacterium
GGCCAGCAGAGTCTCATCCGGCGCGGCCATCAGGGCCTCGTTTTTCATGCCGCCTAGAAATGCGCGCAGCACCACCTTGCCTGGGGGCGTGCGGCCCAGAAATTTGCGGTGGACAAAGGTGCAGGCCAGCATCGAGCGGCCTTCCACCACCGGAATCAGGAAGCCGAATCCATCGGGCAGGCGGCCCAGTTGGGCCTCGTCGTAGATGAGATTGACGGTGATCGATGAGGAGTACGGAATGCCGCGCAACTCTTCGGCCAACTGCGAATCAATCCGGCCCAGCAGCTCACCGGCTGCCCATGCGGGCAAGGCCATTATGACCGCATCGTAAATCCCTGTCTTGCCGCCAGCTATAACTTTCCATCCGTCGGCAACTTTTTCGATGCCACTAACCGGCGTGGAGAGGCGCACCGAGGCCGGGTCAAGCCGCGCGGCCAGAGCATCGACTATCTGGTTCATTCCGCCGCGCATGGCGGTGAAGATCGAGCGGCTTCCGCCGCTTTTTCCGTTATGGACGGACGTTTTGGCGTAGGCCCTCATCTTGCGGTGAGCGGCCAGCATTCCGCGGGTGAGTGAGCCGTATTCTTCTTCCATCTCCACCAGGCGCGGCAACACGGTGCGGGCGCTCAGTTGCGCGGCGTCGCCGCCAAAAATTCCGCTCAACAGCGGATCGGCCAGCCGGTCGACAACCTCGCGGCCAAAGTGGCGCTCGACGAGCTCGGCCACCGACTCGTCGTTACCAGACGGCCTCGGCGGGTGCAGCAGTTCCAGCCCCATGCGAATCTTGGTCGGCAAACTGAAGAGGCGCGTCAGCGCGGTGGGGATCAACTTCGTGGGGATCAGGAACATCAGCCCGTCAGGCAAGGGCACGAGACGATTGCGTACCACTATGTATGTCTTGCGGTCGGCGTCGTTCGAGGGAGTCAACTCGGCGCACAACCCCAGCTCGCGGCAGAGCTCGGCTGCCGCTGGCTTCTCGGTCAAAAAGGAATCCGGGCCGCGCTCCAGCACCGCGCCGTCCACGATCTCCGAAGACAAGCAACCGCCCAGCCGGTCGCGTGACTCGTAGAGCGAGTATTCGATTTTTTTGCCCGTCCGGCGCGCTTGCTCCAGCTCATAGGCCGCCGACAGCCCCGCAATCCCGCCGCCAATGATCGCCGTCCGCATCGGTGAACCCATCTCATTATTAAAACAGTTCCAGGCAGGTACATAGTTTGCGTGTCTTCGAAAAGCCTGATAAGAGGCGTCGTTCCCGTTTGGAGGAAATCGCTGGTCTTCACGACCGAAACTTGCGCAATGCTTCCCCAAGTCCGCTCTCGTATGCATCGATGAGCTTGTCCCAGGATGCGTTCGCGCGTTCATCGATTTCCTTGCGTCGCGGGTCCGCGTCGAACCACGCAATCGTTCTCTGAATCCCTTGCGCAAACGGAACTTTGGCGCAGTAGCCGGGGACAAAACGCTTGATTTTGCTGTTATCGAAGACCACGCTCACGGCTTTATCCCCGGCTAAACCGCCAACTTCATCCGGCAGGCAAGCGCCCAAGAACTCCGATGGGATGTGAACGATCTTCGCCTCTGCACCGGCGGCCTGCGCCGTGATGCGATAGAACTGATCCCAGGTCATTACCTCGTCGCTGGTGATGTGGAAAGCGTGGCCGATGGCTTGCCGATGTCCCAACAGGCCCACCAGTCCCTGGGCAAAATCGCTGTTGTGGGTAGTCACCCAGAGCGAGGAACCGTCTCCCGGCACGATGACCTTCTTGCCCCGCCGCATCCGGTCAACCGCCGTCCAGGACTTCTGCCAACTATTCACCGCCAGCGGAATCTGCGTATCGCCATAGGTCAGGGACGGACGCACAATCGTGACCGGAAAACCCTCTTCGCGATAGGCCTTCATTAACCGCTCTTCGCAGGCGATCTTATCGCGTGAATACTGCCAATAGGGATTGGCCAAGGGCGTCGATTCCGTAATCAGATAGTGCCCTACCGGCTTTTGATACGCGCTTGCCGAACTGATGAAGATGAATTGATTTGTCCTGTCGCGAAAGAGGCTGATGTCCCGTTCCAGTTGTTCCGTCGTGAAGACAGTCCAATCGACAACCGAGTCGAAGGTGCGATCTCCGAGCGCCTGCGCCACTGCCTTCTCGTCGTGAATATCCGCCGTGATCGTGCTGACGGATTCAGGGATTTCGACTGTGTGCTGTCCCCGCCGCAGCAGGGTCAATTCAATTCCGCGTTCCGCCGCCAATCGCGTCGAAGCCGTACTGATAATTCCGGTGCCTCCAATGAAAAGGACCTTCATACCGTCTCCGTAGACCATAGCTGGCAGCTAGCTCTTCGCAAACGCTGCCGCGTGGCTTTCCAGCTCCGGGTCCCAATGCTTGGGCTGGTAGATGCAGCATGGTTCCTGGGCCAGGGGGTCACCGGTGACGGCGTAGGCGCGGGCGCGCGAGCCGCCACAGATCTCCTTGTATTCGCAGGCACCACACTTGCCTTCCAGCTTGCTGGTATCGCGCAAAGACTTGAAAATAGGCGCGTTGCGGTAGATCTCAGCGAGCGGGGTCTCGCGGATGCTGCCCGCATGGATGGGCAGAAAGCCGCTGGGATAGACGTTGCCCACGTGGGAGATGAACAAAAAGCCTTTACCGTCGTTGACGCGGCGGGTGGTCCAGCTGGCGGTGCGGGTTTGTGCGTTTGCGGTGGGAGTGCCGGGCTCATAGACCATGGCGGCGTGCTTGGCGATGCTCAGATGGCCGCTTCCGTGGCCGATTTTGCGCTCTTCGAGGTTGTGTTGCAGCAGGTAGCGGCGGTAGTGCATGGCCTCGGTGGTCTTAATCTGGAAGCTGACGCGATTGGAAAGCTCGTAGATTTTAGCGAAGACCTGTTCGAACTCCTCGCCGCTGAGGAGGTCGTCGATTTGACCGCGGCCGACAGGAACCAGGAAGAACACATTCCACATGACGATGGCCAGCCGCTCGAAGAGGGCGCATAAACCATCCAAATCGTGGGCGTTGTGGCGGCTGATGGTGGTGTGCACCTGGATAGGAATGCCGGCCTCGTTGGCCCATTCGATGGCCTGGATGGTGCGTGCATATGCGCCGGGAAGTCCGCGGAAGGCGTCGTGAATCTCGGGGGTTGAGCCGTCCAGTGAGATGCCGAGGCGGACGAGGCCTGCCTCCTTGAACTTGAAGATGGCCTCGCGGGTGAGCAGAGGCGTGGCGCTGGGGGTGAGCGCGACCTGGACGCCTTTATCAGCGGCGTAGCGGATTAGTTCGAATACGTCCTTTCGTTTCAACGGGTCGCCGCCGGTGAAGACGAAGATGGGGACGCCCATGGCAGAGATTTGGTCGATCAGAGCCTTCCCTTCTGCATTGGTGAGTTCGTCGGGATGTGCGATTGGCTGGGCGGCAGCGCGGCAGTGCTTGCAGGCCAAGTCGCAGGACTGGGTGACCTCCCAAATGGCGAGGAAGGGGGTTTCGTCAAAGTTCAATCCGCCACGGGCGGGGATGTTGAGCATGGGTTTCATGTAACCTCCTGTAAAAACAAAGCGGGCGAGCCGGGAAGCTGGGCCTACGCCTAGGGACTGAGCTGACTTTCGTCATTAAAGTAAACCAAGACTCTGTCGATAAGATGATTTTCCCAGGAAAGGAGACCTCTTTTTGAAAGCCTACAATAGATACCCATGAAATAGGAAGCCGCTCTGGAGCGCCGACACGGAGTCAGAAGAGCAGTTGCGGGGCCAGTTTGGATCTGATTTGGATCACCTTATCTGATTCAATGTTTTTTGACCATCTTGTGATAGACAAATTCCCGAAGAGGGGTGCATAATTCCCATTTTATTGATGGATTGCTCTTTTTCTTGCGTCTGATGAAGAGGACGTATGATTTTCGGCGCGCCGCAAGCTAGAGTTTAGTGTGTTCCCGCTGTAGTTGACGACCTGCAGCGCTGAGCCGCCGGGCAAGGCAGCCGGTGGCAAGTCAATTCCTAATCTGCCTCGCCTCCAGAAGGTTTCCATGGCCACCACCCTCAAGCCGGGTTGGAGCAAACCCTCCACCATCCTGTTTGCCTCCGAGATTCCCGTCAATGAAAAGGCCTTCTCCTTTGCTCTGGCGCAAGCCATGGAGTTTGGCGCGGAACTGATACTTTTTCACGCTTATGACACGCTGGTAGTGTCAGCGACGGAGAGTGCAAGCGTTCTTTACTACGATGCCGCTGCCGCAGCCCGCGCCGAGATGGAGCATCTGGAGCCGCTGGCCGAGCGTGCCCGGAATGAAGGAGTGGAATGCGAGACCGTTGTGCGTCCGGGACTGGCCGCCGACCAAATTCTGACCTACCAGTGCGAGCGGCAGATTGACCGCATTGTCATGGGCACACACTCTCCGGGACCCATCGGCAAGCTGCTGGTGGGCTCGGTGGCCGAGGCCGTGCTGCGCACTGCCTCAGTGCCGGTATACATCGTCGGTCCCGAGGTGGTGGATTGCGCGGACAGTAACATTGTCAACCGGACCATTCTGTGCGGCGTCAGCCTGCACGAATCCAGCGCCACTGTTGCCAGCTTTGCCGCAGAGCTGGCTGCTGAACACAACGCACGCCTGATCTTGCAACATGTGATCCGGCCCCAGGAGCGGCATGAGGTTCTGGCCGGCCGGAGTATCGATCAGATAGAGTGCGAGCTGGTCTCGCTGATTCCGGCTGCGCTTCGACGCAAGATTACCGTGCAGCCGATTGTGACGCAGGGCGACCCGACCGAAGAGCTGCTCCACCAGGGCCGGACACAGCAGGCTGACCTGATTGTTCTAGGCGCACAAGGTGCATCGGCCTTTGCTGCCGTGGCCCGTCTTGGGGTGGTGTACAAGGTGCTGGCACACTCACACTGCCCGGTAATGACGCTTTCGCCGGTGGTGCTGGCAGCCAGCGGAGCAAAGAAGAATACGGCCCACGCGGCCGAGGTCTTTCTGGCGGGGGTGTTCTAAAAGTTGTGTGGCGGAGGATTCATGGGTTACCGCCCGCCACAGGGAGAGGCGCTATTTCAAGAATACGCACGTCCTGATTCTCCGAGGCGATAACAAATCCGCAACCCGGTTGTCCAGACGCAGCCGCGGCCGCAAAGCGCGACTCCTCGAGTAGATGCGAATCGTTGTCCGGGTGACGGTAGAGAATCAGATAGCGGGCTCCAAAACGGCTCATTTGTGTTCTGATCTCGGGACATTCCCAGCGTTCAGCGCTATACTCCGACTCGACCAGGCCCAAGGTGCGCCGATGGAGAAGATATCCGGTTGCTTGGCCGTCTTGGGCGGCAATCACGACTGCCGGAGCGATATGCGCATTCACCCAGTCTGACAGGCGCTGACCGTCGCCGGTCTGCTCCGCAAAGAGAGCGGACAAAGTGTCTAGGCTGGATTTCGGCTGGGGATCTTTCAGATCCCGAGCGTTCACGCCGATGTATCCGATGACAAGCGCACAGAGCGCGGCCCGAAACCAAAGTTGTCCGCCCGTGAAACGCGCCCGTTGGCTCAGCCAATGCAACATAAAGCCGATGAGCATAAGGTATAGCGGCAGAACCGGTAGAAACATTCTGGTTCCAAAGGTAATTACGGTATGCAGGCTTGCATAACAAAGTCCGGAAGAATATACGACAGCACAAGTAAGTGGCAAAGTCCAAAGCCCATACGCCCGGGGGAAAATTGTGTTGCCTTCCTGCCCGCATCGGACAAGCACCCGCACGAGCAAGGCGCCGATGCCGAGGACGCCAATCAGCAGCAGCCCCTCCCACACACCAAACTTCACCGCGTGTTCGCCGAGCAGGAGGTGCAGTTGGTCGCGCGCAAAATTTGCTATCACGCCATGCAGTGGATGAGAGACCTGAAGATCATTGCCACCCTTCCAGTTGCCCACTAAGAGTAGATTGCGCGCGATTAGAAGGCCAGCCATTGCGATGGGAATTAGTGCAGCACAAAGCTCAAACGCGCGAATATGCCTGCGAAGCCGAAGGTAGCGCAGTCCGATATATATAACAACAGCAAGAATCAGGAATAGACCTGCGTAGCGAATCCAATATGAAAGACCGGCAAGAGTCAATCCAGCGATGATCCATGGCAAATGGCCGCGCGGGCGCGGGAAGCCCCACCACACACAACTCAGCGCCACGATAGCGGCGGTGAGGATGAACACAAACATCGACTCGGTCAGTGCCGCGGTGGAGAATTCCACGCTTACAGCGTTGGCGACAAAAAGCAACAGTACGGCGGTACGCGCAAACACGGTAAGATGGAACGCGATCAGAATAAATGCGAGCAAAGCGGCCGTTCCAGCAAAGCAGATTGCAGAAAGGCCGCGCGCGGCCGCTTCAAAGCCACCGGCGAAGTCCACAAGTATCGCCACTAAGGCTGGATAACCCGGAGGAAAAGTAGTGAGAGGAGCCGGAATCCGGCCGTGAGAGCGCTCGGCGTCGAAGTAAACCAGATTTGTGGCGATACCATTACCGCTTCTAATGTTCGCGGCAACATTCAGATACTGGAAGCTGTCATCCCACAGCGGAATTGGGCGAAACGCCAGCATGCTGCACGCTACGGCTAACCCTACGGCTCCCCACAAAAATACTTCGAATACCTGCCAAAGAACAGCGCGGGAGTTTTCGTCCGAGGCGGCACCGTGAAACAGTTTAGCGATGGCCGGAAGCGGTGCGTTCTTTATCATCTCGAGTCGAATAGGCGAGCGAGGATTCCTCTCTCGGGATTATTCTCTCATATCTCGTTTGATATACTCCTTTTGTTGGCGAACGATCCAGCAGTTCGTATTAGTCACAAAGGCTCCACCGGAAACATGAAAGGCAAGGATGACAGATGGAGCGATGTCTTAAGCTTAAGAAACATCATTATATTCAGTTCTCATTATTATTGTTCCTTGTGATATTAGCCCGGTTTCTCTTCGTACTGGATCGCTATCCTCTGATCGACGCAATCGACGAACCTTTACTGAACCAGCCCGCCATCAGCTACCTTGACGGTCATAGTCTGCTGTGGGCGCCAGCTCCTCATGCTCCGCATGAGAATGAATTATGGTTTTACCATGGCCCTTTTTATCCGCGATTCCAGATATTCACTTTTCGCATGTTGGGGATCAGCGAATTCAGTTCACGGCTTCCGCAGTATTTTGCCTCGTCGCTTGCAATTCTTGCATTAAGTCTCGTTCTGATTTGCAGTGACCTGCCAAAAACAGGAGCACTGCTATTGATTGTCTGGCTCGGCGACCGATCGTCCATTGAGGTTCTTTCGGCGCGACCCGAGGGAATCGCACTTCTCGCACTGGCCGGGGCCTTGGTTGTTCTGATTCGCCGACCATACATGCCGCAATGGCTCGCGATTTTTTTGGCGGGCTTTTGCACTTCGCTTGCCGCTGGATTTCATCCCAGAACCTACTTTTTTGTGATCGGGGCCTTCGTGTTTCTGGCTGCTGATATGGGATTGAGCGCCTTCCGCCGCTTCATACCGCTTTTCGTTTTAGGCGTCGCAGTTCCAGTCTCCTTTATGCTCTGGTGCGCCGTTCCGGTTTCGCGCGCCATTCCCGATATTCATGCCACGATGACGCAACTGGCATGGCATGCTCACCTGGGCTATGCAAGTTACTTCGTACACCTTCGCACGGGCTTCACGGGCTTTCGCTGGTCCTGTCTCTGGGTTTGGGCAGTCGGACTTGCCACAGTTGCAGTGACTTGTGCTGCTTTCGCTCGGCGGAAGCCTCTCCACCGCGTTGCACTCGCTGCCGCATGCTTCGCGTGTTGCGGTCTGGTCGCATTTTTAACTTCGATCACGATGTTTCCGCCCTATCTGGTCTACCTCACGGTGTGGCCGGTCATCGCTGTAGCGGCGCAGATCGAATCGGGTTCATCGCAGCGCCGATTCTACAGGGTTATCGCTGCCATGTTGCTTATTGCCTGGCTGCCAAGCATGGGGTGGAATATTCTGCGAACACACGAAGCATACAAATTCTATTCCGTTCTTTCTACAGCACACTTCGCAGACGAACTGGCCGCGACCGTTCCGCCGGAAGCGCAGCTGATGGTCTCCGGTGACCTTTACATTGCCGCCCGTAGTTTCATTCGCAAGCCGTTGATCGTGCGGCAGCAGTCCTCGCCATCTGAATGGCCCTGCGATGCATGGCTGGCGCTTACTACACCGGCTAGAGTCCCGTGGGATGTTGCGCAACTGCCCAGACGCGATGTGCGCGTCTCAAACGAGAGTATGTTTCCCGGTTACCCTTACAGCCCGAAGCTCACCATCCTGACTCCCTGTCAGGGTTCCCACTAATTCGAAATATGCGTGCTGTTCTGGTTGCTTGTCGAAGAACAAGCGGGCAGGCGTGTCTCTCGCGAAATTGCAGATCACGGAATCACGTGGAACTCCGGCCCACTCGGGAGTATACTGACGGCAAGGCGGTGGGCGTAAAGCTGGCCGGCCACAAGTGAGGTGCGTCTTCCGCAGTGACTCTGGATCACTGACTTTCGACGTTCCAGCCTCGGGGACTTCCCGTTGGCGCGCGGTGGTTCGTGTGCTGCGAAGTCCCATGGATTCATTGAGTTGTGCCCTTATTCCTGCCTCCTGTACCCTCTGCGGCTCCCCTCTGCCGCATCTAAGTCATGCGCCTATATGTGATGTTTGCTGGACGGAGTTTCCCGTGCAGAGCGGAGAATTGTGCGCGCGCTGCGGCGACACGCTGGATGCACCGGTGCAGGCCGGCCCAACGAGTTCCGGGCAGTGCAGAGCCTGCCGGATGGCGCCGCCGCCGTTTGTGCGGGCGGTGGCCTATGGGCCGTATCAGGACCGCATGAAGGCGGCTATTCATGCGCTCAAATATGACCGGCTACACGCGGCGGCACGCGGGCTGGGCCTGATGCTGGCGGAAGCAATTGCTAAACTGGCGGATGAGGCTCCGGCGGAGATGCTGGTAGTTCCAGTGCCGCTGCACCGGTCCAAATATGCAGAACGTGGCTTCAACCAGGCTCGTTCATTGGCTTTTCATGCACTTCGAGCGTTGCGCAAAACGCATCCCACGTGGCGGCTCACGCTGGCCCCGAGAACGCTGATGCGACTGCGCGCCACCGAGAGCCAGTTTGGCCTAACCTGGCGTCAGCGTCGCCTGAATGTGCGCGGAGCGTTTGAGGTCGCCAATCCGGCCGCGGTCACGTTGAAGCACGTTCTGGTCATCGACGACATTTTCACCACAGGGGCAACGTCTAGCGCCGCAGCCCTGGCGCTAGTTCGGGCTGGAGCAGCCTCTGTATGGGTGGTAACGCTGGCCAGAGCAAACCGCTTGTACGCCATCCGCCGAGGTTCTTCCGCGCGGTTTGACGACGCGGAGGAAAATTATGGATCATCCGGCAGATCGCCGGAAGAAGCCTTAGTACGAGACAGCATTTATTCATCGCACGAGCTATCATCTTTTTGACGAAGGGAAATGGGATGTCGCTGGGAAAAGCCATGATTCATGCACGCAAGCAGAAGTCCATCGCCAGGGCTGCGGCGCTGGCTGGCGAGAAGGTGACGGTTCATTCCGCGCACATCCTGCAGATGCCGGTGCTGGTGCTGAACGCCTCCTATGAGCCGATCAATATATGCGGCGCACGGCGCGCCTTGGTGCTGGTGCTCAAGGGCATTGCGCGCACGGAGGAGGAGCATGGGCTGATCCTCCACGCCCAGCGAAGCCGCATCGCCATGCCCTCGGTGATCCGTCTGCTGGAGTACCGCCGCATCCCCTACCAGACGCGCGCCCTCTCGCGCAAAAATATTTTGCTGCGCGATCGCAACACCTGCCAGTACTGCGGTGAGACGCTGCCGCCCGCCGATTTGACTCTGGATCATGTGGTTCCCCGCTCGCGCGGCGGCAACTCGACCTGGGAAAACCTGGTGGCTTGCTGCCACCCCTGCAACCGGCACAAGGGCAACCGCATGCTCAGCGAGATCGACGACATGATTCTGCTGCGCGACCCGCGCCCCTTTTCGCTGCACACTAGCCGGCAGATTATGCGCATGCTGGGGCAGGGCCGATGACCGGTGGCGGAAGTATCTGTTCTATTGAGAAAACAGCTTGTAGTCGGTGTACTTAATCGTGTCTCGGATGTGCACGTCCTGGGGCATGTGGCCTGAGCCGCCGGCAAAGTGCAGAACGCCCTCGCCCTTGGTGTAAACAGGAAACCAGTAGTGCCCGTCCACCTGCTGCCGCCAGATCATGAGAGGCGGATGTAGGTCTATATTGTGCTTGCGCGTGCCGTCGGGCACCATGCGGCCGTTGGTCACCACGATTTGCAGGCCGGTTACGTCGACCCAGATACGGCTCAGCAGATAACGCTGCTTCTTTTCGATAACTTTCGGGCTGACGTCGAAGACGTAGAAGTCCTCCTCGTCTACCTTCTGCCGACCCACGTATTTCACGTTGTACTGGCCGATCTCCTCGGCAGTGAGGACGAAGGGATCGCTGCGCTGGATCTCCTGCAGGTCAGAGGGCGAGATCTGGACCCGCTGCAGTGTGCTCACAGGCGCGAAGACCACCTTC
>CAWJDN010000166.1:0-13281 GCA_963840985.1 uncultured Acidobacteriaceae bacterium
GAGAAGTCTTCGGTTACAGACCGCCCGCAAACAGCCGGTATTGCTGGCCGCAAAAATTGATGCCGGGCAGCCGCTTAAAGTGCCGGCGATGCCGCTGTCGCCGTTGTTCTCCCTCGAAAGCCCCTGCAAAGAATACCTTACCCAAAGCCGGTGTGAATCCAAGTGACGCATCTTTCAAGGGTGCGCTGCCACCGTTGTTTCAAGACACGGTGCAACCATGAATAATTTCGCCGAATTATCCGACGGAGACAGCGCAAAATTCCTTGTGCGCTGGCGTGGCAGGCAGGAAGGCCCGTATCTCGCGTCCGTCATTGAGGCAAAACTTGCAGCAAACGAAATCGGCTTACTGCATGAGATTCTTTACGATGGTAAATGGGTTACAATTCGTGATTACACCACAGAAAGAGAAACGATACTACGCGCGGAAAATCAGGCGCGGCAGGAGCAACAACGTCGAGCGCGCGAAGAGGCAGAAAGGGAGGCGAAAGAACGAGAAAGACGACGGCAATCAGAATTGTTGGCCGAAGAAAGACGAAGAACGCACAACTTGAATCTGCCAATCACATGCAGAAGTACCGCAGCAGCTAAACCGCCGCGCCAACAACAAATGGCGGCTTGTCAGGCTTAAAGACTTTACGGCGGGAGCAATCTTTTGATCGCTCGGACTTATTAGCTTATTTACAGCATATTTCTCTTTGGCTTACGACATGGTCCGTAGGGAGCGGCGATCTGGCCGCTCAGATGAATCTTGGAGTCATGGCCGACAGCGGGCGTACTTTAAAACGGAAACAGTCTTTCGCTCGGGCGATATGGACCGTTTGTCGGCACAATCATTGGTCGTATCGCTCTATAACTGTAAAAACTAAAAAACTATGGCACAATTCCCAATCTCACAAACAGCCACCGACCGTGGAGCGAACAATCCCGAACTGCTCGCGTGGTCGAAGGACGACATCGAAAATCGTTTCGGCTTCAAAGGCGGCCGCTACACCAGCGTTAATCATGCTTTCGCTTTTCTGATCGGCGCGTTGCTGACGGGAATTCTTTATGCCTTGATGATATTCGTTTTTAGCCACCTGCCGGTGATGTCGAAGGTTGCCACCATTTATATGCGTCCCAGCAATCAGTTTGCCGTGATTCCAGCCACATTCTTTTTCTTTGGTGGAATCGCCGTTCTATTTTTGAAAGGAAAGAAAATTAAATTTCAACAGCGCGCGTTAATATTGGCCGCCGTGCCTGCCGAACCGGATTTTATTCTGACTGAAACAACCGCTGCCACTGTTCTTGCTCGCATCCACTCATCTGGTTGATCAGCCGCGCCATTTTGTTTTGCTCAACCGCATTGACCGCGCCTTGTCCAACTTCAAAAACATCGGTCAAGTCAACGACGTCTCTGCAATTCTTCGCGCACAGGCGGAAAACGATGAAGACCAAGTGGCTTCCAGCTACACTGTCGTCAACGGATTGGTTTGGGCGATTCCAGTGCTTGGATTCATCGGCACGGTTTTGGGGTTGAGCCTAGCCATCGGCAGATTCACCGCGACATTACAGGCGGCGGGCGACTTAACCTTGATTCGTGCTTCACTTCAAGGCGTGACCGGTGGGCTTGCCACGGCTTTTGAATCAACTTTGGTCGCCCTCACTTTCACCCTCATTTTGCAGTTGGTAATTACATTCCAGCAAAAGCGGGAAATGGCCTTTCTCGATGAATCCACATTCTTGATGCTTGAGCTTTGGAAGAGGAGAATCTCCGTGGGGGTGAGAATGCGCGTTGGCTGCGAGCGCAGGTAGCTGGTCGCGACATCGCATGCCGGGTTGATGATCGGCAAGCCGCCGGCAGGCGCTGGCGAGAGGAGGGGGTGGCCGCCCATGCTGCCTGCGGCGCAGGCGCTGCTGCTGTAGGCGGTCTGGCTGTCCCAGTTGCCCAGGGATACCGGTGTTCCGTCCGCCTCCTGCACCAGGAAGTCGCTCGGAGCCAGCGTAAAGTACGAGCCAGTCTTGAAGTGGTTGATCTCCTCTTCAAAGGTCAGCTTTGTGCCCTGCACGGGCTTCCAGTCAACCGCTCCCGTGAAATTGTCGGTACTGTTGCGCTGATATTCCGAGAGCAGCGCATCATACTTGCCGACAGATTCACCGGGGCTCAGGGTCGGACCCTGGAAGATATTCTGCGAGTAGCCGGCACGGTAGGTCACCTTTGACACAGGGTAGATGGTGAGGTTGGTGTCCGTCATACGGCGCACCGTGTTGAACATCTCCGGCGAATGCATAACCTGCGGCCACGCCAGCGGGGTGGGGGACCCGGTAATGGGAATCGATAGCCCGGTGTTGATATTCGGGTTGCCCAGCAGGTCGTAGTCGGAGTACTGGCGGTCGCGGCGGAAGGTTCCCGAGAACTCGTAGACTTTGCCCTTGGAAAAGTCCAGCTTGGCGAAGTTGTATGGATCGCCGCCCAAGCCGCTGGCAATGGCCCGCAGGGAATCGATCAGGGTGTTCTTCTTGCCTGGGAGCGCATGCATCTCAAAGGTCGCGCCCAGCAGGCGCGGTCCGGACTGCTGATTGACCAGCGTGTCGTACATGGCCATGCTGCCTGAGACGCTGGCAATGTGCCCGCCTAAATCCACGGACTGATGGGTCGTATACCCATTCGGTATGGACATCCGCTCACTCGGCGCGGGAACTTGCGTGGTTGGATTTTGGGCGGTCGCGATGCCTGTCATCATCAGGAGAATGGCGGCTCCAATGCCCCCAGCGATGCGCCGCATCTATGCGGTATGTGGTTGTTGATTGGACAACCGAAAAAACCAGCCGATGTTCTTCATATGAAGCCTCACTTGAAAAAACATTGTTGCCGGCATCGAAATCTTGAGCTCGTGTGCCATGTTGATACGGGATCCGACCGCGCCGTCTAATTGAACCGGAGGGCGCGGCCTGGCTCCATCACTTCAGGAACGCCTGGTTGAGGTTCGACCCATGAATCATGGTGTGGCAATCAGTGCAGGGTTGCAGCTCCGCAGATCCTGCGTTCATTCCATGAACCGTGCCGGCAGCGACCGGGCTATGGCACTGGTTGCATAACGTGTTGATCGTCGGCATATTCAGCAGCCGGGCGTTCTGCGATCCATGCGGAGTGTGGCAGGATGTGCAGCCCTCTGCCTTGACTGCGGGATGCTCATACACAAACGGCCCGCGGTTTTCCATGTGGCACTTGGTGCAGATCGCATTCTGATCGGCCGTGGACCTCAGGTTGTTGTTCCCAAAGGTGCCGTGTACATCGTGGCAATCGCTGCACTTCACCAGGCCCTCATTCACGCGGTGGTGGAAGGGCATATCGAAGGCTGGCTGCACGTCGGTGTGGCATTGATAGCAGAGCGTGGGCTGGGGCGCTTTCAGCAGCGACTCCTCCTTGCTGGCGTGGATGTCGTGGCAACTGATGCAGCTGACACCTGCCTTGGCATGAGGAGAACGTTCAAAGTTGGGGTGCGCTCCTGCGTGGCAGCCCAGGCAATTTGCGGCCGCCTCTTTCGGAGTCGCTTTGGCGGGATCGAAGATCTTGGTAACGTCGCCGCCTCCATCCACATGCCCTTTGCCGGCTCCATGGCAACCTTCGCAGGTAACCCCGTTCTTGCCATGCAATAGGGCTATTTTTGTGTGAGGATTATCGGCGAAGTTCTTGGATACCTCGTCGTGGCAGGTGGCGCAGACCTCCGAGCCAACATAATTCGCGGGCGTGGTGTCCTTGACCTGCGCGGCAGCCGGCTTATCGCCGGGTGCAGGAGCCGCCAGCACGGGGACGCACAACAACCCTGCGCCCAGCAATAACATCAGACAAACTCGCAACCCCGGCCACTTGCCCGGAGCCGCACCAATTGGCAATTGCGTGACAGGCCCATCTCTATGCATCGATTTCCGCCTCCGGTGCTATCTTAGCCACTTCCGCAAGCAAGTTGACAGGCATTCGGCCGCCAAAACTACTGTTTCCACTGGAGAACGCCGCTCCGGCTGCTGTGTCGGTCACCCTGTTGCGAGAGGTGCTCATGTGCGGAGCATCACTCATGCGCTGAAGCGTACGGTCTTTCACGTATGCCAAACGGTGATGCCCATCACATACCATGATACCGCTCATTCACTCCCAGATTTTCCCGTTCTCAAGTGATATGGATTCCCATATGTGCTTTAAAACCAGCCCTGATGTGCAAATCCAACCACATCGGCAGCTGTACTGTCACACCCGAAACGCGCAATTCCGGGATGAAAGCAGCGCCTTCTCGGCAGAAGAACAAAACGAAAGCTCGTCTGCTGTTCAAAACCGTACACATATGTCATCGCGGAATGAATTTGAGGCCAGTTGTGCAGCTTTTGGGTGATCAAACTCTCACCGGCTTCCTTCCCAGCTCGAACAGTGGCATCCCATCCCCCGGTACCGGTGGAAACGTGTGTATCTGAGCAATGCTAAGTAAGGAATCTCCGGCTATTGGAGTTCCACATAGACGTGAGGTCCATCACATCCTCTGTAGCGGCGGCTCCGGCACACTTTCCTTAGGTAGAGTCTCTTCCCCGGGAGGCCAGGGCATTTCCATCTCGTTTAGGCCCTTACGCTGAGCGCAGGGGCGAGTCGAGAACAGGGATGGAAAGATTGGACCGGCGGCGGACGGGACAAACCATGGCGCATTCAGAGAACTCGGCAGCAGCGCAAACACGGCAGAAGCACATTGCACGGCAGGTTCCGGTAGGCTGCGCCGCCTGCTCTAATCGCCGTCCCGGCTGGTTCTGTTCTCTGGGCAGCGCCGTGCTGGCCGATCTTGAGCTGGCCACGAGCACCGTCTCCCTTCCCGCGCAGTCTTCCCTCTTCACCCAGGGCGAGGATGCGCGGTGCCTATACCTGATCTGCGGTGGCTATCTCAAGCTCACAGCCGGGCATCTTCAGGATCGCCAGATGATCGTTCGCGTAGCCGGACCGGGCTCCATGCTTGGCCTGTACGCAGTTCTCTCCCACGGCGTCTATGAGGTTTCGGCTGAAACACTTACCGCCGCCCAGCTCCGTCCAGTCGAACGCGACCGGTTCCTCGTCTTTCTGCGTGCCCATAAAGAGGCCCAGATGCGCGCTGTTCAGTGCATATGCCAGGAATACCGCTTTGCCCTTCAGGATGCCTGTCGCATTGCCTTGGCAGACACCGTCGCTGCTCGCCTGGGGCGCCTACTCCTTGAGCTGGCCCACCAGATCGGCGAACACCTCGATGGTGGAGGATTCCGTTTTCCGCTACTGCTCACCCATGAGGAAATGGCCTCCATGGCCTGTACCACTCGCGAAACCGTTACCCGCACTCTGGGCCAGTTTCGCAAGGAGGGATGGATCTCCATTGAAGACTCCCTGGTCACCCTTCACGAGCCGGAACAATTGTTAACACTGAGCTAAACCCACCATTTCTTTTTTTTAACGCTCCCCACGGCCTCGCAGCCGAGTCCAAGAGCTATCATCAGAAGATAGGGAATAGGTCATAAGCCCCCTCCTCCAAGGCAACCGTTACAACGGAAACTGACCCCTGATCCCTGAATTGGAGTTCATGGTGCGTATGGCTCGTCTTGTGTTTGGTTTGGTTGTTTTCCTGCTCTCATACTGCGTTGCGGTCGCCCAGAATCCGGTTCCCGCGCCGGCTCCTACCGCGCCTCAGAAGCTTGCTGTCGCTTCGGCTGATAGCCCGGCAAGGCAAGATTTTCAGAAGATTGAAGACGCTTGGTCCAAAGCCATCAACGCGCGCGACCAGTACGCCCTGGAGCTGGTGCTCTCCCCCTTATTCATGGACATTTCTGCCACGGGTGACATCACTACCCGCAACCAGCAACTGGCCCAGTTGATCACCGGCGAGGATAAAACCCTCCATCTCGAGCAGAAGGTGATTACCGTGCGCATGATGGGCGACATCGCGGTGGCCAACGGCACTTACGTGATGAACCACAAGGTTGGCTCCGCCCTGGTGGACGAAAAAGGCGTCTTCACCCACGTCTTCGAGCGCGCCCGTGGCAGCTGGGTGTGCATCAATTCCCAGCGCACCAGGCTCCCCGAGGACTCCAACCCCAAGCATAAAAAGCAGTCCAACGACGAAATGCCCTTCCACATTCCGTTTATCGGCAAAAGTGACAAGGGCAGCCAGTAGCCCTGCTGGTGCTGGTTGTGTTCGTCCAGGATCAGGTTCGGGGGATGAAATTCTGCGCTGATATTTGAAACCATACCTTTACTTCAGCCTATGTAACGAAGGATTCTTATTACCGATTAGGAGCTTGTCTATACTAGAACGGAAGCAAAGTTGCTATATCCCTTTTGGGGTAAAACCGTTGACCTGTAGCTTCACGTTGTACGAATACCGGTAACCGGGAATGAACCTCTTTTCAACGCATTAGCGGCGGTTTGGCCATCGCCTCCGGTTCCGGTTATAATGAAGATTCGGCGAGCTGGCTGAGTTGTGTGTCTTCATCTATCCCGGCAGCGCAATACACCAAGGTTTGGAGCTAAGTCATGGCACAAGTATGCGATATCTGCGGAAAAGGCCCGCAGTTTGGCAATAACATCTCTCACGCGCACAACATCACAAGGCGGCGCTGGAGCGTAAATCTGCAGGCAGTCAAGGCGCTGGTCAACGGCCAGCCCAAAAAGCTTCGCGTCTGCGCCAGTTGCATCAAGGAAGGCAAGGTCGCTAAGGCCTGAAGCTGCCTAAATAGCTGAATCCAAGCACTTTATCCAGCACAAACCCCATCCTCTCCGGGCGGGGTTATGTTGTCCCCGCCTTATTCAACACGATAGTTGGGCGCTTCTCGCGTGATGATCACGTCGTGCACATGGCTTTCGCGCAGGCCTGCGCCGCTGATACGCACAAACTGTGTTTTTTCCTGAAGATCGCGAATGGTTGCGCAGCCCAGGTATCCCATGCCGGAGCGCAGGCCGCCAACCAACTGAAAGACCATGGACTCCAGCGGCCCGCGGTAGGGTACGCGCCCCTCAATGCCCTCGGGGACAAACTTGGCCAGCCGGTTCTGGCTGGCGCGCTCGCGCTGGACAACACCCTCGCTGCCCAATTCGGCGCTGGCCAGATCATCGGTGCTCTGGAAGTAGCGCTCGCCCGAGCCCTGGCTCATGGCGGTCAGCGAGCCCATGCCGCGATAGCTCTTGAAGCTGCGGCCTTGGTAGAGAATGGTTTCGCCGGGACTCTCGTCCACGCCGGCAAAGAGCGAACCGATCATTACCGAACTCGCTCCGGCTGCAATGGCCTTGGTGATCTCGCCAGAATACTTGATGCCGCCATCGGCAATCACCGGAATTCCACGCTCGCTGGCGGCGCGCGCCGCCTCGGCGATAGCCGTAATCTGCGGCATTCCCGCGCCGGTAACCATGCGCGTGGTGCAAATCGAACCCGGACCGATGCCAACCTTAATCGCGTCGGCGCCGGCGTCTATCAGCGCCAGAGCGCCCTCGTAGGTAGCCACGTTGCCGGCAAGCAAGCCCACGCCGGGAAAGGCCTTCTTCACCTCGCGCACCGCCTCCAACACGCGCGATGAGTGTCCATGCGCCGAGTCGACGGCCAGCACATCCACGCGCGCCCTCACCAGCTCCGCCGCCCGCTCCATAAAATCTCCCGTCGCCCCGATGGCGCCGCCCACCCTCAGTCTGCCCTTCTCGTCCTTGCTGGCATTGGGATATTTCAGTTTCTTCTGGATGTCTTTGACCGTGATTAATCCCTTTAGGTTGTACTTATCGTCGACAACCAGCAGCTTCTCCACACGATGCACATGCAGAATCTTCTCAGCCTCTTCCAACGTGGTGCCTACCGGGACAGTGATCAGGTCCTTCTTGGTCATCACGTCGCCCACCGGCACATCGGTACGCGTCTCAAAGCGCAAGTCACGGTTGGTCAGGATGCCCACCAGTCGCTTGCCCTGCGTAACCGGCACGCCAGAGATTTTGTAACGCCGCATCACCTCCAGCGCATCGCCGATCATCTGCTCCGGGCCAATGGTCACCGGGTCCACGATCATGCCGCTCTCCGAGCGCTTCACCTTGTCGATCTCGCCGGCCTGGTCGGGAATGGAAAGATTGCGGTGCACAATGCCGATGCCGCCCTGCTGCGCCATGGCGATGGCCATGCGCGACTCGGTCACCGTGTCCATGGCCGAGGAGAGCAGTGGGGTATTCAGAGTAATCTCGCGGGTCAACTGGGTCTGCGTGCTGACCTGCACGGGCACTACTTCACTGTAGGCTGGCACCAGCAACACGTCGTCAAAGGTGAGGGCTTCAGTTAAATTCCTGGCAAGCATAATGCTCCAATGCGCCTGGCGGGTCGGGATGCGAGTCCTCGGCGCGGCAGACGCTTGAAACCTATTGTAGCGGAGGGCGCTGGGACGCTCCGATTACCATTATTTACCCAGCGCCTGGGAGTTTTTGGTATGATTTTCCCGACGCGTTTTTCCCTCGTTTTTCGCTCTCTAAAGTAAGATGCATTTTTGATTCAGGAAAGGTTAGGTCGAAATGAGTGCCTCGAAGCGTTTTTTCGCGATTCTTTCGTTGTTCATAGTTTTTATCTCCGCCTGCAAGGCGGGGACGCCTGCACCAACCCCGATTACCACGCTCGATGCCGCGCAAGGGGGCAAGATCTCCTACGGAACAGTAGCCGGAGCCACGACCCAGGCAGCGGCCATGAGCAAAATTCTGATCGGCATGCAGAACACTTGCGGCGAAAGGCCGCAAATTGGGAAAGTCTTCCAGTTCAAGGGAACGAAAACCGTCGGCGTCTTCTTTACGGTGACCGATCACTCCAAAGGAAACAAGAAGGTGGGCGGCCTAGTTCTCTCCGCCGCCTCCGGCCCACATCAAGTGGAGGCAGCACTGCTCTCCAACGATGCCTCGCGCATCGGCAAGACGGTGAACCCCATGCTGCAGCAACTGTTCAGCGTGTGGCATCCGGATAGCCAGGCGGCGGCCTCCGGCTCCTCGGCTGGCGGACAATCGGCTTCGGCCGGCAGTGGGCACTCTGGCCCGGACGCCCACCTGCACACAGTTACCGCGTCAGACAACTCGGCCAGCATCGGCATTCCCGACGGCTGGCAGCTCGATCCGCATAGCGCCAGCAGCACGATGGTTCTGAACGGGCCGAACGGCGAACTAGTAGTCTACGCTGCAAATAAGTCAGCGGTGGACCCTTACAACCCGCAGCAGGTGCAAGCGGTGCGCTACGGAATCTACAACGGGACGGGAACGATGCTCTACCCCTTCCATCAGGATCTGGGGAGGGCCTATCCAGAACTGTTACAGGCCTGGCGGCGAGCCAACAATAAGCCGCCGGTAAAGCTGCAGGTGGACAAGATTGAGCCGTTGAAAGGGGCGGTCAACTGCGTCCTTGTCACTGGGCACATTGATTTGGACGGGCAGGGCATGAAGAAGCTGATCGATGATATTTGCCAATCATCGCCGCCGTCCCAAGCGGGAGTGTACACAGTTACACGCACCTACAATATTATGACCGACGCCCAGTTCGATCGGGAGCAAAACACGGTGATGGCGATGTACCAGAGCGTCAAGGTAAACCAGCAAGTGATAAACCAGCAGATGCAACAGAAACTCCAGCAGAAGCAGCAGTCTGACCAGCAATGGCGGGCCTTTGGACAACAGGAATCTAATCGAATTAACGCGCAGGGCCAGGCGGCACAACAAAACTTTGCCAACCAGCAGGCCGCACACGATGCCCAGAACGCCGGCTATTGGGAACAGCAACACAACAACGAAGTTCAACACGCCAATTGGAGCAACAGCCAGTTAAACAATACCGTCCAGGGCTCCAACTTGGGCGACGGCGAGGACACCCGGGCCAGGAACAATCAGAATTACGATAACTACATCCTGGACCAGACGGTCGTGCAGGACAACAATATGTATAACAATGGAACCATCGGCCATGGCACGCAATGGAATTCGACCGCCGATGCGCTGGTGAAGGCCGATCCCGATCGCTTCGAGTATGTGACGCAACCCAATTTCTGGGAGGGCACGGATTACCACCGTTGAACCAGTACGTGTAGATCATATACAGGATAGTTAGGTCGTGGCCAGTTGGATAACGACCGCTCCTAACTCATCTATATGCCCACTGGGAACGGCTTGGGGCTGGATTCGTCAAGATTGGCTTCGGCGCCGGTGCGCCAGCGCTCGAAGCGGCCTTGCAACAGGCTCATCAGGCCGGTATACCAGTAGCCGATGACAAAAAGAATCAGAAACGGGGCGGTGAAATAGTTGTTGTTAGTGAAGGTGTAGAGAATGGCCATGAAGAAGTAGCCGCCAACCAACAGCTCGATCCACGGAGCCAGCTTCAGCCGCTTGCGGTATTTGGCAGCCTGGGATTTTTCGCCCTTCTTGGCCACGCGGTACTTGGGGGTGCGCACAAAGGCGCTCTTGATGCCGAACAATGCCTCCATCACCGCAACTGTGTTGGTGACAGTGAGGCCGATGCCCAGAGCCATCAGAAAGGGCAGATAGAGAAAGGTCTTCATCCAGGTCCGGGGGAAGAGCTCGCGCTCCGCCATCAGGTAAAAGACGGCGATGGACAAGCTGGAGGCGGTAAACAACGGCACGTCGAAGAGCAGCATCTGAAACCAGCCCTGGTAGAAGCGCACGATCATAGCCGGCATCAGGAACGCCGTCATGATGACCATCAGCGGATAGCTCAGATTAGCCGTCAGGTGGTAGACGGCCTCCACCTTGATCTTGCGCGGGACATTCGACTTGAACATCAGGGGCAAAACCTTAATGCTCGTCTGGATGAGCCCCTTGGCCCAGCGCGCCTGCTGCGTTTTAAAGGCGGTCATCTCGATGGGCAATTCGGAAGGACACTCCACCTCGGGCAGATATTTAAATTTCCATCCGGCCAACTGTGAGCGGTAACTCAGATCGGTGTCTTCGGTGAGGGTGTCATGCTGCCAGCCGCCGCCGTCGGAGATAGCCTTGATGCGCCACATGCCGGCAGTGCCGTTGAAGTTGAAGTAATCGCCGGAGCGGACGCGGGCGCCATGCTCGATGATGAAGTGGCCGTCGAGCAGGATGGCCTCGATCTGGGTCAGCATACTGTACTCGCGATTCATGTGAGACCAGCGGGTCTGCACCATGCCAATCTCCGGCTCGGCAAAGTGGTGGATAACCTTCATCAGCCAGTCTGGTGGAGGCACGAAGTCGGCGTCGAAGATGGCCACAAACTCGCCCTTGGCTACCTTCAAGCCCGCGTCCAGCGCCCCGGCCTTATAGCCGTAGCGATTTGTCCGGTGAATATAGGAGATGGGATGCCCTAGCGCAGCATAGCGGGCAACGATATCGGAGGCCACCTTCTGAGTCTCGTCGGTCGAGTCGTCCAGCACCTGGATCTCCAGCTTCTCGCGCGGGTATTCCATGGCGCAGACCGCCTCAATCAGCCGGTCGATGACGAACTGCTCGTTGAAGATGGGCAGTTGCACCGTCACCCGCGGCAGCTCTTTGAAGTCGCGGGGTGGATTGGGATTGTAGTTCTTCTTGTATTTGAAATAGAGATAGCACATCGTATAACGGTGAATGCCATAAAACGATAGGATAATCATCACCGTGAAGTAGGGGATGAGCATTGTCAGGTCAAACCAGTTCCAATGGTGGGTCACCTTGGAGAATGGATCGTAGAACAGCAACTGTATCTGGTGGCGCACGCTGAATTGCGGGGCAAAGAACAGAAGCGCAGAGAGCCGCATGTGCAGCCCGTTCAGCGGTTGGACAGCGGCATTCAAAGCGGTCTGGAGCGCGGCAAACAGGGCGAGCCTCCGTGGTCGGGATACACGCAATTGTAGACGATAAAGGGCGCGGTTGGCAGAGCCGGGTGTGGCGTCACTCGGTTGGGTACTTGGGGTAGCGCTGTTCTGTCCTTGACAATTTCGGGTTACAGTCCATTAGAATGTACCGAGTCTAATCGTCGTTGGATCCAGATCACGGAACTCAGCTGTGCCTTCCCGTGGCAGAGGGACGATAAGATTTGTCGATGGGCGCAATGCCGAATTGATTGCTCCTAACACAATTTGTAGTAAGGAGATAGCACTTATGAAGAGAATTGTAATCGTTATTGCGCTTCTCATCAGTGGAGCAGGATATGCGGCAGCGTCAAAATCCTACGTTGATCCGAGCTATGGCAAGGTCAAATACGCCGATATTATCAAACCAGCACAGCCTTATAAGCTGAAGCTTAATGTGGAGTTTCAGACTAACGGGCAACATCGTCCAAGAGTCGACAACATACTCATGAAACAGGTTGATCGCGTCATCAGGGAATCTGGGTTTGCGATTCCTGTTCCCGACAGTGAAGCCAGTTCAGACCAACTCACCTTCGTGGTCAATAATATTGCAGACCTCGACGAGGCTAGGAGAAAGGGGTACGTTACGGGGTCCACATTTTTCTTAAAAGGTTCTACGGTTACCGACTACTACGAAATGCAGGCCACGATCACGATCGCAGGTAAGACCATCACTAAGTCCGGCTACAAACATGCAATTCATACGACGATCGGACATACCAAAGCCCCGGAAGGCGTTCCCGCAATGACCACGGACGAAGCCTTTGGCAAGGTAGTCGAGGAACTTGTACTGAACTTCCTTGGCGACTTGCAAAAAGATCAACTCAGCAATCCGAGTAATTCTGTGTTACCGGCCGCAACTGTACCGGTGGTAACGCACTGACAACTTTTTACGGCTGTACGTCGCCCGGACCCACGGTTCGTTTGGATCCCCGATTCGTTCGGATCGCAGTCCCGTAAATTTCTTATTCGCAAGGCTGGCACGATTCATGTCTGCTGATGTGGCAGAATTGAGCCGCGCCGAAGACCAGCTCTGCTACGAGCAGAACGGTATCCGCTGTAAAGCTTGCTGTTGATGTGAGTGCACTTATATCGGCTTTAACGATTTAGTTGGGCGCGCCGGTTGTTTCCCCGGCGGCAAAGGTACATTCGTGGCACTGGCAGACGCGGCGCAAATAATCCCAAGAATAGATTCCGCCGGAGTGGCCATCCTGCCAATTGAACTGGATGGCGTAGCGACCCACTGCCTGCGCGCTAGCCGGTTTGGCGGGCGGAGTATACATAGGTAGGACGGCGGCCGGCCTGGGCTTTGGTTGTCCGATTTTGCGGCCATCCACCTTGCGCTCCTCGACGCAGGTGGCGCAGGGGCAGGCATCGCGCAGCCAGGCAAAGCCCCATGCGCTGCGGTGACCGTCGGCCCAGTCGATCTCCATGCCCTTG
>CAWJDN010000167.1:0-9638 GCA_963840985.1 uncultured Acidobacteriaceae bacterium
CAGACCACCAGAAAAACCGTGCGGAGGAAGGGTTTGCACACGGCGCTAGCAGGCAGAAAATTCTGCTGCCACTTGATGAATATAGCATAGCGGCGGGGCCTGTTCAAAACGCTGAATACAAACGCGCCGGGCGTTCTAGAAGTTGAAGACCAAGCCGGCGCCGATGCTGCGCTGATCCTGGGCAAAGATCAGCAGAGAGCCGTCGCTCAACATATAGGGGCGGTAGCCCTGGGCCATCAGGTTACCCACATTGAACAGCGCCTCGAAATCGCCACAGCCGATGTGGCAAAGATGAATAGGCTGGCGAAGGTGCAGGCTGAGCCAGGGCGCGGCGGCGTCTACCGCGAAGGGAGCGACCTGGGTGAGGGTATCTTCCGGCTGCCAGCGATAACTGGCCCGCCAGCGGGTCTTGGTGCCGTCCAGAGTGCCGGAGAGCGAAAGCGCGTACTCCTGTGCGCGGCGGGGATAGGCGCTGGCAAGTAACTGGGCCAGGGATGCGGATTGAGGCGAGGAAGGCACGGCAGCCAGAACCAAGGCACTTCCGTTGGCGTAGCTGAGGAGAAAATGATTTCCTCCCGGCAAGCGGTGTCCCAAGGAAGCTGATATACCGGCGGTGGAAAACTCGGGGCCGGCTGATCGCATCAGACCGCTGATAGGGTCCACGAGCACGGCGGCGGAGTTGGAACTGCCGTTCGCAAATTGGCTCATGGCCTCGATGACCGGGTTGTCTAAACGGTCGGCAAAGACCAGGACAGCGACACCCGACAGATCGGTTCGCCGCTCCCAGCCGAGTTCCTGGTGCAGTCCATGCTCGATTGCCAGCTTGCCGTCGCGGGCAGAGAGAGCAGGCAGCCAGGAGCGGGCATCGCTATCTTCAGCACCCGGCGCTCCAGGAAGAAGAGAGGTCATGCGATAGCGAACGACGGAGTTACCACCCCGCCAACCTACAGAGGCAAAGGGCAGCACGGCCGTCATGGTCTGCGGTGAGGTCGAGGAAAACCGGGCCAGCACCTGACTGGAGCCCACCTCGCCCTCGAACTCGTCGCCCAGGTGGATTGTCTCCAAACCGCGGAGGGCTGCTTCATCCAGGCCTTCAGCTCCGCCCACGGAGACCTCTGGATGGAGGGCGATGGCCGCCACTGACTGCACGGAGCCGGCAAAGCCAAGATCCTGGCGGAAACCGAGCATGGACTCCATGCCGCCATCGGTGCCGGGAGCGAAATCAACGCTGGCCAGCAGTTCGCGGCTATTGGAGGGTGTCTCTTCAATTGCTGTCGAGATTCGCTCCCCATTCTCGCCGAAGGCGCCTTCCTGGCCGGTGGCCACCAGGCGAGCTTTCAGGCGGGGATGCGTGCCGGAGCCGTCAGCCACGACCACCAGCGGTCCGTCCTCCAGCCAGCGCAGAAGGGGGCGGTTGGCAGCCGAGCGCAAAGTCCAGGCCCAATCCTCCTTCTGCGATGTGCCGGAGTGCGGCTCTGCCGGAAGCCACTGCATCGCCTCGTAAAGGCTGTTCAGAGTGAGGTTGACCACCGTATTGGCGCGTACGCGGACGTTTTCACGCAGAGAAGGCAGAAACCAGGCGCCCATGGCCTTGACTGCATAGCGGCCCGGCAGGATCGAGGAGATGGCATAGCGGCCGCTGGAGTCGGTGTATACACTGGTGATGACGGTCAGATCGGGGCGCAGTAACTGCACCTGGGCGCCGATTTGCGGTATACCGGCTGAGTCGCGCACCAGACCGGAAACCGACCCCGATGCCGTGCCAGAAACTTGCTTGAGGGAAGCTCCGCTGGCCGGGCCGCTGACTAAGGCAATCAGCACCGCGAAAACAACGAAATGTATGCTGCGCGTCATCACAGATCCGGGTGACCTGGCCGCGCCGCTGGCAAAGTTCTTCAAATCAGGCCCACGCGGGCTTCCGGATCTAGCGTCCGGTAGCCCTGTTGTGCTGGGTACATACTACTATTCCACGACAAATGGCGCCGATTGCGCAATCTCTTGTTTAGAGATTGCGTCATCTATTTTGATCGTCACTTTGTATTTCCCTGGTTCGAGCCCCGCTATCGGCAAGGTCTTCTCCACTGTCATCTGGTCGCTATGCGAGCCCAACTCCTTTGAATCCAGTTGTTTTTCATAGATTACTGCGTCCGAGGCGGGGGTGCTGGCTGTGGCTGCGGTAGTCTTGACGATCTGGTAGGTCACCGTGGCCTGGCTGCTCTTGGTAGCCTCGTCGACTTGCAGGTTGTAGACCTGCATCCAGAAGCTGAGTTGCTGGCTGCGCTTGTATTTGACCGGATCGGTTGGCTTGGGAGTGCTCACGCGAGGCCGGATAAAGGTGTTACCGATGACGAAATTGCCGCTGCCAATCGAGTGGGAATCGACGGTGTTCATCTGGTCTGCCAGAATCAGCGATGAGGTGGCCAGCTTTTCGTCGTGATACGTCGGCACCTCAAGACTGCGGCCGTAGTAACCCATGTGATCGGGATTGTTCACGTCCTTGATGGCAATATCCAGGCGGTAGAGACCGGGCAGAAGGGGCAGCGCCTTCCAGTAAACCGACTGGTGATCAAGGCTTTTGTCAAGCAACTCGGCCGGCTGCGTGACCGCCACCGTGTCCTCGAAGGTCTGCACTGTCTTGTGTGTGAGGGTGGTCACCTTGCCCAAAACGTTCACCACGCCCTTGGCCACGCCATCCTTGGTCACAAACGTGATGTCGCGGTTTCTCATCTGTATCGTAATCGGAACCAGATCCGTGCTTTCTGTCACCTTGATGAAGTCCGTGCGGACGTCAAAGGGGAAGACCGGGCCGGAGAGTAGTTTGTGCTCGGAGATGAAGCTATCCAGGTCCGTGAACTTGATCGGCGGCGGTGTAAATAACTTGGCGGCCATCTCGATGCGGTCAAATTCCTTGCCCTGCTGCGCATTTCCCGCCGGGCCCGGGCCCAGGTTTTCAATGGCGCTGCCCGAGAAGCGGTCTTTCTTGCTGGACCTGCCCATCTCCTCGAACAGGGTCGGGCCGGCGTTGGCAACATGCAGCAGCGCGTCCTTCTCGCTGCGGTCGAGGGTGAAATGGTAGTCGCCGCACTGGCAGCTATCGACAAACTCCATGTCGACGTTCTCGCCGATGCCCTCAAGATACTTGTAGTGCCAGACCTCGAAGGGGAAGGTAGAGGTTTCGCCGCCGCCCTCTTCCATGGGCCGATTGTAACTGCCCCCGGAGGGGTGGGAATCGATATCGTCGGGTTTGCCCCATGCGATGTAGATGTGGCCGCGATCGGTCCTCCAGCCTGGCTTGCCGGCGGCAAAGTGCTCGTTGGCATAGGCGATGCGACGGTAGTGCTCTTCGCGGAACTCATTCTCCGGCGAATCTGGATCGGGGTTGCGGCGCAACCAGAACTGCTCGATGAAAGCCTCGCGTTCCTCGTCGTTGGAGAGGTTCCTGAATGACTTGCGCTCCTCGTCGGTGATGATGTAAGCCGCGTCCTGCTCCAGCCACGACTTGTAGGCCCCCTTCAGTTCCTGGCGAACCGCCTTCTGCGCGGCAAACTTCTCCTTGTCGGAGCGTTCCCGCTTAAGAGGGTCCACTTCCTGATCCGATCCTTGATTCTGGCCTTTGGCCGGTTTCGCCTGTGCTGGCGGGTTGTCCGTCTGCTGGGCATAAACTCTGGCGGCGGGGACTAGTAACAGGCCGCAAACCAGTGCGGTAAAGAGAAGACGATAGCGGTTGAGCATCATGGGCCTTGAAAACTCCTGCGATTCCTTATTCTACGGGTCCGGAAAGGGCTGGGCAAGATTCCGTAGGGAGTCGGCTTCCTATTGGACGCCTATTTCTGGCTGGAGTAAGCAGTGAAACGGCACCCATGGAACTGCTAAACTGCATATGGGAAGGGTTTTGAGACCCGCCGGGCCGTTCCGCCGTCTAAGAAACAAGCGTGGGGATTCTGTTCTGTTCGATCTTTTTTAAACACTTGCGGCGTTTCCGCATCTTATACGCTGGCCGCTAGTACTGGATTTACTTCCCCGGCACCGACGGTCCGGATGGAGTACGTCGGGAACTGTACCGGCGCCGATTGCGTACACTGAAATAGGGGATTTCCGGAGCACTACCCACATGAAAAAGATACTTTTGATTATTCTCGCCGCTGTGGCTGTCGTCACTCTCGTCATCGTCTTTATTTGGAGGCAGCAGGCCGGCTACACCAAGGTGCTCACTGGCAAGGTCGCGCGCCAGGAACTGGCCACGGTGGTCAGTGGCACCGGACAGATCAAGCCCAAGACCTACGCTAACCTGGGCGCCAACTCCATGGGCCGCGTCACCCACATTTATGTGAAAGAAGGGGACCTGGTCAAGAAGGGCCAGACGGTGGCCACCATCCAAAATGTGCAGCAGCAGGCCGGTGTGAATGGCCAACAGGCCGCCATCTCCGCCGCCAAGACCGATATTGCCGCCAGTATCGCCAACGAAAAGACGGCCGAAGCCAACGTCGAAAGGGCCAAGGCCGATCTGGAGCAGAAGCGGCTGGACTGGGAGCGTGCCCAGAGCCTTTATCAGGCTGGCATTCTGGCCAAGCAAGACTATGACGCCAAGAAGGCGGCCTACGACACCGACGTGGCCACGCTCAATCAATGTGTCGCCGCGCTGAATCAGGCCCGTGCACAAACCGAGTCCCAGCGCGGGCATCTCCAGATCCAGGTGGCCACTCTGCGCTCCAATCAGGATCTGCTCGACCAGACCATCCTGGTCGCGCCATTCGACGCCATCGTCACCAACGAGCCCGTCCGCGAGGGAGAGTCGGTGGTCCCAGGCATCCAGAACACTGTGGGCTCAACGCTGATGACACTGGCGGATATGAGCGTAGTCACCGCCGAGGTCAAGGTGGACGAAACCGACATCGTCAATGTCCGCATCGGCCAACCGGTCGAAGTCACCGTGGACGCCCTGCCCGGCAAGGTCTTCAAAGGCCATGTAACCCTGGCTGGCGATCAGGCCCTGTTGCGCTCCACCGGCATGGCCACCTTGCAGTCCACAACCGGGACCGAGGAGGCAAAAGACTTCAAGGTAGTTGTCACGCTCGACGCGCCCACCAGCGAACTGCGCCCCGGACTCTCGACCACCGCCAAGATCACCACGGCGCACAAGCAGAACGTACTCACGCTCCCCATCCAGGCGTTGACCATGTATACGCCCGAGACGGATGCCGCCAAGAACGGCGTGCAGGCCGCTTCCACCTCATCCAACTCTTCCGCCGCAAAGAAAGAGCCGCAGCAGGGCGTCTATGTGGTCGATAAGGATAAGAGAGGCAAGCTGCGGGCAAAGTTCGTGCCGGTTACTACCGGCATTACCGGGGCCACCGATATCGAAGTGCTCAGCGGCTTAACCGAAGGCCAGGAAATTGCTATCGGCCCCTACAAGACGTTGCGCGGTCTCAAAAACAACGCGCTGGTCAAGCGGGACACCGCCAAACCGGTTACCACTACGACCAGCGGAAATAATTGACAATCTCCAAAGAAAGAGATGCGGATGGCTCTACTCGACACCAGTACAGACACCACTACGGAAGACGTCGCGCAATCATCGGCGCCGCCCAGCGATGACCTGATCATCGTCGAGGATCTGTGGCGTACCTACGACATGGGCTCGGAGCAGCAGGTGCAGGCCGTCAGCGGCATCTCGATGCGCATCAAGCGCAACGAGTATGTGGCCATCATGGGCCCCTCCGGCTCGGGCAAGTCCACGCTGATGAACCTGATCGGCTGTCTGGACACGCCCTCAAAAGGGCGTTACTGGCTCAATGGGCAGTTAGTCAGCGAGCTGGACGACGACCAATTAGCCCGCATCCGCAATAAGGAGATCGGCTTCGTCTTTCAGACCTTCAACCTGCTGGCCCGCGCCACTGCCCTGCACAATGTGGAGCTGCCGCTCATCTATAACGGCACCCCCGCAGCGGCGCGCATCGAGAGAGCCAAGGAATCCCTGACTGACGTGGGCCTGGCCTCGCGTATGTACCACAAACCCAACGAGCTTTCCGGCGGCCAGCGTCAGCGCGTGGCCATTGCACGGGCTTTGGTCAACCGGCCCTCTATCATCCTGGCCGACGAGCCAACCGGCAACCTGGACTCTAAGACTGGCCTGGAGATTATGGCCTTGCTGGATACTCTGCACGCCAACGGCAACACCATTGTGCTTGTCACGCACGAGCCGGACATCGCCGAATATGCACAGCGAGTGGTGCATCTTCACGACGGCCAGATCAGCTCCGACGAGCCCTCCAAACGCTACCGGTAAGACCTAACCAATCCCAAATCCCATCTCCTCCCGAACCGGAAAGTACCATATCTTTCCGGTTCATGTTTTTTCCCCTTCCGCCGATGAAACTTCTGTAGGCCTTGGAACTATCGTTTGGGCCATGGAGGCGAGGCACGTTGAGAGCCATGCAGAGCGTCGCTCAGTACCCGCCTCCCATTTCTCATCTGCCCCTGGTGGATGTGGAAGCGCCCCCTGAAACGCAGCCTGTGGGGGTGAGCGCCGCCTGGCGTAAGTTGCTGATGCAGGCGGATATGGCCGCGCCTCATGTGCAGTTGGCCACCATCGAGGGAGAACACGGCGCCGGCAAGCATACCCTGGCCCACTATCTCTTCAGCCGCTCCCCCCTGGCCGGCGGCAGCTTTCAGCGGCGCGACGCGCGCGAATGGCTGGTCAGCGACGCCGATCCGGCTACCCTGACCGGATTTATCTATTTGGACCGTGTGGACCTGCTGGCGCCTCCCGGCCAGGGCCTGCTGTTGAGCGTGCTTAAATCCCTCCAGGACCGTCCGCCGGGGCGCGCCGTGCTGCTGGCCTCCTCCCAGACCTCGCTGCGCCAGATGGCCTCCCAGGGTCTGATGCTGCCCGACTTGGCCTTCCGCCTCACGGCCGTCCGCTTTGCTATTCCTCCCCTGCGCCAGCGCCGCGAAGACATCGCCCCCCTGGCCCAGGCTTTGCTGGACCGCATCTGCACCCGCTACCAACAGCGACCCGTCCTCATGGCCCCTGGAACCCTGGCCCGCCTCCTGCAACACAGTTGGCCGGGAAACGTGCGCGAGCTTGCCTCGGTACTGGAAACCGCATTGCTCGAGGCCGTCAACGGCATCATCCGCCCCGACGACCTGGCCTTGCCCTCCGGCCTGGATGCCGCTCCCTCAGATCTGCGTCCGGCCACGCACGCCGACAGCCTCAATCTGGATGCCGTCATTCAGCATCACGTGCAATATGTTCTGGACCTGAACCGCGGCAACAAGCTGCGCGCCGCCCGCCAACTGGGCATCAGCCGCTCCACCCTCTACCGCATCCTGGGCAACGAGACCATCCTGACGCACTGAGGGATTGCAATCCAGAGAGTGGATTGCGCTGAATGGAGCCGGCAAAGTTGTCTCTATCTTGCTGGAAAACCACCGTTCATTACGCCAGCGCCAGCGACGGTGCCAACAATCCATTCATTGATGGGATGCGATTTGCCGCAGTCTCCGCACATCGTCGTGGCATACTGCGCCGCGCAGTGTGGGCAAACGCCTCCGGTCAGGAAGGTGTCGAAGGGCAGCCCGCAGTGTCCGCACTTCCATTTTTCTCCCAGCAGCGGCGCTGTTCGGCAACTTGGACAGGCAAAGCCTTGCCGGCGCGGCAATCTTGACAGTCGCAGCAGAGCCTGTGCGCGCCGCAGCCCTCCCCAGCAATTCAGCAGCATGAAGACACCAATGGCCCCCAGCCACATCCCCAGCGATATGGAACCCGCGAAGACTGCGAAAAGGGCGATGCCGAAGAATCCGACGATGCCCACCATGCCGAGAACCGTTGCCGCCATCAGGCTGCGCGCGCGTCCCAGCGGAAACCATAGCAGAGAGCGCAGAATCTGCCCGCCATCCAGGGGATAGATGGGCAGGATGTTGAAAACCAGCAGACCTATGTCAATGCCCAGGATTGACCGCACGAAGTGGTAGGCATCGGGCAGCGATTGTTGCCATCCCAACGACCGGCCCATCATAAGCGCCGCATACAGAATCGGGAAAAGCGCCACGTTCACCAGCGGACCCGCCGCGATGCTCCACAGCGTAGCGCCCGGCCGTTGCGGCGGATCGACATACGCCACTCCACCGAAAGGCCACAGCAAGATGCGGTTTGCCGTCCCGCCCACCTGCCGGCAGGCCAACGCGTGCCCGAACTCATGCGTCAACACAATCAAAAACAGCGCCAGGTATTCCAGTGCGCTCCATGCAACAGAGGAGTACCTTCCTTGCCGGCCCTGAATTTCATATATCGCCACAAGAAACCAGGACCAATGCAGATATAGATCAACTCCCGCGAGGCGAAAGAGATGGATCGAACCCTTACTAGAGCTTGGCATGTGAGTAGCTTACTGCATCTGGATTGCCCAACGCGATCAACCCGGCATCCTCAATTGCTGGGTGCCCCATACATGCGGCGCTTTTGTTTTTGCCGCATGGGTGGGATACCACGAACTTCAACAATTACCTCTGGCCGCTATCTCCCCTGAAATCCGCCATTCACTACGCCGGCGTTCCCGCAAGCACGATGGAGCACCATGCAAGGGTGGCGAGTGCGACGCCCACATACGCAATAATGGTAGGAGCTGGCGCGACTCGTAGGCGTTTCGCCCAGACTCAAAACATACCGGGGGGAAGATTCTCGCTCCCTGTCGGCCTTTTCAAACTCTTCATCATCTCCTGGTAGATGGGTGTCGACCAGTTCCTCTTTTTGGGTTGCTCTGTGAATTCCTGACCGGTCCAGATGCGAACTTGCGTCTGCTCACCCTTCGCCTCGAGCGTGGCTGTTACCTGCTCACCGCCAGCGCCAGTCAGCTTGCACTCTATGCGGCTGGAAGTCACTTGCGTAACCTTGCAGCCCTGGCCCTCCATTGCGTCCTTCAGAGCAGCTGCGACCTTGTCCACCCCGAACGGAATAACCTCGTCCACATCTTTTGTTCCCGCCAACGAGTCGAACTGGCTGGCCTTGGAATCCAACACGTAGATATGTTTGCCGGTCTTGGCTTCTAAAGCCGTTATCACGTTTTCGTATTCAGACTTATCGAGTTGGAGGTCGATTGATTGCTTGGTATCACCTTCGTGATAGTCAATCACAAGCCAGTAGCTCACGGACTTGGTGGATGCCGCCGCCAAACCAGTAGCCGGTGAAACCACACCTAGTAAACCCAGATTTCGATGATGCGAGGTCGCCTCATAGGACATTGTATCGATAGCGGAATACGGAATCTCCAAGTCAATTGCTGATAGCTTCTTGGCCCCAGGCTTGCCCTTGATCAGAACCTTCGAATCCGTAATCGAAAGGTCGACATTGATTTCTAGGGGCAGCTTGGCCGATCTAAAATCATAGCAGCACACCACGGCTTTGGTCTTGCTGAAAGTGACATCCTGAGCCACACTCGCCGGAACGAATCCCAGCAGCTCGATAAACATGGGCAAGGCGATTAACAGCAGTAAACCTCTGGGTCTTGGACATAACTGTGAATTGGTTTGCACAGTGTCCTCCTTTCCGACGCGTAATCAATTTGGAGATCGGGGTATGAACATACGCCCGTCAATGTCCGATGGGCAGCGCACCCCGTTTGGAACTTTGTTTACATCTC
>CAWJDN010000168.1:0-4596 GCA_963840985.1 uncultured Acidobacteriaceae bacterium
GATTCCGTGCCGCGCCAGCAACTCAGCCACACTCGCCGACTCGGAGGCAACAAATCGCAGCCGGTCCTGAGAGTCGCGCCGCGCCAGCCAACGAACTGTTCGGTTGCATAGTCCGCATCGACCATCGAAAATGACTAGCAGTCTGTCACCGAGTTCTGCAATATTATTCACCATGAACGAGATGCGGACGCAGAACCACAAGATTCAATTCGGCTGATGCGGGACAACCTCTCCCTCTATACTGAACCCACGATGAGTTCCCGGTCCCCAGCCCGCCCCAGCACACGTTCTCAGGCTCTCCAGCAGCGTGCCGAGAGCTATTTTCCTGGAGGAGTAAACTCGCCGGTGCGTGCCTTTCGCGCGGTGGGCGGCGCGCCGCCGTTTGTGGAGCGCGCCGAGGGTGCGTGGATCACCGATGCCGATGGCAACCGCTACATCGACTACTTCGGCTCATGGGGACCGATGATTCTGGGTCACGCTTTTCCGCCGGTAGTCGAGGCCATTGAGCGCGCCGCGCGCAACTCGGCCAGCTTCGGCGCCTCCACGGCAGCGGAGGCCGATCTGGCCGAGCGCATTGTCGCCTGCTTTCCGGCAATCGAGAAGCTGCGCGTCGTAAGCTCCGGCACCGAGGCCACGATGAGCGCCATTCGCCTGGCCCGCGCCGTCACCGGCCGCAAGATCATCATCAAATTCGAGGGCTGCTATCACGGCCATGCCGACGGGCTGCTGGTGAAGGCCGGCTCGGGCGTCGCGACCTTTGGAATTCCCGGCTCGGCCGGAGTGCCTGAGGAGATTGCCAGCCTCACACTCGCCCTGCCCTACAACGATCTCGCCGCAGTGGAAGCTGCCTTCGCTGCTCACCCCGGCGCAATCGCCGCCGTGATTCTGGAGCCGGTGGTGGGCAACGCCGGCTGCATCGCGCCTGCCCCCGGCTACCTAGCCGGATTGCGCTCGCTTACTCAGCGCGAAGGAGCGCTGCTGATCGCCGATGAGGTGATGACCGGCTTCCGCGTGGCTCTCGGCGGCGCCTGCCAGCTTTACTCGCTCGATCCCGACCTTATTACATTAGGCAAGATCGTGGGTGGCGGCCTGCCCGTGGGCGTTTTCGGCGGCAAGCGCGCCTTCATGGACCTGCTCGCGCCGCTAGGCCCCGTCTATCAAGCCGGAACTCTCAGCGGCAATCCGCTGGCCATGGCCGCCGGCATTGCCACAGTCAGCTATTTGCAAGCTCACGCAGGTGAGGTATACCCGCAGCTCGAAGCCACGGCAAAAGCTGTCGCCGAGGGAGTGGCTGCTGAAGCTTCCCGTGTTGGAATCCCGCTCACACTCAACCGCGTGGGCTCCATGTGGACTTGGTTTTTTACTGCGAATCCGGTCACCAACTACGCTCAGGCCGCGCAGAGCAACACAGCCGCTTTTGGCCGCTTCCACCGGGCGATGCTGAATGGGAGGCTCGGAGGCGTCTGGCTGCCGCCTTCGCAATTTGAAGCGGCGTTTTTGAGCACGGCGCACGGCAAAGAAGAGGTCGCCGCAACGATTGCCGCGGCAAAGGAATATTTCTCGGCAGTGGAGTGTGGCGGAGAGTAAATGGCGGTCAGGGACTCACATCCTAACGTAACACGTTAATAATAAATAGGTTGACTCCATGGTTAACGAAAATACCCCCATATATACCCCCAGCGTGGCGCTGCTAGGCTGCTTTTTGCAGTTTGGCGGAGTCGAGACCCGGCAATTGGCGGATGCGACAGACCGGGCTTGGCAACCAGTTTCGACTTCTTTGGGAGCGCCGGGGTGGTGCGCCGCAAAGGGGTGGGGGGTGTCTGCCGCACGCGCCACTGAGTCCAGCGACGAATTATGCGATTTTTTCATTTTGCGATGTTGGCAGAAACTGGCAATCGGGTTAGTTGTCCGGGGGATGGCATCTGGACATGCTGATACGCCTTTGGACGCATTGCGGACCGAAGTCGCGGAAGTTGTCCGACCCCCACCCCTCCGCAATGCCTCTGACGGGTTTTGCTCATCTACGAACAGAAAAAATTACAGCGAAAAATCGGCGCAAAAAAATGGATAGGCCGACTAGCGATTCCGCGCCCCTGCTCTGCGATGGCTCTTCGATGGCCCTACTAAATAGGTTGACTCCATGGTTAACGAAGATACCCCCATATATACCCCCAGCGTGGCGCTGCTAGGCTGCATTATTGCGGTTTGGCGGAGTCGAGACCCGGCAATTGGCGGATGCGACAGACAGGGCTTGGCAACCAATTTCAACTTCTTGGGGAGCGCCGGGGTGGTGCGCTGCAAGGGGGTGGGGGGTGTCTGCCGCACGCGCCACTGAGTCCAGCGATGAATTATGCGATTCTTTTCATTTTGCGATGTTGGCAGAAACTGGCAATCGGGTTAGTTGTCCGGGGGATGGCATCTGGACATGCTGATACGCCTTTGGACGCATTGCGGACCGAAGTCGCGGAAGTTGTCCGGCCCCCACCCCACCGCAATGCCTCTGACGGGTTTTGCTCATCTACGAACAGAAAAAATTCGAATAAAAAAATCGGCGCAAAAAAATGGACAGGTCGGCCAGCGATTTCGCGCCCCTGCTCTGCAATGGCTCTTCATTGGCCCGCTAGGGTTGAACAATGAAGCGAGAATCCAGCCCAGAATCCAGCCAGGAGGCGCAGAATGCAGTCTGTGAGCGTCTGCGAGCCGTCCCTGCCTTGCTGCACACCTTACCTGCCTGCCTTGGCCCCCTGCGACCGCCCGGCGGTCTTGGCCGCGCAGAGCCTTCCCTCGGCGTCGTAGAGATACGAGTTGAGTAGGTCTTGCGTCACATCGCCCGCCGCGTCATAGATCAGGCCCGCGCCGCCGTTCACGCTGGCCACCTGGTTGCTGGCCGCAGTATAACTCGCCGTGGTGGACGACGGCATGGGCGCCGCGACCGTTCCGCCCACGCTCTCGTTGAGACGGTTGCCGAAGGGGTCGTAGCTCCAGCTCATCTGCGCGCCCGCGTAGTAGCCCGCCGTCGATGTGCCGGTCAGCAGCCGGTTGAGATTGTCGTAGCTGTAAAGCCACGTGCCGGTCATGGCATCCGTAACCGACTTCAGATTGCCGACGCCGTCGTATCCGCCGTAGAGCGGCATCGAATAGCTGTAGATGAGCCCATTCGGATTGGTGGCGGGCTCAGCGCCGCCTGTCATGTTGGCGGCATTGAGGGTGAACGATGGGCTGGGAAAGTACGCGGGGTATTGGGCCGTTTGCGTGTCGGCAACCGAGGCCGTCACCGCATAGTTGGTCATGGCTCCGGTATCCGTGCTGGCCATGCCGGATGGAAGCCCCAGACGCAAGCAAGCCGCCCCGGAGGACGGCTTGCTGCTGGTCACATCAGCGGCCAAGGGGCTACGGTTTTGAAGCGACCGCATCCCTGACCTCTCCTATGGGCCGATTCCATTCCATGCGCCCCGCTGGCTTCCAAGTTGGATCAGAGAGGAGTTTGCAAGGTTGGTTGGGGAACTCTGTAAAACTCCAACCAGAAAAGGCCCAGGTATTGTGCTCATGCACGGCGTGGACTACAGCGATGCCAGTTGAAAACTCGCCTTCGCGCTTCGCCTTGCCGCACCCGTAAATATCAACCCCATCCTCGTGTTCTTCTGAGCGGTCGGGGATGAACTCCAGCAGGTCTGGCATATTGCCATAGCTCTTTGTTCCAAGCGCCGCCCTCACCGCAACGATGAACCTTTGCCGGTCTAGCCCACCCTTGCCGATGTCCGACACCAAATCGTACAGCCCTTTCCAGTCGCGGCTGCGATACGCTTTCACATACTGGCCGAGTCGATCCGTCAGCGATTTCTGTTCCTCGGGCGCAAGTGTACGGAAAGGCTTTCTCTCTTCCTGTGCATGTAGGCTGAAAAAGCCCATCGCAAGCGCTAACGCCCCGATTGTCATTCTCTTGACCATGATCTCCCTTTCCGTTGCGTTTGGACCTACTTTGCCGGGTCACAACTCGCGCCGGTCGCACAACCAGCATGTGTGAGCCAGTCCTTCACCCCGTCATATGGGAACGATCCGTCTACGTGCCATTCGTTGTTCGGAAGAGATTTTTTGGGATCAATTGGGATGTGAGTCGAGGGTTCTCCTGACGGGTCGCCTTTGGCGTGTCCGCGAAAATTGGTCGCGCCCGGATGGAAGAAATTCATTGCATCCGTACCCGCATTCTTCACATACCCGCTTGATTTTGTATCCAGAACTCCAAAGAGCGCCTTGGTTATATTCCCCGCGCTGGGATTCATGCTCGTGATTGTGCCGCTTGCAACGCAACTTCCGCCGCAATTCCCGGTCACATCTGCCTTATATCCGCTAAGCGCCCCCGCACCTGCAACGGTGACAGTTCCGCCTTCGCCCTTGTTTGAATCCCAGACGCCAGCATATGTCTTCGCGCTGTCACCACTCCCAACTGTGACGCTGATACCGTGCGCTCCCAATGTCGCATCCCCGGTTTGATCGCCGGTCAGATGCGTGCGCGAGAAAGCACCGTCTTTGTCGGTAGTGCCAACGTAATTGTTCTGGCAGGTTGCGGAGTTGTCTCCGCATCCCTTGAGCCAAATA
>CAWJDN010000169.1:0-9426 GCA_963840985.1 uncultured Acidobacteriaceae bacterium
ATCAGGCCGAGAACGAAGACGCCGAAGTGGTGAGCGGAAACTATTTTCAGTTGCTGGGATTGAAGCCTGTACTTGGCCGGCTACTGACTCCGCAGGACGACTCCGCCAAGAACGCCAACCCCGTCCTCGTCCTCAGCTTCAACTACTGGAAAACGCGGTTCGCCGCATCGCGCGACGTCGTTGGCCAGAAGGTGCTTATCAACGGCCATTCCTTCACCATTCTCGGTGTCGCGCCGGAGAACTTTCAATCGGCTATTGGCGGTTACAAGCCGGGCGTCTTCGTGCCAATAAGTATGGTGGAGGTAGCCATGCCCTGGATGGCCCCGCGCGACGATCTGAACAATCATCAGTCCCTCTGGCTGACCTTGGTGGCGCGGCTCAAGCCGGGGATGACAATTCCCAAGGCGGAGGCCAGCATGGGTCCGCTGTGGCACTCGCTCAGAGCGTATGAGTTGACTCTATATAAAGCAAGGACGGAGCGATTCAAGAAGAATTTTCTCGACAATTCGCAAATCAAAGTAGTGGACGACGCGACCGGCTTTTCACCTGACCGCATGGAGTTGACGACGCCGCTTGTCATCCTGATGAGCATGGCCGGGCTGCTGATTGCGATGTGCGCCATCAATGTGGCCACATTACTGTTGTTACGCGCCGCGGGCCGGGCACGCGAGATGTCGATGCGCTATGCCTTGGGCGCCAAGCGCAGCCGCATCGTCTCGCAGTTGCTGGTGGAAGGCGGATTACTGGGATTGGCAGGAGCGATCGCGGGCCTTGCTCTCGCGCCGGTGGTAGCCACTACGCTGGTGCGGCTGATGACCAACTCCGACCCCGGCGAAGAGCCTTATTCATCAAGCATCAATGCTCACGTGCTTTTGTTTACCCTCGGAGTTGCGCTGGTTGTGAGCCTGCTGTTCAGCATCGCGCCGGTGTTTCACTTTATCCGCCCCGATCTGACGAACACGCTGCGTCAGAGTGCGGGAACGGCGTCGAAGGGCTCGCAGCGATTCCGCAAGCTGGCGGTTGGTGCGCAGATTGCGCTCAGTGTGATTCTGATGGGCGGCGCGGGCCTGTTCGTGCGCACGCTCGACAATCTCCGCCATCAATCCGCCGGATTCGACACCAGCCATCTTGCCACCTTCTCGCTCGATCCCACCAACTCCGGCTACGGCGAAGACCGCACGACGCAGATCATCACCAATGCCCTTGATGAGCTACGACGCATTCCCGGCGTTACCAATGCCGCTGCCACCACCGATCCGGAACTTGCCGAAGACAGCTCCCATTCCTCCTTCACCTTGCAAGGTTACAAGACGGCTGAAGATGAAATCCTGCACTTTGAAGATGAGTGGATCACGCCCAGCTACTCCGCCTCGCTGCGCCAGCCTTTGCTGGCGGGCAGGAAGTTCACCTCTTCGGACACCAAGGGACAGCCGCTGGTGGCCATCGTCAATTCAGCTTTGGCCAAGCGCTACTACGGCTCGGAGCAAAACGCGCTGGGCCGCTTGCTGGCTGAAGGGCGCGGCAGCGACGCGCATCCCGATACCACCATCGTCGGCGTTGTGGGTGATGTGAAGCACCAGAATCTGCGCACCGATATCGGACCGGCCGTTTATAGGCCCTATCTGCAAATGAAGCATCCGGTTGGGGTGCAAGTCTACGTGCGGACCGCGCAGCCGCCGGAGGCAATTGAAACGTCCATCCGGCAAGCGATGCACCAACTCGACCCCACGCTGGTTGTCGATGGACTGCGCACCATGGATGAGCAGGTGGACCGCAGCACCGCGGACGAACGCGCGCTCGCCTTTCTCGCCATCGGCTTTTCTTTGCTGGCCATGGTGTTGGCTGCCGTCGGCCTCTACGGAGTGCTTGCTTACTCCACCGAGCAGCGCACTCGCGAGATCGGTGTGCGGCTCGCGCTCGGCTCGCAGCGTGGGGCTGTAGTCATCCTCGTCGTTCGCGAGATGGCCATCATCGCAGCCATCGCCACCGCTATCGCGCTGCCTTCTATCGTTGCCTTGGCCCGGCTCTTCCGTAGTCAGCTCTACGGCGTAACCACCTTCGATCCGCTCACTCTGGCGGGAGCGGTGCTTCTGACCGTGGTGATGGTTACTCTCGCCGCGGTTCTGCCCGCCCGCCGCGCCGCTTATATCGAGCCTATGCAGGCGCTACGCAACGAATAACTATGACAAAAGAAGTTGCTGTGAGAACGGAGTAATTCATGATCGAACTGAAGAACGTAGAACGCAGTTACAAGACCGGACCCACTGAAACCTGGGTGCTGCGCCGCATCTCACTTACCATCAAGAAAGGCGAGTTTGTTACCGTAATGGGACCATCCGGCGCGGGAAAATCGTCGCTGCTGAACGTGCTGGCGCTACTTGACGACGGTTGGCTCGGTGAGTACTGGTTTGGCGAAACGTCAGTGCATACACTGAACCGCAAGCAGCGCGCCGACCTTGCCCGCGAGCGCATCGGCATGGTCTTCCAGAGCTATCACCTACTGGACGATCTCACCGTGGCTGAGAACATCGACCTGCCGCTCTCCTACAAGAACCTGCCCGTCAAGGAGCGCCAGGCGATGGTGGCCGACATTCTAGACCGTTTTCAGATCGTGGCTAAGAAGGACCTATTCCCTTCGCAGCTCTCAGGCGGACAGCAGCAACTGGTGGGCATTGCGCGCGCCGTGGTGCACGCTCCCGCGCTGCTGCTTGCCGACGAGCCTACCGGCAACCTGCACTCCACGCAGGCACGCGAAATCATGAATCTATTTTGTGAACTCAACCGAGCGGGCACGACGATCGCGCAAGTGACACATTCAGAGGAGAACGCGCGTTACGGCAGGCGCATTATCGAACTGCGCGACGGCTGGATGACGCGCGATAAGATTCTTGAACCAAAGGCGACGGAGGTCGGCAAACCGTGAAACAAACCAAGACAAGTCTGGCCAGATGCACACAGGCCGCAGCCGCGATTCTACTGTTGCAGGTGAATCTGGCTCTGGCCGTGGAACCGGCGACCGCCCCGGCTCCCGCGCCGGCGCAAGCAACTCAAAGCCGCGTTCCCTTCGAGCAGTTGCAGCGATCTTCGCGCAATCCCTTCGACGCCTATCGCGGCAAGGCCGCGCCGCCCCCGGTGTTTGCGAATTCCATGCGCATCAACTCCCTGGTGCGGGACGGCAAGCTCTATCTCTCGCTGCACGATGCCATCGATCTGGCTCTCGAAAACAATCTCGATCTGGTGATTGCGCGCTACAATCTGCCCATTGCCCAGATGGATATTCTACGCACCAAGGCCGGCGGCCAGGTGCGCGGCGTGAATACGGGCGTAGTGCAGGGAACACCCGGCGGTGGCCAAGGCGCAGCTGGCGCGGGCGGAGGCGCCGGAGGCACCACGGGCGGCGCGGGTGGCGCGGGCGCCGGTGCATCCGGCATTGTGTCGTCCACGCTGGGAACCGGTACAGCCGTTTCCAACTTCGATCCCATTCTCTCCGCGCAGGGATATGTGGATCACACCGCGCAGCAGCTCTCCAACTTTCAACTTGAAGGCGTGAACGTATACAAGATCAATACCATCTACGGCACCGTGGGCTATAGCCAGGCCTTCGCCACCGGCGGTAACGTGCAGGTGAGCTGGGTGAATGCCCGGCAGACGTCGAACGGCATTTACGACTTTTTCAGCCCACAGTTGAACTCGAACGTGCAGGCAATCGTATCGCAGCCGCTTCTGGCTGGCTTCGGGTTTGGACCGAACCTGCGTTTTCTCCGCATTGCCCGGACCAATCAGAAAATCTCCGACATCGCATTCAAGGCGCAGGTGATTGCCACTGTAACGCAGATCTGCGATCTCTACTGGGATCTGGTGAGCGCCTATGATAACGAGCAGGTGGAAGAGCACTCTGTGGCCTTCGCGGTGGAGACCTTGAACACCAGTCGCAAGCAGCTTGAGTTGCAAGCCATTCCGGAGATGGATGTGCTGAAGGCGGAGGGCGAACTAGCCAACCGCGAACAGGATCTGACTGTGGCCCGCACCAATCTGGAGTTGCAGGAACTCTATATGAAGAACGCCATCACGCGCAGCTTTGACGATCCCGTCCTCGAAGAGATGGCGGTGGTGCCTACCGACCGGATCGGAAACACCACGGCAGGCGCTCCACAGCCCATTCAACAGATGATCGAACAGGCTCTCAAGAACCGGACCGAACTGGCCGAATCGGCGCTAGACCTGCAAAATCGCGAGCTGAGCCGCAAGACCGCCCGCAACGCCCTGTTGCCCTCGCTCAGTATTTATGGAGTCTACGCCGGAACCGGGCTGGCCGGCGAAAAGAGTTCCAATTACTATTCAGGAGGGTCGGGGATTACATCCACGTTGCCTACCGGATATGGCGGTGCCCTGCAAAGCGCGTTGGATAACAGCGCGCCCGAGTACCGAGTCGGGCTTCAGATGAGTATTCCGCTACGCAACCGCATCAACAAGGCCGACCAATATCGCACCGAACTGGAGTACCGGCAGTCGCAGGTATACGCTGAGGAATTGAAGAAGCGCATCCACATCGAAGTCCGCAATGCGCGTTATGCTCTTGAACAGGGGGCTAGCCGCGTTGACGCCGCGCGCCATGCCCGCGATCTGGCCCAGAGAACATTGGATATCATGCAGAAGGAACAGAAACTTGGCGCGGGATCGAACCAGCAGACGCTTTCTGCCGAGCACGATCTTTCGTTGGCGGAGTCGGCGCTGGTAACGGCTGAAACCGCATACGAGAAGGCGCGCATCGAAGTCAAGCGCGCCACAGGCTCGATACTAGAGGAGTACGGCATCTCGATAGCCGACGCCAAGGCCGGCACAGTGGAGGCGGACAATATCCATTGAAGAACCAATCCGGGTTCTGGTCGCCGACGATCAGCCGCACATCCTCGAGGCGGTCGAGCTGCTGCTCGCCCCGCAGGGAATCGGCGTAGACTGTGTGCGCTCTCCCCAGTTGCTGCTTGAAGCGCTGGGCCAAAACGACTACGATGTGCTGCTGATCGACCTGAACTACACGCGCGATACGACTTCTGGCCAGGAAGGCCTGGATTTGCTGGCGCGCATTCAGGAGTTCGATGCGCGGCTGCCGGTGATTGTGATGACCTCCTGGGGAAATATTGACCTGGCGGTTGAGTCCATCAAGCGAGGCGCCCGCGACTTCATCCAGAAGCCGTGGGAAAACGAGCGGTTAGTCTCGCTGGTTCGCGTCCATGCCGAACTGCACCAGGCGCTACGCCGAGCCAGCCAACTGGAACTCGAGAATAGCCTGCTTCGCGCCGAAGGCATGCCGGAGTTTGTAGCCGCCGCGCCCGCAATGCGGCCGGTGCTGGAGTTGATCGCGCAGGTCGGGCCTTCCGACGCGAATGTGCTCATCACCGGCGAACACGGTACGGGCAAGGAAATCGTTGCCAAGTTGCTCCACGCCTCCTCGCCTCGTTACCGCATGGCGCTGGTAGTCGTGAATGCCGGCGGGCTGCCAGAGGGAACCTTCGAGAGCGAGATATTCGGACACGTGAAGGGTGCATTCACCGACGCGCGCACCGATCGTGTGGGCCGCTTCGAGTTGGCCAACGGCGGAACACTTCTTCTGGATGAAATCGCCAACGTGCCCCTGCGCCAGCAGGCCAAGCTGCTGCGCGTGCTGGAAACCGGTGAGTTGGAGCGCGTCGGCTCGTCGCAAACCCGGCGCGTGGATGTGCGCATTCTTTCCGCTACCAACGCCCAGTTAGACGAAGAGGCCAAAGCAGGCAACTTCCGTGAAGACTTGCTGTTCCGCATCAATACGGTAGAGATTCATCTGCCCGCTTTACGCGACCGGCGCGAGGATATTCCGCTGCTGGCCATGCACTTTCTCGGCCGCAACCGCGCTCGCTATCGCAAACAGGTCAAGGGCTTTTCACCAGCTGCCATGCAGCAGATGATGCAGTATCCGTGGCCGGGCAACGTGCGCGAACTGGAGCACACTGTGGAGCGCGCGGTGCTCTTGTGCCGGGGCGACGAGATCGAAGCGGCCAACCTGGCCATTACCGCAGCTAAGTCATCTTTGCAGTCGTTTGAGAACATGAGCATCGACGAGGTCGAGGCTATGCTTATCCGCAAGGTTACGCGCCGCTATGACGGCAACATCGCCAAGGCCGCCGAGGCACTGGGTCTGAGCCGCGCGGCGCTCTATCGCCGCATCGATAAATATGGGCTATGAGAATGGCAATCGACGGCAACGGCGCTCGGCTCTACGCCGGGCGCGGCTCTATTGTCTTCTACTCTCGCTGCCGGCGCTGATCTTCGCCGCCATTATTGGCTACCAGAACAAGACGAGTTTAGCGCCGGCGCTTCTCGTCGCCTGTTGCCTGCTTCTGTATCTGGCAATGGTAGCCGCTGCGCTGATTGAGAGTATGATCCGCCCCTTGCAGACGCTTTCGAACGTGGTTTCGTCGCTTCGCGAAGGCGATTACTCCTTTCGCGCACGTGGCGCCGGAGCGCCCGGAGATGAATATCGGGATGCGCTCGCCGAGCTGGCTTGGGAGGTCAACGCACTCGCCGATCTCCTGCAAAAGCAGCGCGTGCGTTCGCTCGAAGCCACTGCGTTGCTGGCTCGCATTCTTGAGGTCATGCATGCGCCCCTGTTTGCTTTTGACCGAAACGACTTGCTTCAACTGGTCAACAACGCCGGTTTAAAGCTGCTGGGTTTACCTCATGCACGCTGCTTCGGCCACACCGCCCGAGAACTGGGTCTGGAAGGGTTACTTGCCGCGCCGGACCAGAGCATTCACTCTTTTGGCGCAAGAACTACCCGCTGGCTATTGCGCAAGGCGGTTTTCCGCCAGGACGGCGCGCCCCACACGATGTTGCTTCTGGCCGACGTAAGCCTCCCGCTTCAAGAAGAGGAACAGATCGCCTGGAAGCGGCTGATCCGGGTGCTGGGTCACGAACTCTCGAACTCGCTGACGCCCATCAAGTCCATCGCCGGCAGCCTGCTGGCGCGGGTGGACGCAATCGATGGCGACGACACTACAGTGCGTGACTTTCGACGAGGTCTGGGCGTAGTAGAAAGCCGCGCCGGCGTCCTGCACCGTTTTGTCCAGTCTTACCGGCTACTGGCTCAGTTACCACCGCCGCGGCTCAGGCCGGTCTCCATTGGGCCGCTGCTGGAGCGGGTCGTGCTACTGGAGCAGCGGCTGGCGGTTCAACTCGATCAAGGTCCGCCCGTTATTCTTGACGCCGATCCTGATCAGTTGGAACAGATGTTCATCAACCTGCTGGCCAACGCCGTGGACGCCTCGCTGGCCAACGGCGCACAACCTGTGCGCGCAAGTTGGAAGCTCGCTGACTCCAATGTACTGGTGGCCATCGAAGACCGCGGCATGGGTATCGCCAACAAGGAAAACCTGTTTGTTCCCTTCTATACAACCAAGCCGTCGGGTAGCGGCGTGGGCCTGGCGTTGGCCCAGCAGATTGCCCGTGTACACGGTGGCGAGATACAACTGGTCAATCGCGACGACGGCGAAGGCGCGCGCGCCATTGTGCGCCTGCCGGTGGCGCAGTCATAAGGCATATTGCTGTGAATCGAGTTTTCCGGTTTACAGAAATCGAGCCTCAGTTGTTGCCAAAAGGTCTTGCTTGTCTGACCATGCAAGAGTGTGTCACGCTTGGCCGGGCAAGAGCCGCAACTCCTTTCCGATCTTTCACTTGGGGCTGCGTTAGAGGATCTGTTCCGAGAAGTCGGCTTGTAGGCAGGATTGAAACGGTTCAGAGGGGAAATTGGTGAAAAGTCCAAACGGCCATTTTTAATGTAGTCGATTTTGTAACTGTCAAAGCACACAAGACCCACAAGGATTAACAGGGATCGGGAAACTCGCTCTAAGTATTTCAATCAAAAGCACTTAATTTCACTCAATTTCAATAAATTTCCATAAACCTTCTGACCTGTTTAGGGAGCAGAGGGTCGGGGGTTCGAATCCCTCCGCCCCGACCAATATAGGTCGGCACGAGCTCGCTTGATGATTTGCCGGTTCGCTACTGCGCCTGTCTCCGCGCCCCTTGCAGCCGGATCGACACGTGCACCAGTCCCAGCGCCGCTGGTGTCACTCCCGGAATGCGGCTTGCCTGCCCAATGGTCGCCGGACGAACCCGCTCCATCTTCTCGCGCATCTCCCGCGAAAGCCCGCTGATGACGCCATAATCAAGCCAATCCGGAATCGCGACCTCCTCGGCGGCCTTCAGCTTGACAATGGATTTTCTCTGCTGCTCCAGATAGCCGGCAAACTTGATTTCGGTCTCCACAGCGCGCGCTTCACTGCGCAAACCGCTGCGCAGGATGGCGTTCTCAGCTTGAGCGATTTGTTCCGGGTTACGGCCGACCGTTGAAGCGAGATCCGCCAGCAACGGTTCAGCCGCAAGCTCCTCGCGCATCATTCCCAAAACCGCCTCGATGCCCACTTCCGGCCGTTTCAGTAGTTGCGCCCACGTTAATCCAGCCGTGCCTGTCAGATCGCCAAAGCCCGCAGCGCCCAGCCGTTCGCCAGCCACTTTGCGTACAACAAGCAGCCGCTTCAGCGCGGTCATGCGTGCCTGTTTGTGCTCGTATTCTGCCCAGGCCGCATCGTCGATAAGCCCCAGCTTTCGCCCATACGGGGTCAGCCGCCGGTCGGCGTTGTCGATGCGCAGGTGCAGCCGGAACTCCGCCCGCGAGGTGAACATCCTATATGGCTCATTCGTTCCAATCGAGATCAGGTCGTCGATCAGCACGCCGGTGTATCCTTCGCTCCGGTTCAGAGTGAACGGCGGCTCGCCCTTGAGCCACAGCGCCGCATTGATTCCTGCCATGATTCCCTGGCAGGCTGCCTCCTCGTAGCCGCTTGTCCCGTTGATTTGCCCGGCCAGATACAGTCCCTCCATGCTCTTCACGCGCAACGTCCGGTCCAGCTCGGTCGCGTCCACGCTGTCATATTCGATGGCGTAGCCGGGCCGCAGCATTTCCGCCTGTTCGAGGCCTGGAATCGAGTGCACAATCTCCCACTGCACCTCCATGGGCAGCGAGGTGGACATGCCGTTTACGTAGACCTCGTGGGTGTGCAGCCCCTCCGGCTCCAGAAAAAACTGGTGCTGCGTTTTGTCGGGAAACTTGACGATCTTGTCCTCGATCGACGGGCAATAGCGCGGCCCGACGCCCGCGATCTGTCCCGAATACATCGCCGATCGATGGACATTCGCGCGAATGATCCTAAGCGTCTCCGGCGTGGTAAAGGCGATGTGGCAACTGATCTGCGGCTGAACAATCTTCTTTGTCCTGAAGCTGAAGGGGGTCGGCTCAGCGTCGCCCGCCTGCTCCTCAAAGGCCTCCCAGCGTATCGTCCGTCCGTCCAGCCGCGGCGGCGTTCCCGTCTTCAAGCGGCACGTCCGCGACCT
>CAWJDN010000170.1:0-11050 GCA_963840985.1 uncultured Acidobacteriaceae bacterium
TTTGTAGACCTTGAGGCTGGGTTGATGGATGGTGGTGAGGATGGTCTTACCGGATTTGGACAGCTCCTTCAGCAGGTCCACGACCGACTCTGCGTCGTAGGAAGAGAGGCCGGAGGTCGGCTCGTCCAAAAACAAAACAGGTGTGTCGGTGATAAGTTCCAGTCCAATGTTGACGCGCTTGCGCTGACCTCCCGAGAGAGTCTTCTTTTCCGGAGACCCGATGACGGTATCGATCTTGTCGGGAATGCCCAGGTCGTTGAGCACCTTTTGAGTGCGGGAGTCGATCTCAGCGTCGGTCAGGTCGGTGCGCAAACGGGCGGAGAAATAGAGCGCCTGGCGGACGGTCAACTGGGGATGGACGATGTCGTCCTGGGGCACATAGCCCATCATGTGACGGTAGAGGTCGTAGTAGTCGTAGAGGCTTTGGCCGCGGAAGAGCACCGTGCCCCTCACCGGGCGGGTGTAGCCGTTGAGTGCCTTAAGCAGAGTGGTCTTTCCGGCTCCGGCCGGACCCATCATGGCCACCAACTCATAGGGAAATACAGTGAGGGAGATTGGGTCAAGCAGGCGTGTGCCGTTGGGCGCCTGGACCACGATCTCCTTGGCCTCGATGGTGACCTTGCCGTTGTAGTCCCGCTGCGCCAGTTGGCCGTTTTCCATCAGTTGAAAACGAACACTGCCCAGGCCGATCTCCTGGCCGGGCCGGGCTAGCACCTTGCCGGTAACGCGGACGCCGTCGAGATAAGTGCCGTTGCGGGAGCCGAGGTCTTCAACCTGAATGCCCTCTGGAGTGCGGGTGAGACGTGCGTGACGCCAGCTGACCATGGGGAAATCGAGGGGAATATCGCATCCAGGGTCGCGGCCGGCCTCCATCGATTTGCTGCGGAAGGAGACGGTCTGGAAGGCGGCCTCGCCGATCTCGACCTTGGCATCAAGGGAGAGAAGCTGTGCGGCAGAGATTTTGTAGGAGCCCAGAAAGATCTGATCTGTGGGCTTCAGAACAGTTCTCTGGATGCGATGGCTCAGCTCTCCGACGGCCGTTCCATTGCGTGAGTTGTTGTCGACGAGAACAAATTGTCCGTTTTCTTCTGTGATGACGGCGTGATTCCAACTGACAATGGGCAGGTCGATCTGGACTGTGGAGTCCGGGGAGCGGCCAATGGTGATCTGCCGCGGGCTGCCCGGGGTAACTGGCGTTCGTGGAGCATTGGCCTCGGCCGGACCGGCGGGAGCGACGGGCCAGGGCATCGGCACCTGGCCACCCAAGGTCACGCGCGCCCCATGCGGCACATGTACCGGCTCGCGGGGAGCGATTCTGGCCCCGTTTACAAAGGTGCCGTTGGTCGAGCCAAGGTCTTCCAGCGTGAATCCGTCCGCCAGGTGCGTCAGCCGGCAGTGGTGAGCGGAGACGGGAGCCTCAGGCACCACCAGATCGCAGTCCTGTGCGCGCCCAATTACCCATGCTGCCTTCGGTTTCAGCTCATCTTCGGACATAAACAATCAGAAAATCCTGGAATGCTCACACTGTAGCACGCTACCTTTGCCCTGTAAAAACAAATGCGGCCACAATCGTTCCCTCAGTGTCTGAATGGAAGGAATCATTCGCTGGTCGAGGCGCCTCTTATGGTTTCCAGGCCGCGCCAAAGGGCCGCAAAGCTCTCCATGGACAGGGCTTCGGCGCGAGCCAGGGGATCGATTTCAGCCTGGGCCAGTGCGGCGGCAACGGCAGCAGGGGGAATTGAGGCGGCGCGCAGATTGTTGGCCAGAGTCTTGCGTTTCTGTGCAAAGCACTGGCGCACGAAGCGCAGAAAGGAGGCCTCTTCAACGCCCAATTCGGCAAAGCGCGGGGCAAATCGCCAGCGGAAGACGGTTGAATGCACCTCGGGCGGCGGCGAAAAGGACTCTGGCGGAAGAGTAAAGAGCTGCTGGCCTGGTCCGTACATCTGCACGGTGACCGAGAGCAGGCCGTAATCGCGTGAGCCGGGTTGAGCGGTAACGCGATTGGCCACCTCGCGCTGCACCATGAGGACGGCGCGGTCCAGGGCGGCGTGGCTCGCGGCCAGCTTGAGCAGGATGGGTGAGGTGATGCCGTAGGGCAGGTTGCCAACCACCAGGAGGCGCTCGCCCGCAGCGGCCGATGTTGCCGGGAAATCCAAGCGAGCCTTTACAAAATCAAAATCCAGCACGTCCTGCTCAACGATGGTGACGCGCTCCGGAGGAAACTGCACGCGCAAATGGATGGCCAGCTCGTGGTCCAGCTCGACGGCCAGCACGTGTGCAGCTCGGGCGGCCAGGGCTGCGGTAATGGCTCCGTGGCCGGGGCCGATCTCGACCACAGTACGGCCAGTCAGATCGCCGATGGAGGAAGCTATGCGCTGGATGGCCTCGATGTCAATGAGGAAGTTCTGGCCGAGCTTGGGCTTGGCGAGCATGTGCTGATTTGATGGTAGATGAAGCCGGTCATATGAAACAGCTACGCGCCGTAAAGTAGGAGCGTAGTAGACTGGCACTTTAGCTGCGTATTTTTGATCAATTGCCACGGATTTGTTTGCCAACCAGGGAGTAGCTTTCATGCGCATTGTTGTTGTCGCCTCGGAGTGCGTTCCGTTTGCCAAAACCGGCGGGCTGGCTGACGTGATTGGAGCACTGGCGACGGAGCTGGCCAGGCAGGGTCACGAACTGACGGTCTATCTGCCGCTTTATGCGAGCATGCGGCGGCAACTCCCGGACAAATTGACCTACGCGGTGCGGTCGATCACAATTCCTTTTCAGCACTACAACCGCAAGGCGGGCATTGTGGACGGCGGCAAACGCGCCGGAGTCCAGTACTACTTTGTGGATTGCCCTCCTCTCTTTGAACGGGAGGGGCTGTATGGGACAGCAGCAGGCGATTATCCCGACAATGCCGAGCGATTCGCGCTCTTCTGCCGCGCGGTTCTGGAGGCCAGCAAGAAGCTGGGCGTGCCGCAGGTCTTTCATGTGCACGACTGGCAAGCGGCGCTGATTCCCGTTTACCTGCGCACGGTTTTCGCTTCCGACACGCTATTAAACCGCGCGGGCGTGGTGCTGACGATTCACAACGCCGGCTACCAGGGCGCGTTTCCGCCCGAGACCACGGAGCAACTGCTCTTTCCATGGGAGATTTTTACCCTGGATAAGTTGGAGCAGTTCGATAAATTCAACTTCCTCAAGGGCGGTCTGGTCTACGCGGACATGCTGACCACGGTGAGCCGCAAGTATGCCGCGGAGATTCAGACGCCGGAGTATGGCGAAGGGCTCGACAGCGTTTTGCGGGGGCGAGCGGCGAACCTGCGCGGGATTCTAAACGGCGTGGATTATGCGGAGTGGAATCCGGCTACGGACAGGAACCTGGCGGCGAACTACTCACCGGAGAATCTGGACGGCAAAGCGCCGTGCCGCGCCGATCTGCTGGATGCTTTCGGATTGGAGCTGGTGGAGAATTCGACGCCGGTCATCGGTATCGTCTCGCGTCTTGTCGCGCAGAAGGGCTTTGACCTGGTGGAGCAGATCGCTGGAAGGCTGTCTGAGTTGAACGTAGCCGTGGTGGCGCAGGGCGAAGGCGGGCCGGCATACGAGAAGTTTTTCCGCGATTGGGCTTTTTGGAACAAAGCCAATGTAGCTGTGCGGATCGGCTATGACAATGCTCTGGCCCACAAGATCGAAGCCGGGGCTGACATTTTTCTCATGCCGTCGATCTATGAGCCTTGTGGGCTGAACCAGATCTATTCGCTCAAGTACGGTACTGTGCCGGTGGTACGGGCCACAGGCGGGCTGGACGACACAATCGTGGAGTGGAACCCGGAGAAGGGGGCAGGAACCGGCTTTAAATTCAAGGGCTTGCGAGCCGAGGGACTTTGGGTGGCCATCGAGCGGGCCCTTGCTGCCTTCGAGGACAAAAAAGGCTGGAAACGATTGATGCTCAACGGCATGTCACAGGATTATGGGTGGGAGCAGCCGGCGCGAGAGTATGCGGCGATATACGAGGAAGCGGCGAGGAAGCGGGTGTAGGGTAAAACTCTCGAAACGAACAGGGCGCTCGCAGCTAGAGCGCCCTTATCTATTCGGTGTGACTCTCTTCAACTGGCACTGAAGCTCCGTAGGTGCGTCGCACCCACCACAGCACTGGCAGACCGAGCAGGATGATGGCGGCGCCGAGCAGCGAACCTATCAGGTTGCCCATGAAGCAGTAAACCAGTACGGGAATCCCGCAGACGCAGAAGGTGGCCGGCAGCAGCGGGTAGCCCCAGACCTTGTAGGGACGTTTGAGGTCAGGCCGCTTGCGGCGGTAGACGAAAATCGTAGTGGCGATGAGCAGATAGAAGAGCCACTCGGCAAAGATGGCCAGATCGAACTGTTTTTCAAACTGGCTGAAGATCAGCAACAGCAGAGAGGCCAGCATTCCCTGGATGCCCAGTGAGGTGGAGGGGGATTGGAAGCGCGGGCTGATGCGGGCAAAGTGGCGAATAAAGAGACGATCGCGGGCGGCGGCAAAAGGGACGCGGGCTCCGCTCATCACCGTTCCGTTTAGCGTGACGAAGATGGAGAGTGCCATGGCGGCGGCGACAAAGCCCGCTCCAACATGGCCGGCGACAAAGGCCAGCGCATCCACGGCAGGACGTTCACTGGTGGCGATCTGCGTAGCGGAGAGGATGTACTGCATGGCGGCGTTGGTGGCCATGTAGAGAAAGCCGACGATGCATAGGCCTCCGATCAGCGCGATGGGCAGGCTGCGCCCCGGCCGCTTGATCTCGCCTGCCAGGATGGTGAGATCGGGCCAGCCGTCGTAAGCCCACAGAGTGGCAATCAGCGCCAGCATAAAACCGCGAAAGCCACCCACGGCATGGGGCAGCGTGGTGGAGAAGTTGCTGAAGGAGCCGGAGGCCGACGCGAAACAGAGCGCGACCACGATGAGGATGAGAATAGCTTTGAGGATGGTGAAGACAAGCTGGAAGTTACCGGCCTTCTTGACGCCAATGTAGTTCAGGCCGGTCATGAACCAGACCACGGCGATGGCGAAGATCTGCGACCAAAGCAAGTGGATGGGGCCGCCAATGGCTTGATTGCCTAGTCCGTGGAAAGCCGGGAAAAACTCCAGGGTGCGGGCCAGGCCGATGGTGATGGCCGCGGCCGAGGCCGGCTTGGCCACGGCAAACCAGGTCCACATATAGAGAAAGGCCGGCGTGTCGCCGTAAGCGCCGCGCAGCAGGACGTACCCGCCGCCGGCATAGGGCATCATGGCGCCCAACTCGGCATAGGTCATGGCGCCGAAAAGAGAGAGCAGGCCGCCGGCGAGCCAGGCTAGATAAACCAGCGCCGAGGAGCCGGTGTCGCGCATCATCTCGCTGGGAACCAGGAAAATGCCGCTGCCGATGACTGTGCCTACGACAATGGCAGTAGCCTGGCTGGCGCCCAGCACACGGGGCAAGTTGGCCATGACTGGTTGTGTTTGCGAGGAAGAAGTCTGGCTCATGCTGTGTTGTGAGGGTAGCATGGGCGAGCGCCTTGGTTAAGGAAAATTGTAACTTGTCGTTCACTTAACAGGAGAGCTGGCTGACTGCTGCAATCCAGTTCCGAAGCGCGGGGCGAGATTATCCGGCTGCAAAAAGCTCGGAAGAGGACTAGAGTGAAGCTGATGGGGCTTGTAAATCGCAGTTTCTGAACCACAACGGTCCATACATCTCAGGGACTCAATGTGCCGGACACGCATAAGACACAGAAATGGAAAGAGTGGAGTATAGAGATGCCCGAAACAATCAATTGGCCTAAGTTGACCTCGCCTCAGCGCCGTAACCGCCGCGGATTGCTTTTCCTCATCGCTGTTGTCGCTGTTCTGCTCCTTGGCGGCCGGACAGCGCTCTCGTACTGGGTTGACCTGCTGTGGTTCAAGTCGCTCGGTTACGGCGACGTGTTCTGGAAGGCGCGCGGGCTGGAGTGGGGCATCTTCGCGGCATTTTTTGCGCTTACATTTTTCATTCTGCTAGGGTCTTTTTCCGCTCTCAAGCTCGCCCATGACGACGATTTGCCCAGCGCACACACCCTTGTTATCGCCGGTCAGGAGGTGAATCTGTCGCTCAAGCCCGTGCTGCGCATCGTTTCTATCGGCGGCTCGCTGGTTATCGCGCTCCTCACCGGCGGGGCGATGGCCGCGCAGTGGCAAACGCTGGCGCTCTGGTGGTATGCGCCGCGTGGCGACAGTTCCATAACTGACCCGATCTTCGCGCGGCCGCTCGACTTCTATCTCTTCACCCTTCCGGCATGGCAACTCATCCTGGGATGGCTGTTGACGCTTAGCATCATCGCATGCGTACTGGCCGTTGTGTTTCTGCTTATTTCGGGCAGCTCGCGCGCGCTCAGAGGAAGCCGCGACAGTCTCATTGAGTTGCCCTTGCGAGGGTTCTCCATCACGGTTGCATTTCTGTTGCTAGTCATTGGCCTGCGCATGTATGTTGGCCGTTTTGAGCAAATCTTCGATCACCACACGATCTTCGACGGCGTTACATACACAGACGCGCACGTGACGCTCACTGGCATGCTCCTGGTGAGTGCGGCGCTGCTGCTTGGCGCGGTAATCGCGGCCGTGGGTGGTGTGTTGGCGCCGCGCGCACGCTGGCTAGTGGTGGCTGTCGCTCCAGCCGTGGTCTGTTATGCCGGCGTAGCGCTAGTCGGCTGGTACGTCTCCAGTTTTATTGTCAAGCCCAACGAATTGGTGCGAGAGCAGCCCTATATCGCAAATAACATCAAGATGACACAACAAGCCTACGGCCTGGACCGCTTCCAGCAGCGCGAGTTTCCCGCCGAGACCACCGTTGATGCCACCGACCCAGCCAATAATCAGGCAACGCTGCAGAACATTCGCCTGTGGGATTGGCATGCACTCCAGGATACGCTGCGCCAGATTCAGGAGATTCGCACCTATTACGATTTTCCCGACATTGACATAGATCGCTATCAAATTAACGGCTCCATGCACGAGGTGATGTTGGCCGCGCGTGAACTGAATGTGGACAAACTACCGGAGAGCAGCCGCAACTGGATTAACGACAAATTAATTTATACGCACGGCTACGGCATCACCATGAACCCGGTGAATGGCTTTACACCGGAGGGCATGCCCACGCTGCTGTTGAGCAATATGCCGGTGCAAAGCACCTCGCCCAGCCTCAACGTAACGCGTCCGGAAATTTATTTTGGCGAAATGACCAACACAGATGTATACGTGAAGACGCGCCAACAGGAGTTCAACTACCCGCAGGGCGATACCAACAATCTTGCCTACTATCAGGGCAGTGGCGGCATCGAGTTAGGCGGCTTTTTGCGACGCGCGCTGATAGCCTTTGACCGCGGCGACCTGGCCAAGCTGCCTTTCAGTGATGATGTGAATGAACAAAGCCGCCTGCTGATGCGGCGCACGGTACGCGAGCGCGCCGCGGCGCTGGCGCCGTTTCTCACCTTCGATCAGGATCCGTATATTGTGCTCGGCGAAGATGGCCGGCTTTCCTGGATTCTCGATGCCTTTACGCAATCGGACACCTATCCCTACTCGACGCATTACTCGGTTTACGGCCAGTCCGTCAACTACTTGCGCAATAGCGTAAAAGTGGTAGTCGACGCTTACGACGGAACGACTACGTTTTATATCTTCGATGCGCACGACCCCATCCTTGCGGCCTATCGGGGCATCTTTCCCAGCTTGTTCAGGGATGCGTCCGAGATGCCGCCCGGCCTGCGCAAGCACGTGCGCTATCCAGAACTATTGCTCAAGTTGCAGGCAGAAGTTTACGGCTTGTATCACATGACCAATCCCGAAGTCTTCTATAACCGCGAAGACTTATGGACGGTGGCGACGGAAGTTGGCATGGGCAATAGTGGTGAGCAGCAGACGCAGGCCATGCAGCCGAACTTCGTGTTGATGAAGCTACCCGGCGAGAGCGGCGTCGAGTTTGTCGAGATTCTGCCCTTCACGCCGGCCAATCGCAACAATCTTATCGGCTGGATCGCGGGGCGCAGCGACGGCGAACACTATGGCACTTCGATTGTTTACGACTTTCCCAAGACGAAGTTAGTCGATGGGCCATTGCAGATTGAAGCGCGCATCGACCAGAACGCGCAGCTTTCGGGCCAGTTGACGCTATGGAATCAGCAAGGCTCGCATGTGCGGCGTGGAACGCTGCTGGTGATTCCCTCGGGGCGCGCGCTGCTTTATGCGGAGCCGATTTATTTACAAGCCGACCGCAGCCCCATGCCGGAACTACGCCTGGTGGTGCTGGCCCTGCAAGATAAGCTAGCCTACGGGCCAACCTTCGAGGCGGCGCTGTCGTCATTGTTCGGCGGCGGCATCTCGTCGCTAAGCGTCTCTGAAAATTCGACGGCGGCCACTGCTCCGGCGGGTAAGGCGCAGCCCGAGCAGGATATGAAAACGCTGATTGTACAGGCTGGCAGGGACTTCGACGATTATCAGCGGTTGACGGCGGCGGGTAAACTCGCCGAGGCAGGGCAGAAGCTCGACGATTTGAAGCAGGTGCTTGGGAAGTTGAATGCGAGGGCGAAATAATCGAAGGAACGGGAAGAAGCTGGGGAATCATGCGTGGTGGTAGCGGCAATTCAACGAATGGGATAATTGTGGCATCAAACCCGGCGTGTACCCGAGCGATGCTATGTACGCACGTGCCTTCGGCATGGAGCTGAAGGCGCCACCGTTTATGGTGGAGTAAGGGATTTGCCGATGCGTCAAGAGAGAGGGAACAAAATGAGAGCTACGCTGATCATTGTCATGCTGCTGTCGGCAACGATGTCCATTGCCCAAGGCAAACCGGACGAGACAGCTATTCGAAACATCCTCGATGAGGAAGTGACTGCATGGAACAAAGGTGATGCCAAGGTGTATTCACAGCATTTTGCTGAGGACGGCACATTCACGAATATTCGAGGCATGTTCTTTACTGGGCACCAAGGGTTTCTCGACAAGCATGAAGAAATCTTCAAGGGTATTTTTCACGGCACTACGATGAAGCAACAGGTTGTTTCGCTCAGGTTCATTCGCCCGGAGACAGCGGTTGTAGAGACACTGACATGGATTACAGGGTTTTCGGCATCAGGGCCGCCGCCCGGGACTCATCTCGATGACAAGGGACGATTGCGCACCCGGCTTCTTCAAGTGATGGTGAAAGATGCGGGTGAGTGGAAGATTACCATGTATCACAACGTGGATGTGAAGCCAGGAGTGACTGCGCCTGAACCGCAATGATAAGTTGAGGGCCTGATCACGCAAGCGGCTAACGCCCCTGCTTGTTTTATTGAAAGAAATCCCAGCCGGCGCTTCGCCGACCGGAAGCTGATTCTCAGGCTCTTCCCCATCTACGTGGTCGCCAACCTGTTCATGATCGTCGTTCTGTCTGCTTCACACTTTCGGCTGTCATCCTCTGGTCACGCAGCGGAGTTGGACCCCAATGCTACAAGAATCTCCGCGACGGCCACATCAGCAGCCTTGGCAATCTCCGGCGAGAGCTCCATTGAAATAGGCTGATTGGGATCGATGGTGATGGCGTAGAGGATCACATCGGGGGCTCCGCCCTGTATGTAAAAGACATCCAGCAAATCTTTGACGCCAATGTCGTGTGCGGTGAGTGTGGGCGGATAGTCTCGCGAGAATTTAGGCGTGGTGCGGGTGACGGTGCCAGGAGGGTTGCCGTCGGCGGCTGCGTCAATGAGGATGATGTGGCCTGCCTCTTGCAGCGGCTCGAGCAGAGTGAATCCGCCTGTGCCGCCGTCAAGGCACTCCACATTGGCTGGGAGCGGATGCTGTTCAAGAGCTCGCACTACATGGACGCCGACCCCTTCATCGCCCATGATGACGTTGCCCAGGCCCAGCACCAGCGTTTTATCCTGCTTGGTTACCGTTGAGTTATTTGACACTCTTCTCCGTCCGGTCGAACTTCCATCCGCCTATGATCGAGGATACCGTGCCGCGCCCTTCGATGTAGTCGTGATAGAAGGCAAGATAGACGTGAATAATGACAAAGGTGACAAAGAACCACAGGAATGTGTGGTGCCAGAAGCGCACACCGAATTCGCCGCCCATCAGCGGCACAACCCAGGTAAACATCCGCGGCAGCCACGAGTTGCTCATGCTGGAGTACAGCGCGAAGCCGGTGATGGTCTGGAAGACGAACGCGAGGAAGGTGCCGAAATAAATCACACCGGCCAGCGCATTGTGTCCGGTGGAGATGGGCCCGTGCATCTTCACTTCCAGAACGTCCGCTTTAATTACGTCAACGATCTCCTGCCGTTGCGATTTCTTCAGCGGGAAGAAGGCGTTCCAGTGGGAGTACTGGTTGCCGACGAAACCCCAATAGAGCCGCGCCATGAAGTTGAAAACGTAGATGAACGCGCACACGAAGTGGATGAAGCGCACCCAACCGAACCAATACTGCTGGTAGGCCTCAGCCGCATAAAACGCGCGAATGGGCGCGCCGATCAGGTAGCCGGTCACGCACAGGGCCGTCAAGGTAATGGCGTTGATCCAATGGTAGGCGCGCACCGGCAGTTCCCAAACGTAGACGCGCCGGTATTCGACCGGTTGCTTGTTGCCATTCGCCGAAAACGCATCGCGCGCGCCCACACCCGCAGCAGAGTTTGGATTGCTCATAGCCGTCACTCGAAGGAAACCTGGTGAAGGTGCCGTCCCTGCGGATCGTACAGGTGCACGGCGCAGGCCAGGCACGGGTCAAAGGAATGGATGGTGCGCAGAATTTCGACCGGTTCGTCGATCTTAGCCACCGGCGTGCCGATCAACGCCTGCTCAAAGGATGAGCGCTGCCCCTTGGCATCTCGCGGCGATCCGTTCCATGTGGTTGGCACCACAAGCTGATAGTTTTCGATGGCGCCATCCTTGATCTTGATCCAGTGCGCCAGCGCGCCGCGAGGCGCCTCGGTGAGGCCAACGCCCTCGGCTTCTTTTGGCCAGCTCTTGGGTTCCCAGAACTCGCCATTGAATGTGGAGACCTCGTTGATCTTCACGCGATCCATCAAC
>CAWJDN010000171.1:0-3032 GCA_963840985.1 uncultured Acidobacteriaceae bacterium
CCTGCTTGCCGTGCGGACCGTCAGGATCGTACTCCAGCAGCTTCAGATAATGCTCTTTGGCATGGGCATAATCGCCCAGATGGTGCTCCGCCTCGGCCAATCCCCAATAGACCTCGGGATTCTCCGGGTCCAGCACCAGCGCGGACTCGAAGCGCGAAAGAGCACCCTTCCAGTTTTTGGTCTGCAGATAGTAGCTGCCCACTTCGATGTCTTTGGAGGCAGCCTCCTGGTGGGTGGGCTCCTTGATAACGAGTAGTTTTCTTTTCTTACCGTTCGGCTGATCGTCCCCCGGCGTGGGCAGCAGCGTCTCAATGCCCGTGAGGCTGGAGCTGGAATTTGCGCTGGAATCGGTATCCGAGCCGCTGGCGGCCGTTGGCTCAGGGTCGTCCGGACTGCGCACCGGGTCAACGTCTTCGCCCCGCAGCGGGATTCCATAGCTTACCGGCGAATGATAGGTTCCCTCCGGCAGCACAGGCGTGGTCCTCGAAGGCATCACAGGAACGGTACTCGTATCCTCGGGAAAGGGATTGCTGCTGGAATGCGTGGTCGCTCCCGGCTGCAATGAGTTGGACTGAGGCTTCTGACTCGCGTCAGCTGGTTTGCTCTGGCTCTTGGTATCGCCCGCAGCCGGAGCCTGTGCCAGCAGCCGATGCCCTGCCGTCAGGCAGACCGTAAGGCAGCCAACCACAACCAGCGCAAATAATGATGCGCGTCTCATCCGTCTCGCCTCATACCCTTTAAGTATAGATTGATCGGTGGGCGTAAGGTTATCAGGAAGATCGCTTACATAAACGGTGAAATCCTCTACAAGTGAAGTGAGGTTTAGTATCACGACGATATATTCGTCTGATAATCAGGCCTGATGCATACGCGCGGTTCTCGCATAAAATTGACTCAACATTCGCAGGACGCGCAGTCCCCCCGGAGCGATACAATCCCCTCTAGGCGGCCTCATTTCGGAGAGGCTCGAGGGAGCGAGTTCACCCATGGGTTATCAGGTTCTAGCCAGGAAATACCGTCCGCAGCGCTTTGCCGACGTGGCCGGCCAGGATCACGTTACCCGCACCCTGCTCAACGCGCTGAGCCAGAACCGCGTCGCCCACGGCTACATCTTCTCCGGCCACCGCGGCATCGGCAAGACGACCATCGCCCGCATCGTGGCCATGGCGCTGAACTGCCGCACTGAAGTGGGCAGCGCGGTCCGCCCCACGCCGGAGCCCTGCGGCACGTGCGACTCTTGCATGGAGATTCGCCAGGGCAATGCCGTGGACGTAATCGAGATCGACGCCGCCACCAATCGCGGCATCGACGAGATTCGCGAGTTGAGGGACGCCGCACGCTACGCGCCGTCGCGTGACAGGTACAAGATTTACATCCTCGACGAGGCCCACCAGATTACCGACGCGGCCTTCAATGCCCTGCTCAAAACCCTCGAAGAGCCGCCGGCACACGTCATCTTCATGATGGCTACCACACAGCCAGAGGACATTCCGCAGACCATCCGCTCGCGCTGCCAGCACTTCAGCTTTCATGCCGTCAAATTCGATCGACATTTTGGCGCAGTTGAAGATGATCGCCGCTGAAGAGAAGGTCGAAGCCGAGGATGCCGCGCTGGCTCTGCTGGCCGAGGCTGGCGACGGGTCGATGAGAGATGCGTTGTCGATTATGGATCAGGCAAGGAGATGTAACTGAACGAGAAAATAGGACATAACAATATTAAACGGCTCTGCTGGCAAATTAAATAGACCCAGCATAATAAAGGAACAATATTTTCAATTGAACTCATTACATAAATTCATTTATGACCAAAGAAAACACTCTGGCTAAAATACATAGTATCATTCATGAGCTCAAAATACATAGTATCATTTATGAGCTCAACAGAATTATTTCTTTATTTATTGACACACATGAGCACACTCTCTTGCATGCATACATAGTAACATAAAAGCATAAACATACAGTAACATTACTTCCCGGTCACCCTGGGATTTTGTCTCAAGCCCCCACTGGAGACTTATTAGCTGAGTTTTCTGAGATGACAACAGGAGCAGTGCCGGCAATGTTTGATGATGTAGCCCAGATAGCCCTATTACTGCTATCATAGATCACAACATTGCGATCGCGTTGGAGTATCAATTGATAGTTACCTTTGGGTCCACTAGTGTTACTAGCCCAGATAGCCCTATTACTGCCATCATAGATCACAAGGTTACCATCTTTCTGCATCTGAAGGTTGCAACCACTACCTTTTTTTTGGGATTGAGAAGACCATACAGCCCGGCGACCATCGTATAAGACCAGATTACAGTCCGTTTGTATCGTCAACCTGTAGTTTCCATATGAGAGGGACTGACCGTTGGACAAGGTATCCCCCGAGTACAAAACAGAATCAGCAAAGCAAGAGGGAGAGAGAAACGCAAGAGCTGCTGAGAGGATTAGAAGAGTGGTAAGAAGAGAAGGGGATGCCATTAATAGTGATAGCTAGAACTGATCTAGTTGAGTTGTGTTGGTTGCCTTTGCTGGAGCTGGAGTTCTCTATTTATTGATCAATATATGGGGGTATTACTGGTAATTTGCTACTTAATTCATCATGCCATATGGCGTTATATGACCAATTGAATTATCGGTACGTGGAATATATTTATTTGTTCGCTTGTTATTACATTTATATATGTGGATTAATTGGAGAAAAGGTGGGGTATATATAATTGGCAGAGAGAGCTAATTAGGCTGGGAAAGACTAACATGAAGCCGGCGCCAATGCCAAGTTGGTGATCGAGAACAACTGACCTAATTAATGTCTAACGTACATGAAGCCGCGCCAATGCCAAGTTGGTGATCGACTACTTAATTAACACTAGTAATAATAACAAATTAGTTACGGACGAAAAATAGAATTATTATTCACGGATTTGCTACTGTGACTTATGCCACTATTTGTAAAGGTCTAGGAGTACACCCACGGTTATGGAACAGTGACTCAATTCCACTTTCACACACGGCTTCAAAATGGGGACTATTCAAAATTA
>CAWJDN010000172.1:0-13789 GCA_963840985.1 uncultured Acidobacteriaceae bacterium
ATACGCGGGCGTAGCCATAAATCATGGCTCTAATCTGGAACAGATTTTTGGAACGGAAAAGAAGAATCTGATCAACCAGCTAAGTTTGTTCCAAATGTCCTGAATTATGCCCGCGCTTGAAGCGCTTCCGTAAACGACAAAGCCGGAGCAGTTCAAAGAGGCGATGGCGCGCTCCTGTAGTTGGCACGACATCTCTCTTTCAACCTGAAAATTTTTAGCCCGGGCGTCACAATGCTCGCCCGCCATCTCCTAATGGTTAGAGGGCCAATTTGGTCCCTCTTCCCTGCGGGCGCAAAGCGTCGCCCCATAGACCAGAAGGACTCATCAAATGACAACTCCGAACAACCATTTCACCTCCTACAATCTTCGAGGTGCCCCGACGTTTTCCGATGCCGCGTCGACGGAGGATGAAACCAACGAAGGCATTCCCTTTTCTCCGCGCTGGGCCGACGACGCCCCTAGGGGCGGACGCCAAGTCCTCAACCGCGCCCTCAAGGAATCCGCTGCGGTTCCCCTCTTCCTAGCTCAGACCTTTATCCAGTCTCTGCGTGACGTAGGCTATGACAGCACGACCTCGGCGATCTGCGAGCCATCGACAATGGCATCGGTGCGGACGCGACCGAAATCCGCGTCTTATATCCGCCAGATCGGCAAGAAAGGTGCGCTCAAAGACGGACATTCTTGTTTATGACAACGGCTACGGTATGCAGCCCAACGTGCTGAAAGTCGCTACCTCCTTCGGTGGCTCGATGGTCTTCAACAACCGTGACGGCATTGGCCGCTTCGGCATGGGCATGAAGACCGCCGGCCTCTCGATGGCCCCCGCCATGGAGATCATGTCGTGGCAGGAGCGCGGCGCGATACCGCACAAATATAGACACCGACACTTTCGGCGATATACTTGACCACATTTTCCGGCTTCGATGTCTCCGAGGTCAGCAGTGACGCCATGAACTCCATCGGGTAATGCGTCTTCAGATAGGCCGTCTGATAAGCCAGAAGCGCATAGGCCGCTGAGTGCGACTTATTGAAGCCATACCCGCCAAACTTATCCATCTGGTCAAAGATTTCAACCGCCGTCGCCTTGGAGTGACCCGCGGCCTCCGCACCGTTCACGAAGCGATCGCGCTGACGGGCCATCTCGTCCATATTCTTTTTGCCCATCGACTTGCGCAGCACATCTGCCTCGCCCATGGTGTAACTGGCGAGCGCGTTCGATATCTGCATCACCTGTTCCTGATAGACGATCACTCCCAGGGTTTCCTTGAGAATCCCTTCCAGCTCTGGCAGCAGATACTCAACCTTGCGCCGTCCCAGCTTGCGCTCGATGAAGTCGTCGATCATTCCGCCCTGGATCGGCCCCGGTCGATAGAGCGCATTGAGCGCCGTCAAATCCTCCACCGTATCCGGCCTGTAGCGCCGCAGCACATCGCGCATTCCACTCGACTCAAACTGAAAAACCCCCGAAGTCAGCGCCGCATGAAATACCTTCTTGAATGTCTCCTCGTCCTGCGGCGGAATCGCTCCAATGTCCAGCTTCTCACCACGGTTGGTCTCGATCAGCTTCAGGCAATCGTCAATCACTGTCAGCGTGGTCAGCCCCAGAAAATCCATCTTCAACAGGCCCATCTTTTCGATGGCCGTCATGTCGTAAGCAGTGACAATTTCGTCGTTCTTGGTCTTGGCCAGCGGCACCAGCTCGATCAGCGGACGCGGAGCAATCACCACTGCCGACGCATGAACGCCGGAGCCGCGCACCAGCCCCTCCAGCTTCTTCGCCGTGTCGATCAGCTCCTTAATCTGCGCGTCCTTCTCGTATGCCTTGCGCAGCTCCGCCACATCTTCCAGGGCCTTGTCGATGGTAATGCCCACCGTCGCCGGAATCAGCTTGGCAATCCGGTCCACGTCGCCATACGGCATATCCATCACGCGCCCGCAATCTTTGATCGACGCCTTGGCCGCCATGGTGTTGAAGGTGATAATCTGCGCCACCTGCTCGCGCCCGTACTTCCGCGTCACATAGTCGATCACCTCGCCGCGCCGGTTCATGCAGAAGTCCACATCGATATCCGGCATCTGCTTGCGCTCCGGATTCAGAAACCGCTCGAAGATCAGCCCGTTCTGCATGGGATCGATATTCGTAATCTCCATCGCATACGCCACCAGCGAGCCTGCGCCCGATCCGCGCCCCGGTCCCACCGGAATCCCATGGTCGCGCGCATACTTGATGAAGTCCCAAACAATCAGGAAGTACCCCGCGTACTTCATCTCCTCAATGATTTTGATTTCATATTCCAGCCGCGCATCATACTCATGTGCCGGCGAGCGCAACACCCCGCGCGACTCCAGGCTGCGCACCGCCGTCTCCAGGCGTTTCTTGTAGCCCTCGCGGCAGATCTGCTCAAAGTAACTATTGATCGTGTGCCCCTCCGGCACGGCGAACAGCGGAAATGGATCGTCAACCGGCTTGAGCTTCAGTTCGCAGCGCTCGGCAATCTCCATCGTCCGCCGCATCACGTCCGGCGAATCCTTGAAGAGCCTCGCCATCTCCTCGGCACTTTTCACAAAAAACTGGTCGCGAATCGAAGCGGAAGCGCTCGCGATCCTGCAGCTTCGAGCCGGTCTGCACGCACAGCATCACGTCGTGCGCGTGCGAGTCATCGCCGCACAGGTAGTGCGAGTCGTTGGTGGCCACCAGCGGAATATTCAGTTCCCTTTCCAGCCGGAATAACGCCTCATGAATCTGCTTCTCCTGCTCCAGCCCCTGATCCTGAATTTCCAGATAAAAATTTCCCTTGCCGAAGATGTCTTCGTACTGCTGCGCCACGCCGCGCGCCTTCTCGTAGTTGCCCGCCACCAGCTCCTCGCACAACTCCCCGCTCAGGCAGCCGGAAAATCCAATCAGGCCCTTCGAGTTTTCGGCCAGGTAGCTGCTTGCTCACGCGCGGCTTGCGATAGAAGCCGTGCAGCGAAGCCTCCGAGGTAATCCGCATCAGGTTGCGGTAGCCCTCTTCGTTTTCCGCCAGCACCAGCAGGTGATTGTTGTCGTCCCCTTCGCCGGGAGCGCGATGGTCCTCTTTTTTCGAGATATAAAGCTCGCAGCCCAGAATCGGCTTGATGCCTTGCTTCTTCGCCGCATCGAAAAAATGCACCGCCCCATAGATGTTCCCGTGGTCGGTCATGGCGACAGATTTCTGCCCCACCGCCGCCACGCGGCTCATGAGCTTGGTCAGGTCGCAAGCCCCGTCCAGCAGCGAGTACTCGGTATGCAAATGCAAATGCGTAAATTCAGCCATGGCTAGTCTAGATTCTAGTCGTCAGGCACACTTCGTTACCCGTCCAAAAGCGGGTTGAAATCCCGCCCTTCTGAGGAAAACAGGGAGTAAAATGGCTTTGCTTCATATTTCAGTGGTAAAGATGTTGCGTTCCGTGGGATGATTTCTTTTATGAAGAAGAAAGCAAAGACTAAAAGGAAGCTGCCGTCAGACCCGAGCCGCAGGCGAAGCCCCAGGAATCCGAAACAACGTCATTGGGGTAGTAGTAGATAGGAAATCGGCAAGAGACGTATCCTTGTCCGAGTTGGATATTTTGCTGGAATCCTTGCTGTTTATTTGCTAATCTCGTGTTATAGAAAATGAACAGCTTGAGCGAATCGAGAAGTTGCTCCGAATAATTGCTGATGAACTGTATCTGGCACGAAAAAACGATGAGTGCGTGACCGGGGCAGGCCTGTTGTCGTGGGAATCAGAACGAGAAGCAATCATACAATACATTAGAGAAGTACGAATTGGCTTGAAAAAGTACGAGTGAACCCTCGCGATTCTGGCTGATTGTTCATTGCGCAACTCTATAGAAATTATTGGTGTGGATGTTTTGTGATCCATTCTTTCGATAACCGTTGCCCCTCAGCAATTTGTTCGGAGGTCATGTCTTTTTCGATTGCATCACGCATCTTAGTTGCTTCTTCTGTTGGATCAATGTTGAACCACATATATGCAGAAATCACATCCTTGGTGACACCTTCTCCCAGGAGGTATGCGAAACCTAAAAGGTACTGCGCATCAGAGTTGCCTTGCTCGGCCGATTGAAGGAATAGCTTCGCAGCTTCATTCCAATCCTTTGGTACGCCTTCACCATTCGAGTATAGAATGCCTAACTGTGCCTGTCCGATTGCGTTTCCATGATCTGCGGCTTTTCTGAACCACGTGGCTGATTCCGCTGCATCCTTTTTTACACCCAAACCATTACGGTAATAACGTCCTAGTTGGACCTGGGCTTCTGCAACCCCCTGTTCAGCGGCTTGCCTGTACCAGACTGCCGCTTGCGACGCGCTCTGATGTAGACCGCCGTTTCCGGTCTCATATGCAAGTCCCATAAAATATTCGGCCAATGGCAACCCGTGCTCGGCAGCTTTGCGATACCACGTTAGGGATTCAATTTCGCTTTCTTTTACTCCTCTGCCATAGGTATATAAGTACCCCATTTGAAACTCTGCATTAGCGTTTCTCTGATCTGCTGCAAGTCTTGTCCATCTTGCAGCCTCGTTGTCATTCTGTGGGACCCCATAGCCATAGATATAAGCCATCCCAAGACGGTTTTCGCCATCGGAGTTTCCGGCATTTGCTGCTTTACGCACAAGTTCTACAGCTTTGCCATAATCTTGGGGTACTCCTTCGCCCTTAAAATACAGCGCGCCGAGATCGGCTTCCGCCTGAGCGTCACCAGCATTTGCCTTGCTTGTTAATACGGTTACAGATTCCTCGGCGGGTTGACCTTGCTGAGATGCCCAAATAGGCACTACAAATGCTCCGAGAGCAACCACCAGTACCCAACTACGGGGCAATGATTTGTTTCCTACCAACATGAAGCTTCAACTCCTTCCCGTTCTCACGAAGCAAGAACATATCGGATTTGTCGAAACGCACTTGGACAGCTGCGCCAATCACAAAGTTCGTATCGCAGCCATTGAACAATCGCTCTCGACATGCACCCGAATACATCATGTTTCCGACCCGAACCGAGTACCCGTAGAAATACATATCGATGCTTGTGCCCTCGTAGAACGTTTGCGAATGGCTCGGTACGATGCTCAACATGGTACCGGTGACGTATTCTTTCTGCCCGCCATAAGCTATTGCTGTACAAGCGGATAGAACACATAATATGGCTAGTTTCCGCATGGAACACTCCCGAGATGAAAGACGCTGCCACAACGTAGTCTAGTGGCTAACGTTAGCCCAAAGGATAACGCCAGACTGGGGAAGTGGCAATAGAAGTCTGCATTCGGCTGGTCCGCCGGGTACTGTGTGCACCGGGTCGCTCGCATTTGGGGGCCCGGGAGACCACGAACCCCAGCTTTTTGCTAGCGAATGGCAAGCATTTGGCCCCACCGCAGGTGGTCAATCCACAAGCTCAAACCCCGCCAGCCTTATCGCTTTCTTGTCGAAGGTCAGAGTGCTGTCGCAACCGGCCCACGCTCCCAAAGCCACAATCAGCGCATCAGAAAACGCGCCCCATCCCCGCCGGAGCGTCACCATCGCCGTGAAGACCTGCTGCTCGTTTTGAACCGCCAGCGTATCGGCCTGAAGGATGCGCTCCACGGTATCGGCGATCTCCGTGTCCGGCAATTCATACACGCTCCCAAGAACCCACACGGTTTCAGCCATCGTGACCAGGCTGATGAAGCCGGGGTCTTCCTGCGTAAATCGCCGCTCGATGATTTTCGTTGCCTTGGGAGATTGGATCGGGTCATCCTGCGTGAGGTAGCGGATGAGAATATTTGTATCGAGTCCGTTCATCGTCCGATCACCGGAGTTTGCCGCGCTGAATTCCCCCCGCCGCGCCGGCTGCAATAGCCTGATCCATCTCATCCAGAGAGGCCGGCCGTCCAAGCCGCGAAGAGACGATGCCCCGTAACGCCGAGGTGGGCAGCTTGGGCAAAATCACCACGCTACCGTCCGGATGCAGGAAGAACTTCACCCGGTCTCCCGGTTTCAGATGAAGATGGTCCCGAATCGTCTTGGGAATGGTCGCTTGTCCCTTGATGCTCAGTGCGGATTCCATGTCATTCCTTTACATTTCAATAAAAGTAATACCATGCGGCGCGCCTAAAGTCAACTTAAGCAATCCTGGTCCCTTGCAGATTATTTCCCCCATTCGTCGCACAATGATCCCTACGAAGACTACGTTCAAATCCTCGTCCGGCACCTCCTATTAGCGCCGCCTTTCAGCCGGAAGCTGCCAACAGAGGCCGAAACTTCCCGTAACTCCTTATCCAGGAATATTTTGCAGGGAACTTCATTGTTTTCAATATTTTGCAGCGCAACCCTCCCCCTAACCTCAAGAAAACAAGGAATTTGTTTACAAAATAGGGGTGGGGGTACCCCCATAAGCGCACAATATACGTCAGCCTTGCTATCAAGCTGAGCGATGCTAACCTGTTAATAGTTAATAGCGTGGTTTTGCATTGTGGCGCCGCAGCTCAGTGGCCCCGTAGCTCAGGTGGCCCCGGCCCGCAAGGGCCGAATTAGGAAAGCCCTGCAGTTTCCTGAAACTGCTGCGAACAATTTGCTCAGTGGCCCCGTAGCTCAGGTGGCCCCGGCCCGCAAGGGCCGAATTAGGAAAGCCCAGCAGTTTCCTGAAACTGCTGCGAACAGTTCGCGTCGTGGCCCCGTAGCTCAGGTGGATAGAGCAGCAGTTTCCTAAACTGCGTGTCGGAAGTTCGAGTCTTCCCGGGGTCACCATTCCTTCCTGCATTGCAGCCCGATAAAACTTATTTGTAATCCGGCAAACTTCTTTGCTCCGCTCGTTTTGACTCCACCGCGCCGCTCCATCTATAAAAGTGGTTGGCATGGAAATCTGTTCCGTGCCGTACCGGCTGCTCCGTCAAAGGGCAGCGCAAAACACTACGGCAATCGCCAGGATGCTCGGGAAGGCGGTGAAACTCCGCCACTGCCCCGCAACTGTGAGCGCCCCGGCCCAGCGGCCCGTTCTATCGGGCAGGGCAGGGAACCAGCCTGGGAGTTTCCGCCTGTCGCGGAGATCCCTTGTGAACCACTGCACGGCGAGCTCTCTGGAGCGCGCCTGTGGGAAGGTGGCTGGGAAGGCGCAAGTCAGGAGACCGGTCCTCGCGCCCTCAACCCACTTGCGTTCCGAGGGGAACGAAGGAGCCATCATGCCTGTTCATACGCCATCATTTTTTAGCGGCTTACTGCCGCGCGAGTTGCCTCGCGCATTCGCTCTGCTTCTGCTAGCAGCCTGCGCCACTTACTGTCCGGCTGCCTCCATCCGCGGCGTAGTCACGGACGCCTCGGGCGCCAAGGTCACCGGCGCTAACGTGGTTCTGCTGAGCGGCGGCAAAGCAGTCGGCGCCGCTGTCTCCAAAGCTGACGGCAGTTTTCAGATTATTACCGGGGTCGAAGGCCGTTTCTTCCTGTTGGTCTCCGCCAAAAGCTTTCGCCAGTTGGAGACGCCCGGCTTTCTACGCCGGCCGGCTCGATTCGATCGAGCGCAACGTCGTGCTTGAACCCGAGTGGGCGCGTGAGTCCATCGTGGTCACGGCCACAGGAACTCCTACGCCTCAGCCTCAGACCAGCGAAGCCACCAGCGTTCTCGGGCCGCTCGATCTGGCACTGCGCGCGGACCTGGTGAGCGCGTTGCGACTGATGCCGGGAACGGTCGTAGTGCAGTCCGGCCAGATAGGCGCGGCGAGCTCGCTCTTTCATTCGCGGCGGCAATTCGGACGCCAACAAAATTCTCCTCGACGGCGTCGATGCAACTGACATGGGCGGCACATTCGACTTCGGACCGCTCTCGACCACCGCAGTGGAGCGCGCAGAGGTTTATCGCGGCCCTGATTCCAACCTCTATGGCGCAGGCGCAGGCAGTGGCGTGGTCAGCCTTACCACCCCGCGCGGCACCACCAGTTTTCCTTCGTTGCTTTTTCAAGGCGATGCGGGCAGCTTCCATACCTCGCGCGAAGAACTGGAAGTGGCGGGCGCACACAACAAGCTGGATTATTTAGGCGCATTCAGTTGGCTACAAACCAGCAACGATTTGCCCAATGACGAGTACCACGTAGCCACCACGGCGGCCAACTTCGGCTGGCAGCCCAGAGGGAGCACACAAATCAGAGGAACGCTGCACTATGGCGTCGATGCCACCGGCGTTCCCAACGCATGGGATTTCTATCACGTCGCCGACAACGCCACGCAAAAGGATCAGGACCTCTTTGTGAGCGCATCAATCGACAACCAGACCACGGCTTCGTTTCACAACACGTTTCGCTACGGCCTGACTCGCAAACGGGAGCAGTACACACTGTGGCAGACCTCAGGTGAATATCAGAGCTACAGTTTCTATTGCTACGGCCCTGCTACCTTGGGCAACTCAGTCACCATCACCGGCGCGAATGGCTACTCTGCCACGGGGCAGGCGGTGCTCGATTGTGTTCCTTCCACGACGGCACCGCATGGAAGCCAGAACGTGAACAACCGAGACCAACTTGCCTATCAGGGCGATTACCGGTTTACTCCTCATCTGACCGCTCTGATCGGCTTTCATTACGAGAATGAGCGTGGCTCCGAGCCCGGAAATAACCTCTACTACCCGCCGTTGTCGCCCACCAACTACGACTATCTGGCAAGCGTGCATGGTGATTTCAAAAAGCGGTTCTATTACACGCTCAGCGGCAGCCTGGAGCGCTATTCGCTCTTTGGAACGCAGACCTCGCCGCGTGCGGGAGTTTCCTATATTGCTTTGCGCCCGCATAAGCACATCTTCAGCGGCACGCGCATTCTCTTCAACTACGGCGATGGAGTGCGGGAACCTAAGCTGACCGATGAGGCTGGTTCTCTCTACGACTTTCTCGAACAATACGGTGGACAATCGACCATCCAGCAGTACAACATCTCACGCCTGGCCGCGCCCACCACGCGCACTTACGAAGGCGGAGTGGAGCAGAAATTCATTAGCGATCACCTGATCTTGCGCACCAGTTACTTCCACAATGAATTTGGAAAGGAGATCGAATACGTTGGTCTGGACCTGGTTCCGCAGCTTCTGCCCAATCTCTCCCCGGCCCAGCAGCAATCTTTGGAAAACTTCCTGCAGACGAACTTTGCCTACGAATTGACGCTGAACTCAGAGGCATTTCGCGCTCAAGGCGTCGAGACCACCGTCGAGAGCGGAATCGGCAAGAACATCTTCTTCCGCGGAGGCTATACCTACCTCGATGCGGTGGTGCAGCGTTCCTTTACCAACAACGATGTGGCTCTACTCGGGCCCATTCCCACCTACAACGGTATTCCCATCGGGGCTTACTCGCCTCTGGTGGGCGCGCGTCCCTTCCGCCGTCCGCCGCACACGGGCTTCTTCACGGCCAGTTACGCGCATAGCAAGTTAACTGCTGTTTTCACTTCTGCTTTCGCCAGCCGCAGCAACGACTCTACATATCTCGAGGACGCCGACGCCAGCGGCGGCAACAGCCTGCTGCTACCCAATCGAAACCTCGACTTCGGCTACGCCAAGCTGGATCTGGGCGCGAGTTTCAAGCTGCTCTCCTGGCTGAGCGTCTATGGCCAGGCGGAAAACCTCACTAACAACCGGCACATCGCTCCCATCGGCTATCCCAGCCTGCCCTTCAACATCCGCACCGGCCTCCGCATTGAGTGGACCAAGGCTGGCAATCGCTGAGGGATTCGGATAGCGTTCGCGGATGCGGTAAGCCGTGGAGAATTTCAAACATTTTTACTATTGCTACACAGTCCCTGCGCGTATTTTGGGCGTGATTTTGACGTTTACCTCTTATGATTGGCCAGCTTGCAAGCGCCCTATCTGCTTATGGATGAAGACAATTGCCGGCCACTGGCCAGATCGCAGGCTACGGCTGCTACCCTTTTTTATCCAGCTAGTTCCAGTACTCGAACAGATGTGCAATAGCAGTATTGAACGAGAAATTGGAGCCGAAATCTCTCATTCGGACAGGTGATAGAAGGGAGAGACCCGCAAAAACCACTTAAAATAAATTTGATATGGTAAAAGTAATTCTTCTATAAATTGCAGATTTTTGGCTCTCATGTTCAAATTTGCGTATTAATGGTTGAAAACCAGTACTGAAAAGATTAGAGTTAATTTTTCCTCAGGTTGTTGTTTTGCATTTTCTGTTGTTTTTAGCTCTAGAGGTACCCCCATGAATTGCCCGAAATGTCAGTCTCCGTCATTGTCCGTAATTCCTGCTGAGATTCGTCTGTATCGCAACTGCCATCGCACCCTAAGCCACCCCCCCATGACGCCGTCGCCCGACGTACTGGTTTGCCTTGATTGCGGCTGGTCGGAGTTTTCGATTCCGCGTTCCTGGCTCTCTGCCGGATGGTTACGTTCGATGCGGCCGCAGACTGTTCCAGCCGCGCCGTCCATCGCCACAGCGAATGTAGCTGCACTGGCCTCGTAGCGGCGCGAACGCTTTTCGCCTTGCCGCTGCATGGCGGTTGAGGCGATATGCGGTTGTGCGTAAGACGATCACGGCGTAAATATAATGATGCAAAGAAAAAGGCCCCCAGCTGAAGCTGGAGGCCTTTGCTTTTGTTTTTACCGCCCAATAGGGAGGCGGTTGGACCCACCACAGGTGGCTAGTACATGCCGTCCATGCCGCCGCCGTGGCCGCCGCCCGGAGCGGGTTTGGGCTCCGGAATCTCGACAACCAGGGCTTCGGTGGTGAGCAGCAGACCGGCGATGGAGGCGGCATTCTGCATTGCCGTGCGAGCGACCTTGGTGGGGTCGATGACGCCGGCCTTGACCAGATCCTCGAAGTGGCCGGTTTCAGCGTTGTAGCCAAAGTGCGGGTTGAAGGGATCCTTGTCCTTCTCCTTGCCCTCGATTACCTTGGCCACAACCACCGCACCCTCTTCGCCGGCATTGGCGACGATCTGGCGCAAAGGCTCTTCGAGGGAGCGGCGAACGATTTGGGCGCCGATCTTTTCGTCACCCTCGAGCTTCTTGATGAGTTCATCCACCGCGGGAATGGTGCGAACCAGCGCCACGCCGCCGCCAGGAACGATGCCTTCCTCGACTGCCGCGCGGGTGGCGTGCAGTGCATCCTCGACGCGAGCCTTCTTCTCCTTCAACTCGGTCTCGGTGGCCGCGCCAACTTTAATGATAGCCACGCCGCCGACCAGCTTGGCCAGCCGCTCCTGCAGCTTCTCCTTGTCGTAGTCCGAGGTCGTCTTTTCGATCTGCGCGCGGATCTCCTTGACCCGGCCCTCGATTTCAGAGGGTTTGCCGCCGCCGTCCACGATTGTGGTGTTGTCCTTGTCGATGGTAATGCGCTTGGCCTTGCCCAGGTCCTCCAGCTTCACGCCTTCCAGCTTGATGCCCAGGTCCTCGGTGATGGCCTTGCCGCCAGTCAGGATGGCAATGTCGCCCAGGATCGCCTTGCGGCGGTCGCCGAAGCCCGGCGCCTTCACTGCGGCCACGTTCAGCGTGCCGCGCAGCTTGTTCACCACCAAAGTTGCCAGGGCCTCGCCCTCCACATCCTCGGCAATGATCAGCAACGGTTTGCCGCCGCGCGCGATCTGCTCCAGCAGTGGAAGCAGGTCCTTCATGGCGCTGATCTTCTTTTCGTAGATCAGAATGTAGGGTTCTTCCAGAATCACTTCAAGCCGCTCGGCGTCGGTGACGAAGTAGGGGCTCAGGTAGCCACGGTCAAATTGCATTCCATCGACCGTCTCCAGGCCAGTGTGCATGGTCTTCGACTCTTCGATGGTGATGACGCCATCTTTGCCCACTACCTTGACCGCTTCGGCAATAATGTCGCCGATCTCCTGATCGCCGTTGGCCGAAATCGCGCCCACCTGGGCCACGGACCCCTCATTGACGGGCTTGGACAGTTTGCCCAAAGCGCCGCCGTCGGTCCACTTGCCTTCTTTGTCGCGTGTGCCGATGATCGCGGCCACGGCCTTTTCGATGCCGCGCCGCAGAGCCATGGGGTTGGCGCCGGCGGCAACCGTCTTCACGCCTTCGCGGAAGATCGACTGCGCCAGAACTGTTGCGGTCGTGGTGCCGTCGCCGGCCACGTCCGAGGTTTTTGAGGCAACTTCCTTCACCAGCTGAGCGCCGACATTCTCCATCGGATCCTTCAGCTCGATCTCCTTGGCTACGGTCACGCCGTCCTTGGTGATGGTCGGCGATCCAAACTTCTTTTCGATGACTACGTTCCGGCCCTTGGGCCCGAGCGTCGTCTTCACGGCGTCCGCCAGCGTGTTGACGCCGCGCAGGATCGCCTGTCGGGATTCCTCACCGTGTAAAATCTGCTTTGCCATTTCTGTATCTCTCCTTCAAACAGTTGTCAGTTGTCAGGGTCAGTTCACGTATTGTGCTGACCACACTAAAGCGCGGAGCACCTACTACTTTTTAACGATGCCCAAAACTTCTTCCTCGCGCATAATCAGAAACTCCTGGCCGTCGAGCTTGATCTCGGTGCCGGAGTACTTGCCGAAGAGAATCTTGTCGCCCGCCTTCACGTCCAGGGGGAAGACCTTGCCTTCGTCGTTGGATTTGCCCTTACCCACGGAAATGACTTCGCCTTCCTGGGGCTTTTCCTTGGCACTGTCGGGGATGATGATGCCCCCGCGGATGGTTTCGCCCTCTTCCAGACGGCGGACGAGGATGCGATCATGTAGCGGGGTAAACGTCGTAGCTGCTGATGTTGATGCCATTGCTTCGCTTCTCCTTCACACGCGGACAGGGTTTCCCCGCCGCGGGGCTTGGTGGTATTAGAAAAAACGCTGTGGAATGAGTAGGTTGCGACTCCAGTAGACGGAGTGGCAGTCCTGGCGAGCAGTTTCACTTGCCGTATGCTAGCACTCTCGCCTTCCAATTGCTAACGATAGGCAACTCCGGGATATTTGTCAAGAGGGAAAGTGAATATCTGAGCGAGATACACTCATATAGGCCCTTCTTAACTTTGCCAGCGTCCTTGTAGGAGCTTCATATCGCAGAAGCTCACCAGTTACAATGAAACCTATGATGCGCAGTTCTCTTTTTCGTCTCAGTATCGTCGTGACCGCGCTCAGCCTGGTTCTCATCTCGCTCACCGCAGTTGCTCAGCAGAAACCCTCTAATCGCGGCCGTAAATACAAGGCGCCGCCGCCTTCAGCGCGCATTGAGGTCACTGTGGTGCGTGACGTGAACGGCAAGCCTATCGAGAATGCCGCTGTCATCTTCCATCCCATACAGGGTGAGAAGGAAAAGGGCAACATGGAGCTGAAGACCAACGAGGACGGCAAGGCCATCATCGACGTGTTGCCCATGGGCGACACAGTGCGGATGCAGATCATCGCCAAGGGCTTCCAGACCTATGGGGACGACTTCAAGATTGACAAGCCCCAGATCGAGATCGATATCCGGATGAAGCGCCCCGGCGAACAGTACTCCATTTATAAGACCCACCCCGATACTCTTCAGGGAGGCAAGAGTCCGGATGGGATTACGCCGGCTCCTCCGCCTGTGCCTGCGCCGAAAGACAAGCCCGCTGCGCAGCCTGATTCGGGCCAGCCCCAGCCGAAGTAACATTTGCACCTCAGAGCAGAGCGATGACCGACCTTCCCCTCGGCGGCAAATCGGCACTGGTAACCGGCGGCGCGCGGCGCGTTGGCCGTGGTATCGCGCTAGCACTGGCCGAGGCTGGCGCGGATGTAGCCATCACCTACCGTACATCTCGCGCCGAAGCAGTCGAGACTGTCCGCGAGATTGAGAATCTTGGTCGCAGCGCTTTGGCTGTGGAATGCGATGT
>CAWJDN010000173.1:0-3725 GCA_963840985.1 uncultured Acidobacteriaceae bacterium
TCCGTGCCGCTGTGGCCGCCACTGTCAACCGCTTTGGGCGACTGGACATCGTGGTCAACAATGCCGCCGTCTTTGAGTCAGCGCCGCTCGACTCGCTCACCCTCGAACAGTGGGATGCGGTCTTTGAGACCAACGCCCGCGGACCGTTTTTAGTGGCGCGAGAGGCGTTGGCCCATCTGCGCGCTGTCGAAGGAAGAATTGTCAACATCGGGTCTTTGGGAGGGATGAAAGCCTGGGCCGGTCACGCTCACTATTGCGCATCCAAGGCCGCGCTGCACATGCTCACACAGGCCATGGCCAAGGCTTTTGCCCCTGAGGTTAGCGTCAACTGCATTGCGCCGGGATGGATCGAGCTGGACGGAAACTCAGCCGAGTCGGCAAAGCATTTCGCCGCCAAGACTCCCATGCGCCGCAACGGCAGCGTGGAAGACGTGGCCCAGGCGGTGCTCTTCTTTGCCGCGGGGCCGCACTTTATCACCGGCCAGGTGCTGGCCGTGGATGGCGGACTGGGGCTGTAGGGGTTGAATTTCCTGGTTCCAACCACTCCCCCTATCGCCCGAAGAGGGTCTTGAAAAAACCGGCTTTGCCGGCCTTTGTAGCATCATCGCCTGTATCTTCGAAAGCCCTCTTTCCGCGCGGGGCGGCAAACTTTCTAGCGTAGAACTTCATGGGCACATACTCCCAAAGACCCACTGGCTCGGGCTGCGCCGGCCATGGCGCTCCTTCGACTGCGGTGCGCGGATTGCTCTCGCACAGCCGGTGCGCCGTCTCCTCGCCAGCGTGGTTAGCCACATAGTCGTAGCCCTTTTTCAAGTGCGGCGGGCGCCCGGTCATGTTGTGCGCATCGCTGGCGATAAAGTGAACCCAGTTGCGCTCCAGCAGCTCGTTGGAAAAGGCCTCCGCCATTTTGCCGAAGCGGCCATACAATGAGCCCGCGGTCACCTGGACCAGGCAACCCATGCGCAGCCATTCCGCCAGCATCTCCGGCCTGCCCAGCACGGCCGGGTAGCGTTCCGGATGGGTGATGATCAGCCGGTAGCCTGTAGATTGCAGCAGAAGCATGGCGTCGTTCATCTGCGGAGGAATCGAATTGAAGGAAAATTCGATCAGCAGGTAGCCTTTGCCGTCGATGGAGTAGCGCAGGGGGTTGGCCGCAGCCTCCGCGATATTCTCCGCGGTCATGTGGAAGTCGCAGGCCAGGCTCAACTCCATCTGGCCTTTCAACAACTCGCGCAACTCCGCGTAACGCTCTTCGATAAGCGGGGCGTGATAAGGATATTCCTCGCTGGCGTGCGGAGTGCAAACGATGTGGGTTACGCCGTTGTCCGCCGACTCACGCGCCATGGCCAGGGAGGTCTCCAGGTCGGGCGAGCCGTCGTCGATTCCGTAGAGCAGATGATGATGAATGTCAATCATTCTGTGGCCGATCCGCAGAGTCGCGGGAGAAAGGAGCAGGGGAATGCCACTTCGACAATCGTATCTTAAAGGATCTGGGTTGCCATTGGAACCGGAAAGAACAAAGTCCCTGAATTCAGGCCCTTAGAGTACCAGCTTCCCGCCCTCGTAAGAAGAAAAGTGCCCCAGTTGTGTTCCCGCAAGCTAACCGTGGTAATACGCAATGATCTTTGCACCTCAATAGTGATGATGCCATCTGCTTATCCGCGCCGCCGGGGTTTAGAATTTATCTTTGCCTGGCGCCCGGCATTCTCCGGTCGTCTAATTTGACGATTCACGGAAAGAGGGTTTTTATGGCTGGTATCTCTCGTCGAGAATTGCTCTCATCTGGACTGGCTCTTTCGGTTTCTTCCCTTGCGGCCCGCTCGGCATGGGGACGCACCGCCGCAATGATAGCCGACACTGTATCCGGCGAGTCGCAGGCCGCCATGGCGCCGCGTGAGCGGCTGCTCTTCGACTTTGGCTGGAAGTTTCAGTTCGGCCATGGCACTGATCCGGCCCGTGATCTGGGATTTGGTACAGGACAAGGCGACTTTGCCAAGACCGGTGAATTTCGCCTTCGCCAAAGCCGGGTTTGACGACTCCAAGTGGCGCGCGCTGAACCTGCCTCACGACTGGGCCGTCGAGTTGCCTTTCGTGCGTGACGAGGTGCAGAACTCGCATGGATACAAACCACTCGGCCGCCGCTACCCCGAAACCAGCGTGGGCTGGTACCGGCGTGAGTTTGAGATTCCGGCCAGCGATCTGGGACGGCGCATCACGATCGAGTTCGACGGCGCCTTCCGCGACGTGCTGGTCTTCGTCAACGGCTGCTTCATCGGCCGCAACAACAATGGTTACGCGCCCTTCCATTTTGATCTGACGGATTTTCTCGCCTACGGTGCGAAGAACTATATCGTGGCGCGCGTGGACGCCAGCTTTGGCGACGGCTGGTTCTATGAGGGTGCCGGCATCTACCGCCATATGTGGCTGACCAAGACGGATGCATTGCACCTTGGTAAGTGGGAGAGCACGGTGCGGACGGAATTGAGAGGAAACTCCGCAGCGTTAACGCTAGGCACGGTAGTGGTGAACGAAGGCAAGCAGGTGGAGAATGCCAAAGTCAGCTGGCAGATTCTCGACGCCGCGGGTAAGACGGTGGCTACGGCCGAGGCGCTGGGGCAATCGATTCCGGTGGATGGTACAGCAAACTTTTCCGCCACAACAAAGCTGGTCAACCCGGCGTTGTGGTCGGTGGATGCGCCGAAGCTTTACTCCGCTATTGTGACCGTGGAGTCAGGCGGAAAGGCGCGCGATGCCGAGCGAGTGAGCTTTGGTGTGCGTACCGCGGTCTTCGACGCGGACAAGGGCTTCTTCCTCAACAGCAAGCCGTTGAAGATTCAGGGCACTTGCAACCACCATGACCACGCCGGGGTGGGCGCGGCCTTGCCGGACCGCTTGCAGTATTTCCGGCTGGGCGTGCTGCGCGAAATGGGCTGCAATGCGGTGCGCACCTCGCACAATATGCCTACGCCGGAGTGGGTGGAGGCCTGCGACCGCATGGGCATGATGATGATGTGCGAGACGCGGCAAATGAGCTCCAACTCCGAAGGCATGGCGCAACTGGAGGCCATGATCAAGCGCTATCGCAACTCGCCCTCCATCATTTTGTGGTCGATCGGCAACGAGGAGTGGCTGTTGCAAGACGCGATGGCCGAAGAGGGCGCGAAGATCGCCTCATCAATGGTGCGGCGCTGTCACGAACTCGATCCCACGCGCGTGGTTTCTGCTGCGGTGAACGGAGACAACAAGAAAGGCGTCTCCGATGCCTTCGACATCATCGGCTTCAACTATGGCTTGGACCGCCCCGATGAATATCACAAGTTGAACCCCAAGCGTCCGATCTACGGCTCGGAAACGGCCAGCGCGGTCTCGACCCGCGGCGTCTATTCGACCGACAAGCTGCGCAACACAGTAAGCGCTTACGATGTAAACAATCCTGGCTGGGGCGAGCAGGCCGAGGAGTGGTGGAAGTTCTACGCAACGCGAGAGTGGGAGGCAGGCGGCTTTGCCTGGACCGGATTCGACTATCGCGGTGAGCCTACGCCCTACGGTTGGCCGTCCATCAACTCGCAGTTCGGCATCGTGGACATGTGCGGATTCCCCAAAGACACCTTTTATTACTACAAGGCCTGGTGGGGAAAGGAGCCGGTGTTGCACCTGTTCCCGCACTGGAATTTCGCGGGCAAAGAGGGCGAAGCAATCCCCGTCTGGGTCCACTCGAATCTGGA
>CAWJDN010000174.1:0-8032 GCA_963840985.1 uncultured Acidobacteriaceae bacterium
GATGTATTGCTGTGAGGCGAGTGTTGTTGAATCGGGGAATGTGGTGAAGATAGTGCCGTCGGGCATGGGAATCGAGGCGGTGCCGGTGGGATCATAAGAATCGCCAAAGAACAGGCCAGTCGCTAAGCGCGTGGGCCGGTCAAAGAGCACGTTGTTGAAGATGTTGTTTTCAAAGTAGAGACCCATACCGCCACGGATGACGGTCTTGCCGTCTCCCTTCAGGTCATAAACAAAGCCGGCCTTTGGCCCGAAATCGCTGTTCGGCTGACGAATCCTGGCGCCCAGGCCCGGCTGCAAGGCGTCTAGCAGGTTGCCGGTGGGGTTGGCGCCAATCTGTTCGCAGGGGGAACTGCCGCCCCAATTGCTGTTCGCAACAGAGCAGGGAATCGACGCCAAATCGGAATCGCTGCGGCCGGTATCGCGCGAGTAGCGCAGGCCGAAGTTCACCGCCAGCTTGGCGCGCACCTTCCAGGTGTCGCCGACATACATGCCCACGCGCCAATCGCCCTGGCCGCCTGCCGGGAAACCGAATCCCGACTTCTCCGTGTTGAAACCCTCGCCGTTGCCCATCACGATATAGGCGGTCGTGTAGGCGGTTGGATCGGTAGCAAGGCCACTGCCGCCGGCTCCAGTTGGGCCGTCGTTATAGTCGGCATTCACTTCCGGGGCAAATCCGAAGAAGCTGGCGAAGCCGCCGCCCAGGATGCGGTTCAAGCTGATCCCGTAGCTGATGGCATGCTTTTTGATTGTGGTGCTGCCGTCATAGCGGAGCTGCTTGTCGGATTGATAGGTCTGCTGCGGCGCCAGAAGGTTGGGGCCGGTGACTACGCTGTTGTTGAACAGCTCGATGCCCAGCGACGAAAGCGGAGTGCCCGCCGATTCATCCACGATTCCGTTGTGGAACTTCAGATAGCTGCCGCGGATGCTGTGGGTAAACTTTCCGGTGATGAAGTCTGCGCCGCCCGCGATGGCCGGCGTGTTGTCCTTGTTGCCGTACCGGGAGTAACCGTAGCCGTAGGTGGCGTCGTCCAGGTTATCTTCGTAGGCGATGCGGCCAAAAACGTGGACGCCCTTGGGCGCGTTGTAGTCGGCCCTGGAGACGTAGTAGTTGTCGCGGAAGGGCGCGTTGTAGCCGCCATTTAAAGCGCTGAAAATTGGAACCTGTTGAACCGAGTTGAACGAGTCCTGCTTGACGCGCTCGGCGCTGCCAAAGAGAAATAGCTTATCCTTGAGAACCGGCCCGCCCAGGCGCCCGCCCATCTGGTTCCGCTGGAAAGGAAAGTTCGTGCCGCCAGGAGCGGCTGCTGCGCCGGTGCGCTCATCGCGGAAGAGTCCAAAGCCCTGTCCATGGATTTTGTTGGTGCCCGCACGCGTGCTGACGGCAACTGCGCCGGAGCTGGTCAGCTCGTTGGAGATGTCTAGAGACGAGCGGCTGATATTGAACTCTTCGATCGAACCCTGGCTCACATTCAGCGTTGTGGTGCCGACCGTCTCGTCGGAGATGTCCTGCCCGTCCAGCATGATGCGCGCCGTGCGCCCGTTCACGCCGTTAAAGGAGATGGAGGAGTAGCCGGCCTTGGTGGGGTCGAAGGTCTCGCCGCTCTGCAACTGCACGCCCGGCTCCAACTGGGAGAGATCGAGGAAGTTGCGTCCGCTGATCGGCAAATTATCGATCTGCTGCGCGGTCAGCACGCCTTCAACGGTAGACTGAACCGTGTTGACCTGAAGCACTTCGGTGCTCACCATGACTGTCTCGGTCGCAGCGCCCACCTTCATCTTCATGTCGCCGTTGGCGGTGATTCCGATCTGCACCGTCAACGTGGTCGTGGTCTTGGCGAAGCCCGGAACCGTAACAGTTACCTGATACTCGCCGGGAACCAGGGACGCGACGCTGTAAAAGCCTGACGAGCTCGCTGTCAGCGTTTTCTTTGCTCCCGTCGCCAAACTGGTTACCGTGATTTGCGCTCCTGGCAGAATGGCGCCCTGCGGGTCGCTGATTGTGCCTTGGATGGCGCCAGAGGCTGTTGTTGCCTGGCCGTAGCAAGCCTGTTGCACCAGCGGGGTCGCGAGCAGGAAAGCCAGCAGTATCCCAAGGGTAAGCATTACAACATGATTCCGAGTAAATCGCATTGATCTCCTCCAAGTGTTCCGTGGGGGCCAGATGCCTGATCTGGGCGCTTCCCAGCCCGTTCATTATGCTTCTGCGTCTCGTTTGAGGGTGTGCAGACTCAATCCCATAATAGCGAGGCACGACTTATAAGGGGGAGTTAGCAGTTATAGGGCCATTTTATATTCATCAAATAATATTTTTTTCGTTGAAAATAAAGGCGTTATGAGTTTATCCGACTATGCCCAAATCATAAAATATGAAAAAATGGAGAATGTTTTGTCGGAATCCCAAAAATGGACACTCTATCCGTTCTCCTGAATTATTGATCTGACTTTATGGATAGTTATTCGGCGGCCGCTCTACGACCGTTGGTTCACCACCGGCATGCCAGGCAAATGCTGCCCTTTGCTGCAAAATCCTGCTTCTGCCATGCAATCATGTGTGGGTTGGGGTATTCTGCTCGCCATGAACCTTACACTGGCGCATATCGGCGCGCGCCCCGCCGCAAAAGACGAGTTCGATGCCCTCACCGCGCTTTATCTCAAGCGTTGCTCGGCCTTGGCGCATTGCAAAGCGGAGGCCTTTCGCACCGAGAAGGCGCTCCTCGATTGGCTCGATCGCCAGCAGGGGCGCACGCCCGTGGTGGCCGTGCTGCTGGACAGCCGCGGACGACAGATGACTTCAGAAAGCTTTGCCGCATGGCTGGGCGAGCGACGAGACAAGGGAACGCAGCACATCGTCTTCGCCGTCGGGCCGCCCAGCGGATGGTCAGATGCCGCTCGCCAGCATGCGCAACTTCTGCTATCTCTCGGCCCCATGACCATGGCCCACGCCCTGGCGCGGCTGGCCATTGCCGAGCAACTCTACCGCGCCTTCACCATTCTCTCCGGACACCCCTATCACGCCGGTCACTGAAGAGCAGCTATTCGCTGTAAGCTGTATCCGTGACTACTGACTCCCGTCGAGGACTTCTCCTCATCAACACCGGCCCCGGCAAGGGCAAGACCACCGCGGCCATGGGCACCGCCTTGCGCGCCGTCGGAAACGGGATGCGCGTGCTGATGATTCAATTCCTCAAGGGCTCCTGGCACTACGGCGAGCTGGACGCGGTCCAGGCTTTCGGCGCAAACTTCGTCCTCAAGCAGATGGGCCGCGGCTTCGTGAAGGTGGGTGGCGCGGAAACCGATCCCGAAGACATTCGCCTGGTGCAAGCCGCCTGGGCCGAGGCGCGCGAGGCGATTTACTCCGGCCAGTGGGACATGGTCATTCTCGACGAGATCAACTACGCCATCAGTTATAAAATGCTTGACGCTGCCGTGGTCGCCGATGCTCTCCGCGAGCGCCCGGAGATGGTGCACGTCATCCTCACCGGACGCAACGCTCATCCTCTGCTCGTCGAACTAGCCGACACGGTCACCGAAATGCGCGAGGTCAAGCACGCCTACGAGAAAGGCATCCTCGCTCAGCGCGGAATTGAGTACTAAATACTAGAATGTTGATAGTAGGCTGCTATCAGCCGACAGCACGCAGCTATTTGTTCCCCGATAGCTGAAGCGTGTCATCAACTGTCTGCTGTTTGCTGCTTTGATGAGGTCGAATGTCCTGGTTCAAGCGTGATGGTGGAGGATACGGCCACGGCCCCATGGGTGTCTCGGCTACGGCGGAGTCGCGTGTACGCACCGAGGGCCTGTGGATCAAATGCGCGGGATGCAAGATACCTGTCTGGAAAGCGGATTTGCTGGCCAACATCAACGTCTGCCCCCGCTGCCAGTACCACTACCGTATCGGCGCCCGTCAGCGCATCGACCTGCTCCTCGAGCCGGGCTATGAGCTGGTCGACGGCGGCCTGCGCTCCACTGACCCGCTCAATTTCACTGACGTCAAGCCTTACAAGCAGCGGCTGATAAATGCTCAATCCCAAACCGGCCTCGACGACGCCATCCTCAACGCCATCGGCCGCCTCGGTCCGCATTCGATGTTGTGCTCAGCGTCATGGAGTACGCCTTCATCGGCGGTTCCATGGGCGCTGTAGTCGGCGAGACCATCGCCCGCGCCGTCGATCGCGCCCGCATCAGTCGCCATCCGCTCATCATCGTCGCAGCCTCTGGCGGAGCGCGCATGATGGAGGGCGTCGTCAGCCTCATGCAGATGGCCAAAATCTCCACTGCTCTGGCGCAGTTGGACTCCGCCCGCGTGCCCTACATTTGCGTGCTCACCGACCCCACCACCGGAGGCGTCACCGCCAGCTTCGCCATGCTCGGCGACCTCAACATTGCTGAGCCCGGCGCTCTGATCGGCTTCGCCGGCCCGCGCGTCATCGAGCAGACCATCCGCCAGAAGCTTCCCGAGGGTTTCCAACGCTCCGAGTTTCTCCTGGGAAAAGGCTTCCTCGACGCCGTCGTCCATCGCCGCCAACTAAAAAGTTACCTGATCCGCGCGCTCGAGTTTCTCCGCGCCCCCGCCGTCGCGTGATTTTGAACTACTTGCCTTGGATCGCGATTTGACACTCGCCTTGTTTCTGCATACGCTTTAGCCATGGTGCTATCTCTCGATCCCGCGCTGGCAGCGAAGGTGGAGCGGTGGTCCGCCGAAACCGGCCGTCCCGCTGACGAATTGGTCGAGGATGCGATTGCTGGCTACTTCAATGAGATTGAAGAGCTGCGGTCCATGCTCGATTGTCGCTACGATGAGATTGCCGAAGGTAAAGTCAAGCTCGTCGATGGGGCCGAGGCATATCGGCTGCTGAAAGAACGTGCCTCCTCTCGGCGCAATTCTACTGTCTGATGGATTTTGCTCTTCACCCCGAAGCCATAGAAGACCTGGACGATATCCATGAATACATTGGTAATTTCAATTCTGATGCGGCTGATCGTGTCCTGGATGAGATATTTACTGCGTTTAATTCACTTCCTAAAATGCCACATCAGGGTTTCCGGCGGCTTGATCTTACGTCCCGTCTAATTCGCTTTAAGGTTGTCCGAAGTTATCTGATTGCTTATGCGCCCGACCAAAAGCCTCTTTGGATTGTTGCTGTTGTTGATGGCCGCAGAAACCCGCGTGTGATTGCCGCTCTTCTTCGTGGCAGGGAATAATTTTTGCATCTCCCCGAAAACACCACGGCCCTGCATCGTTGCCAGGCCGTCGTTGTCTTGCTTGTCCCGCGTATGCGAGGCGCTGTCTTGCTAACATGCGCGAAGCGCGGATAACCCCGCCCCACCGCTGCTTTTCAGATCCGCATCGGCATCAGCACATACCGGTACTTGTACTCCGCGTCCGGATCTTCCGGCCGCATCTGCCCCGCCGACTGCGAGTCCTTGAACTCCAGCCGCACCTCGCCCTCGTTCCCCAGCGCCCTGAGAAAGTCGAGGATGTACACCGAGTTAAATCCCACCGCGATGGGCTCACTCGTATAAGGTGTGTCGATGGTGTCTTCGCTCTCGCCGCTCTCGCTGGAGCTGGCGCTGAGCTTGAGTTCGTTGCTCTCCAGCCGCAGCCTGATCGCCCCCGACCGCTCCTCCGCAAACTGCGCCACGCGCTCGATGGCCGAGGCCAGCTCGCTCGACCGCACTACGGCGAACTTGGTATTGTCGCGCGGCATCACTGCTTCGAAGTTGGGGAATTGCCCGCTGAGCTTGCGCGTGCTCAGTGTCCGATGTCCCACGCGGAAGTAGAGCGTGTGCTCGTCGTCTGCGAACTCCACCTTTGCGGCATCGGAGGCGGCAAGTAACTGCACCAGTTCGTGCAGCGCCTTGCGCGGAATCAGTACGCGCTTCTCGCCGCTGATGCCTTCAAGCGTCTCGTTGGTCTTCTCCACGAAAGATAGCCGGTGGCCGTCCGTCGCCACCATGGCCAGCGACTCGGCCTTGATCACCAGCAGCGCGCCGTTCAGCGTATAGCGCGACTCTTCATTCGAGATGGCGAAGATGGTGCGATTGATCAGCGTCTTCAGCGCCACGGATGAAATTCCCGTCGCCTTGACGGTAGGAAACTCCGGCACCTGCGGAAAGTTGGCGCGAGCCATGCCCACCATCTTGGTGTTCGAGCGTCCGCTGCGGATCTGCACCCAGTGATTTTCCAATTGCTTGATGGAGATGTCGCCGTCAGGCAGCAGCTTGACGTAGTCGTAGAGTTTGCGCGCCGGAATGGTGCATGCGCCTGCCTTCTTCACCTTGGCCGCGGCGCTGGTGCGGATCGCCTGGTCGAGGTCCGTGGCGGTGATGTTCAGCCGGTCGCCCTCGGCCTCAATGAGGAAATTGGACAAAATCGGGATAGTAGTCTTGCGCTCCACGACGCTCTGCGTTGCGGTCAGTTCCTTCACTAGTTCCTGACGGCTTACTGTAATCTCCATCGCTGCCCCCGACGCGGAAGGCTTCTCGACTTCTGTCTCCGCTTTAGCCATGATCCCACCTCACTTTGCCGTTAGCGAAGAAAACAACCTCGAAGCAGATTCCGCGCTGGCCACACTGTACAACAACCAGCCGCCCGCCGGAAACCGCTTTCTTTTCTTCTTCTTGATTGTATGCACCTTTGCGCTCTTTGGCGCGTGGAAAACTGGGCCGCTTCTCTGGATTCCACGGAAGTTGGCACGATGGGCTGAGGTATCGGAGATGGTGTTTCATACGGGGCAAAGCGTGGTCCTGTTTTATGGGTTGTGGCACGCCACGCGACGGGAGGTGAATAAAAGTAGGAGTAATAAAGAATAAAGATAGTAGTACCCGTAGTTCCGCAAGGAAAAGTGGAAAGTCATCTGAAATGGTTAAAAGAGAATAAGTTGGCTGGGGGTGAGTTTTCTAAAACCAGACTGTGCAATTGAGGGGATTTGGAAAACCGGGCTGTAGGTCGGTCCTGCGGCCTCTTTTTCCCACCACTCCCACAGGCAACTGAAATAGGCCTGTGTAAAGGGGGTGGATTATGTGAAAAGCGCGTCTGAAGCCACATGGGTCAAGGGGTTGCGAGTGTCCGGCGATGCACAGAAGGGTACTTCCCTCGCGGTTTCTGAAATCACACGTAATGCCGGATTCCCAACGGCGCATGGGTCCAACATCGCTTCCCATTCCAGCACCTTGCCTTCAAGAAGAATTCCGTTTTTCTTCGGCTCTGATCGGCGAAGGCTCTAAACTCTCCAGATGAAGGTATCGGAGATGAGCATCGACATAGGCCGCCTGGAAGATGAATTACTGCAGATGTCGGCTGAAGGTACTCCAGGCCGTGAGTTTTGCGAGGCTATCTCCGAACTGGCGCGGACCGGGCGTTTCGCGCAGTTGCGTGAGGTGCTTCCCGGCATCGTCTACGACGAATTGTGGGCGCGCTACCAGCAGGACTCGGTGGCTTTTGTGGCAGGTTGGAAGCTCCTTGCCCAGGAGATGCGCCAGGGCTTTATTCAGCACGCGCGGCAGCGTCTCACCTCGCTCACCAAGCTGCAATATGCCGGATTTGACGGACCAGCGCCGGCTTGGCAAGAAATTCAGTGCGCCCTTGACGGCCAGCAGAACGATCTGTTGCGCACCGCCTTTGCTCTCGAGTTGCTGGAGCTGGTCGAGCCCGCCGTACAACGCGCCACGCATCTGCGCGAGTGCGTAGTGGCGGAGCCCAGCTCAGAGGAGGCCGACCGCTATCTCGACGAAGCAACTCGCTGCTATTTCTTCGGCCTGTTTACCGCCTGCGCAGTCATGTGCCGTTCGGTCCTCGAGGAGGCCATCAAGCAGAAGCTCCCCGCCGGCCTCACCGGCCAGATTCGCACTCGCTACCGCAACACGGCTACGCTTGGCAATCTCTTGCACGAGGTGAACAACAATCTGCAGATGACCGGCTTCGACGCAGACTTTCCCCGCGTGGCCAACCTGGTCAACGACATCGGCCGCAAAGCCGTCCACCAGGGACTTCTCTCCGAGGACGAGGCCCGCAGGCTGCCTGCAAAACGCC
>CAWJDN010000175.1:0-21685 GCA_963840985.1 uncultured Acidobacteriaceae bacterium
GGTATCGCTGCTCATTGCCGCCGGGGTAGACATTCTCTTCGCACCCTCCGCCGAGACGTTGACCCCCGCTGGCGCAACTACTTTCGTTGAAGTCGGCGGCATCAGCGACCGCCTGGACGGCGCACACCGTCCCGGCCACTTTCGCGGAGTCGCCACCATCGTCGCCAAACTCTTCCACATCGTTGCGCCCGACCGCGCCTACTTCGGCCAGAAGGATGCCGCGCAGTTGGCGGTCTTGCGCGCAATGGTTCGCGATCTCAATTTTTCTGTGCAATTCGTCGCCTGTCCCATCGTGCGCGAGCCAGACGGATTGGCCCTCAGCTCGCGCAATCGCTACCTGACGGCGGAGCAGCGCATTCGCGCCACCATTCTGCACCGCGCGCTCGACGCAGCTGCCGATCTTCACGCCCGCGGCGAGCACAACTCTCAGGCGCTGATAAATATCATGAAGCAAATGTTGGCGTCCGAACCCACAGTCGATGTAGAATACGCCGCCGTTGTTGATCCCGATACGCTATTGCCGCTGGCGGACACCTCGCGCGGCGCGCTGATTGCCGTCGCCGCCCGCCTGGGCGAAACGCGCCTGATTGACAACCACCTTATAGGAGCAGATCATGCCTAGCCCGCTTCCCTTCAAAGTCACGCTCGGAGTCACCGGCGGCATCGCCGCATACAAATCCGCCGAACTGGTTCGCGCTATTGCAGCAGCACTCGCTCGACGTTCACGTAGTGATGACCCGCGCTGCCGAAGAGTTTGTCCGCCCGCTCACCTTCGCCGCGCTCACCGGGCACAAGGTCATCACTTCGATGTGGCAGGCGGATGCGTACGAAGGCGGCTCCATCGAGCACATTTCCGAGGCCGAATCCACTAACCTGCTGCTGGTTGCGCCGGCCACCGCGCACACGCTGGCTAAATTCGCGCACGGCCTGGCCGATGATTTTCTCTCGACGTTGTATCTGGCTACCACCGCGCCGGTCGTGGTTGCCCCGGCGATGAACGTGAACATGTGGAACCACGCTGCCACGCAAGCCAATCTCGCCGCGCTGCGTGAGCGCGGCGTAGAAATCATTGCGCCCGGCAGCGGCTACCTGGCCTGCGGCATGACCGGCAGCGGTCGCCTTGCCGAGATCGACAAGATCGTAGACGCAGTTCTCGCCCGCATTCAGCGCGTCGATAAGAACGATCTCGCCGGCGAAACGGTGTTGATTACCGCTGGCGGCACGCGCGAGCCAATCGATCCGGTGCGCTTTATCGGCAACCGCTCCAGTGGCCGCATGGGCTATGCGCTCGCTGAAGCCGCCAGGTCGCGCGGCGCAAAGGTTATCCTCATCACCGCGCCCACCGCGCTCGCTACGCCCGCCGGTTGCGAACGCATCGACGTGACCACCGCGAGCCAGATGCACGCCGCTGTCCTTGCCCATCTACCGCAAGCCACCATCGTCATTAAAGCCGCTGCCGTCTCCGACTTCCGCCCGGCAGCCGTTGCCGCGCAGAAGCTGAAGCGCAACGGTCCGCTCACGCTCACGCTTGAACCGACAGAAGACATTGCGCAGAGCGTTGCAGCCCACCGCATTCCCGGCACATTGCTGATTGCCTTCGCCGCCGAGACTGCCGGCGACACACCAGAGCTCATCCGCAGCGCTCGCGAGAAGCTGGGGCGCAAAGGAGCGGACGCCATTGTCGCCAACGACGTCTCCCAACCCGGCCTGGGTTTCGATTCGGAACGCAACGCCGCTATCTTCATCACGGCGACACGCGAAGCCGCCTTCCCGGCACAAACAAAATCCAGCCTCGCACATCGCATTCTGGATGAGGTAGTGCAGCTACGCGCAGCCACACCTCTTCGCTCTTCCTTAACTTTCGGAGCTTGAAGACAGCAGGCGGTCAAGGCAGCGGGAAACGGTCGTGGAGCAGGGCCAGAGCTTCGGCGGGAGTTGTGATGGCGCCATCGAGTTGCGCGTCCTCGACGGCGCGGAGCATTTCCTTGAAGGCGGCTCCGGGTTGGTAACCGGCGGCGATCAACTCGCGGCCGGTGAGGAGCGGCGCGGGGCGGACGGCTTCTTCGGGCATGGATTCATAGCGCTCGCGGACATAGTTCCAGTGGTCGAGGTTGCCGCTGCCGGCCAGGCAATCCATGCGGTGCAGGGCGAGGTGCCGGGGAAAATTTTCCAGACGGAAGAAGCGCTTGAGAGTGGAGGTCTTCATGTGCTGGGCGTCGGCAAAGCGCATGTGGTTCTCGACGAGCGAGAGCGTTTGGCGAGTTTCGTCGTTCGAGAAGCGAAAGCGGCGGCAGATGTCCGCGGCGATGGCGACACCGACATCCACGTGACCGTTGAAGCGGATGCGGTCGGCACGCAAGAAGGTAGGCGGCTTGCCCACATCGTGCAGTAGCGCTCCCCAGGCGAGGGTGAGCGGGCAGCCAGCGTCGAGTTGCGCAAGCAGTAGCAGCGTGTGCGTCCAGACATCGCCCTCAGGATGAAAGTTCGGCGGTTGCTCAACGCCTTTCATGCGGGCGATTTCGGGAAGGACTTCGGCGAGGAGGCCGGTTTCATCAAGCAATTCAAAAGCCCGGCGTGCATGGCCTTCGGTGAGCATTTTGGTCAGCTCGTCGCGGACACGCTCGCGGCTGACGGCGTTGGTTTTGGGAGCGAGGCGGCGGATGGCGGCGGCTGTGACGGGTTCAATGTGGAAACCGAAGCGGGCGGCGAAGCGGACGGCGCGCAACATGCGTAGATGATCTTCTTCAAAGCGCTGCCCGGGCTGGCCGATGGCGCGGATGATGCCGGCGTCGAGGTCGGCGAGGCCGTAGACGTGGTCGATGACGGCGGCGCGTAGATCTGCGCGGAGTCCTGCGCGGACGGCGAGGGTTTTTTCATGTGGGTCGATCAAGGGGCCCTGCACACGCGAGGGGTCGAGGAGCAAGCCGTTGATGGTGAAGTCGCGGCGGCGGACGTCGTCTTCGGCGCTGGTGGTGTAGCGGACCGCGTCGGGATGTCGGCCATCGGAGTAGACGCCGTCAGAGCGGAAGGTAGCGACCTCTGTTACCACCTGCAGTGGGGGGACTGGCCGTCCAGGCGTGCGGCCTTCGGCCACTTGCGGTGGGGCCAACTCTGTTTCGGCTGCATGAGCGCCGTCTGACTCATCGCAGGATGCGACTAGCACGACGCCGAAGTGCGCGCCGACGGCGAAGGTGCGCGGAAAGAGATTGAGGACGATGTCGGGTGTGGCGCTGGTGGCGACGTCGTAGTCCGAGGGCTCGCGGCCGAGGAGCAGGTCGCGGACACAGCCACCGGCGAGATAGGCTTGGTGGCCTGCGGCGCGCAGGGCCGCGATGATTTTGAGAGCCGCATCGAATTGGGGTGTGGCGGCGAGCATGGCTGCTGCATCCATTGTCGCTCGTTTACCCGATAGACTAAAGAGATGGGCGGACGCGGCCTCATCCTGGGCATTGAAACCTCGTGCGACGAGACGGCGGCGGCTGTCGTGGAGCGCGGGTCGCGGACGCTTTCGTCGGTTGTGGCTTCGCAGATAAAGACTCATGCGCGCTACGGCGGGGTGGTGCCGGAGCTGGCAAGCCGGGAGCATCTGCGGGCGATTGTGCCGGTGGTGAGGGCGGCGCTGGCGGAGGCGGGGGTTGGCCTGGGGGATTTGGACGCAATTGCGGTGACCGCCGGGCCGGGATTGGCCGGTGCTCTGCTGGTGGGAATTACGTATGCCAAGGCGCTTGCCGCGGCGCAGGGGTTGCCGCTGATTGCCGTCAATCATTTGGAAGGGCATATTCACGCGGTGCTGCTGCTGGGGATGGAGACTCAACCGCAGGATCCCTCAGGGGCTAAAGCCCAAGTTGATTTTGTGGCATCTACGGCAGTCATGGCTAAAGCCATGACCTACCAGTCATGCCCTGACACAAATCAACGTATTTCCGCAGATGAGCCTGCATTGGCGCTGGTGGTTTCCGGGGGGCATACACACCTTTATCTGGCGCGGCTGGCGCAGGGGGCGTGGAGTTACCGGTTGATGGGGCGGACGGTGGACGATGCGGCCGGCGAGGCCTTCGACAAGGTGGCCAAGCTGCTGGGTTTCGGTTATCCCGGAGGGCCATGGATCGATGCGCTGGCGCGCTTTGGCAATCCGAAGGCGGTTCCGTTCGCGTTTGCGCAGATCAAGACGAAGGCGCATTTGACGGGGAAGGTTCCGCGGACCAAGGCGGCCAAGACTGCGCCGATTGCCAATCTCGACCCGCGATTTATGTTTTCGTTTTCGGGGATCAAGACAGCGGTGCTGCGGTACGTTGAGTTGCACGGGTTGCGGGAGGAGGCGCGGGCGCGGGCGGCACGGCTCTTTGCGCCGGGAGCGGAGGCGCGCCCGCCGCAAAACAAGGAAGAGGCGCTGGCGCTGTGTCCGCAAGCAGGTGCTGGATTTGGTGGCCAGCTTCCAGTGCGCGGTGGTGGGCGACCTGATGAAGAAGAGTTTCGCGGCGGCGGAATCGCTGGGGGCGCGACGGATTCTGGTGACCGGCGGAGTGGCCGCCAACCGCGAACTGCGCGCGCGCTTCAGCGCCGAGGCTGCGCGGCGAGGGGTGCGAGTGGATTTTCCTACGCTGGCGATGTCGACGGACAATGCGGCAATGATTGCTGCAGCGGCTTGGGGACGGTTTCAGGCGGGGGAGTTTGCAGCGGAGTTCGTTGTCTGCCGATCCGTCGCTGGCGCTGTGAGAACCACCTGGGTTAGAAATACCCCACCCTAGATCACCCCGGCGAGTAAAAATCGCTCGCCGGGGACCCCGAAGCCGCAAGAACTAAGACGCGGCGAGGGTGGGGCACCCGCTATCCATTTTTGATGGATGAAGTCATTGACCAGGAACCCGGGCCACCTGCCCATCCGCGAGTCAGTTCCAACTGGGAACTTCATTTGGGTTTTTGGTCAACCGCGTCTCGTGCACCTCGTGGCGCTTACCGCGGAAGTACTTGTCGACATGCTTCAACAGGCCGCCTTTGTTGATCTGGCTCAACTCCGGATTGTCACGGGTAAGATCCGCGACGGAGACGGCCATGCCGTGTTTGAGGTCGATTGAGATGTAATAGATGTGGCCGGGCTTGGCGTCGATCTCCTGGATAGCAGGCTTGTAAAGCGTTATCCGGTTCCAGGCCTGCATGTAGGCAGATTCAGTTTTGCAGCTAAGCTCGACCGAGTAATGGCCGGGGAGAACTTCGACCATGATCTTGCCCATGAACAAGGGCCTGGCGGGCTTTCCCTCCTCTGCCAGAGCCTTGAGGCCGGGGCAGAAGTCTCCGGTCAGGAAGTCCCAATAGTCGCCGATGATCAGCACAACCTGCTCGGGTGGAAGCGGATCGCCTGAATAGAAGCGCCCGTCACTCTTATACATGTCCATTGCCAGAGATTGCTGCGCTGCTAAGAGGAGCAAGAGAGCGAACACACCGATGTATTTCATCAATACCGCCTTTCGATGAGTCTGGTGAAATGGCCCGATGCCCCAGGTCCCGCTTGTTTTGCGGACCTGAAGACAATGAACCTCAATTCGAGGACATTACGGCCAATCATACACCCACGCGTATAGGATTCGTGGTCTCCCGGGTCTCATTCCTTTGCTTCGCTCGGAACAGGGACGCTTCACCCCACGAACCAAGAGCTGTCCGTGGGGACCCCGACTCTGGGGCACCCAAATGGTTGACCCGACCATCGCCTTCCCGTTGCCGAATCGCGCGCTGGTACAATCAAAAAGACCGAAAACCAGCAAATTTCAACTGATTTTTAATTGCGAAAGAGCAAGAAGTTCGACCGATGACGCTGCGGCTTTTTAATACGCTTACGGGAGAGATGGACCCGGTGACGCCGGCGGACGGCGAGACGCTGCGGATGTACGCCTGCGGGCCGACGGTCTACGACTACGGGCACATCGGCAACTTCAGGACGTTCTTGCAGGTGGACGTGCTGCGGCGGTTTTTGCGGCTGACGGGGATGAAGATTCGTCACGTGATGAACATAACCGACGTGGACGACCGGATTCTCAACAACGCGGCGGCGGCGGGCATCTCCATCGGCGAATATTCTGGTCGATATGAGAAAGCATTTTTTGAAGATATGGAAGCGCTGCGCGTGGAGAAGCCGGAGGTGATTGCGCGGGCCACGGAGCACATTCCGAAGATGGTGGAACTGGTGCAGAAGCTGGCCAAGGCGGGCGCGGCTTATCAGGCGGAGGATGGGAGCTGGTACTTCAGGCTGGCGGCGTTTCCGGAGTATGGAAAATTAAGCAAGAAAGATTTGAGCGGGATGGAGGACGGGGCGCGCGTGGACCTCGACGAGTATGAGAAAGACTCGGCGCGGGACTTTGCGCTGTGGAAGGCGGCGAAACCCGGCGAGAGTTCGTGGGATACGGCGATTGGGCGTGGGCGTCCGGGTTGGCATCTGGAGTGCTCGGCGATGGCCATGGAGTACCTGGGGGAGAGCTTCGATTTGCACGCGGGCGGCGAGGATTTGATTTTTCCGCATCACGAGAACGAGATTGCGCAGAGCGAGAGCGTGACGCATAAGCAGTTCGCGCGGATCTGGATGCATGTGCGGTTTCTGCTGGTGGACGGGCGGAAGATGTCCAAGAGCGAGGGGAATTTTTATACGCTGCGCGATCTGCTGCTGAAGGGATATAAAGCGTCGGCGATACGGCTGGCGCTGATTTCGGTGCCTTACCGGCACCAGTACAACTTCACGTTTGAAGGGCTGGCGGAGGCGACCAGCGCGGTGGAGCGGCTGCGGACGTTTCAGGAGCGGCTGACGAGCGGCTCCTTCGCGGAGGGAACGAATGCTGGATTTGCAGGAGGCGGCGTAGGAATGCGCGGGCGGAATATCTGGCCGCGCTGGCCAACGATTTGAATACTGCCGAGGCGCGTGCGCCGATTTTTGATTTGATCAGGGCGGCGAATACGGCGATGGATCAGGGGCAGCTGAAGGCAGGCGACCGGGATGCGATTCTGGTGGTGCTGAAGGATTTTGACGCGGTCTTCGATGTGTTGGAGAACGGCGACGCGGAGGCCACACGGCGGGCGCTGGAGTGGGCCGGGCCAGCAGGACGGCTGGGCGAGGTGGCTCCGGAGCTGCTGGCGCGGCAGGGGCTGACGGATGCGGCGATTGATGCGATGGTGGCGGAGCGCGAGTTGGCCAGGAAGCAGAGGAACTTTGCGCGGGCTGACGAAATTCGTAAGGAGCTTGCGGAAAAGGGCGTAGTGATTGAGGACTCGAAGGATGGAGTACGGTGGAAACGGAAGTAAGGACGATGGAATTGGAAGTTGATTTCGAACTTGAGGAAGATGGCCGCTGGATTGCGGAGATTGAAAGTCTGCCTGGTGTGATGGCCTATGGCTCAACTCGTGAAGAGGCGCAAGCGATGGTTGAAGCACTGGCACGAGAGGTTGTGACTGAACGAGTCATGGATGGAGTTGCACAAAGGGGTCTGGGCGAGAGCTATGACTGACAGTTGCGATCAGGAAGCAAAGCAGGAACTTAGTTTTGGGCAGCGTCTATTCCAATATGTATTTGTGATGCTTTTGAACCTACTTGTTACTTATTTCTTTTTGCGAGTTGCCTGGGACATCTTTGCCTCATCTTATACATCGATGGGAGCCGAGTGGACATTTTGCATATTCTCCGTTTCGATTATCTATTTTATCGCTGCGTATGTGGCGAATCCACCCAATGCTACGAGTAGTCCTATGCCTGACAAGTCGTTCACACCTAAGGCACGTCCGATTTGTAGAAATCTTTTCTCAGTGTTGCTTTATTTCTTGCCGCCAGTTCTAGCTGTTGTCTTAGCTCTATACTTCGACAATTCCAGGCTGTCGCTTCAGATTGCGCCAATCTATGTATTACTTCTTATTCCTTTTTTTAGCCACATGCTTCACATTTCTCGGCTTGTACTCAAATCAATTCAACGAAAGCTCCGATCTGGAAGTATTTTACCGCCTGCGGGAATGTGCGCCTGCTGTAAGAATGACAAATCCTCGCAGGATAAGATGTCCTTGACTCAGAATATATCACCCACTGCCCTTTCTTTGTTCTATGCCGCACTTTGGACATGGCTGCTCAATTACTACTGTTATAAACACCATTCACTGTTAAACAAATCTGTTTGGGAGATGGTCACGGTTTGGGTGATTGTTTTGGTATCCTGGCTTAGAGCTGGGACTTGGATTGTGTCCATTATCATCTCGATCTTTGATAAGCTGAAATCGCGGCAAATACCGAATTGTTGAAATCATTGAGGAGGATTACGAATGGAAGCGAATGAAGCGCAGGAGTTGCAGGAGCATGCGGAGCACGCCGAACACGATCGGATGATGCTGCCGGTGGCGTTGACCATGACGGTTTTAGCCGTGCTGGTAGCTGTGGTCACGGTGCTGGGGCATCGCACCCACACCGAGGCGATCATTACGCAGGACAAGGCCACGGATCAGTGGAACTACTACCAGGCGCACAAGATCCGCTCGAACGACACGGCGCTGACCGCCGATCTGCTGAGCGTGTTGACCATTGCCGACAAGGAGGCCGCGAAAAAAATCGCCAAAGGCTATGCTGATCACCAGGAGAAGTGGGCCGAAAACCTGAAAGAAGAGCAGGAGCAGGCCGAGGCGCTGGAGGCCAAGGTGGAGAAGGCCGAGGCTCGCGCCGACCACTACGATCTGGGTGAGGCGCTGTTGGAGATTGGATTGGTGATTACCTCAATCACGCTGCTGACGCACAAACGGATGTACTGGTTTATTGGGATGGGCTTTTCGGTTGTGGGGATTGTGGCGGCGGTGCTGGGAGTGCTGCTGAAGTAGGATTGCCAAGCCAGACAGTGTGGCGAAAATTTATGGTTGTGGTGTATGATGGCAGGCAAATGAATACCCGTCTGTTTGCCGCACTTCTTATACTTTGCGCCGTGCCGCTTGTGGCGCAAGCACCCGCAACTCCTGATGCCGCGCCCGCCCTTGCTCCCATTCCGCCGCCGCCGCCTCCGGATGCACAGGCACACAGCAGTGATCTTGGCTTCAGCTACAGCCTCCCGTCGGATTGGGAGGTTGTGGACACCACGCCGATGCTGCCGGCGGTGCTGCAGAAAGCAGCCAGGGATTATGGCAACGAGGCCGCAAAGATGGCAGCGTGTCTGCAACTTCCGCTGACGGCCCACCATGGTAATCCGATTTCCGCCATTGCGGTCATGGGGCTGTCCTTTGACTGTATTGGGCACCAATACACCGCCGCGGATATCCCGTCAGTTGCATCCAACGTCACCGAGAGCCTGACGAAGAACATTCAGATCGATAATCCGGTCACCAACACCTACACGCTGGGCACGCACAGCATGTGGATTGAACGCGCCTCCGGTTCGCTTGCCGGCCATCCGGAGACCAAGAGGACCATGGAGACGGTTTGCAGTGTTCTCAATAAAGGCGTTGTTTGCTGGATGGTTATAGCCGCCGACGATGACGCGCTCCAGACCTTCGAAAACGGCACGGTGACGCTGGAAGGCGAGGATGCGACGGCGCTGGTTCCGGCCGACGCCTTGCAAAAGAAGCCGTAGCAAAAACAAGTAATCAGGAATTCGCTGAGGGCCTGTTGCCGGCAAGCCAGGAAACTGTCGCGCAGATGGCCAGGATCGCTCCAATTATCGCCAGTGAAAGCGTGATGGGCACGTCGATCCAGCGGGCGGCGAGCATCTTGAGAGCCATGAAGGCCAGAAGGGCGGCCAGACCGTAGTGGAGATAGCGGAAGCGGTCGAGCAGCGCGGCCAGGGCAAAGTAAAGCGAGCGCAGGCCGAGGATGGCGGCGATGTTCGAGGTGTAGACCACGAAGGGATTGTGGGAGACAGCCAGCACGGCGGGGATGGAATCGACGGCAAAGAGCAGGTCGGTGAGCTCGACGGCGAGAATGACGGGGAGCAGTGAGCCTTTAGTGGGCTGAAGTCTCCTTATCCACTCCGGGATTGCGGCTTTTGCCGAGCCGCCACGGAGCAGCCTCCATGCCGCGTAGAGCAGAATCAAGCCGAAGAGCCAGGTGATCCAAGCAAATCGATTTAAAAGCGTGATGCCCGCGGCGATGAAGAGCGCGCGCAGGACGACGGCTCCGGCCACGCCCCAGAGCAGGACGGTGTGCTGGCGGCGAGGCGAGATGCGAAAGCCCTGGAAGAGGATCAGGAAGACAAAGAGATTGTCGACGCTGAGCGAGGCTTCGATGGCATAGCCGGCGACGAATTCGAGGGCGGGCTGATGACCTTTGGCGATGGCGATCCATGCGGCGAAGGCGGTTGCGGCGACGACCAGCAAAGCCGTCCAGAGCCAGGCGATAATTGGAGTGCGGCGAGTTTCATTTCTGCGGCCGGGTAGAAACGCATCGGCGACCAGCAGCGCCGCTACCACCGCATGAAACCCGAGCCACCATGTCCATGAAACGCCTAGCAATCTGAAAAGCAGGGAACAGGGGAACAGGGAACAGGGAATAGTGAGGAATATGATCATTTTCGCAGTTTGGAAGATCATCATCGCGACATTAGCATCTTGCTGAACTTCGCCGGATAGGTTTTCAGCCAATTGCCGCGATTGTTCCGATCCGAAGCCCAGCTCCGTTTGAAATGATAAGCTGTGTTTGCACTTCGCAGTTCTGAACCTCTGGCATGACCAAGAAATCCATGGACATATTCATCCTTGAAGTAGCGGGCTTCGGAAAGAAATACTGACCCATTTCCCCAATTGCGTTTGCAGCGCCAAAGATCAAGACCTGTGCCATGCCTCATTGTATAAGTGCCAATGAGCTTGCCATCTGCTGACCATTGTTTGCGGTGCCGTGCGCAAGACCGTTGTGGAAGTGCTCGGAAAAATCCAGCTTTCCATCAAGAAAGAAATACTGAGTCCCGTGCGTCAAGCCATTGCTTGAGCGGAGTTTCAGACATCAAATGCCCGTTTTCTTCAAAGAACCGAACCCCGACGACCTTTCCGTTCGTCCATATTCCGTTTTATATTTCTGCGGACTCTTCAAGTATGTGGCAATAACGCGCTCTTGCGCTGCTTTCGGGATCGAGGAACGATAGTTTTTCATGGTTCACATTCTATCGCAATCAGATTTCTCTACCTTTGATTGATCAGCCGGATTGTTTCCATAAAGACATCGCCGTCGATCGTGAGGCTGTGGGCGCTGATCTTGTCCATGGTGTCTTTGTCGGTGTGGTGATAGCTGTTGTGGGGTCCGTAGTCGAGGTCGATGATGTCGATGGAGGGGACGCCGCGCTGGACGAAGGGCAGGTGATCGTCCGCGATCTGCTCATCGACTTTGAAGAAGTACTTCTCATAGCCGAATTTTTTGGCGGCTTGCCGTACCAGCGCGACCAGCCAATCGGTGGATTGGGTTTCATGCAGGATGTCTAGATCCTTGTCGCCGATCATGTCGGCCAGAATGAAGGCTTTGATTTTGGGCAGGGTTCCGTCGCGCGCCCATTTGGCGGCCAGGTGCTTGGTTCCGTATGTCGAATCGGAATCGGTCCAGCTCTGGATGGCCTCTTCACCATCGTCAAAGAGCAACCAGACGGAGTAGCCATCGAGCTTTTTGCCGTGGGCGGTTTGCGCGCGCAACTGGTCGGCGATGGCCAGCAGCAGTCCGGTGGTGGAGCCGCCGTCGTTGGCGCCGACGTAGTTGATGTTGCGGAGCCAGTAGTTGGTTTCGTAGTGGGTGGCGAGGACGATCACGCCGTCTTTCTTACCGGGAAAGCGCACGATGAAGTTGCGCATTCCGACCGGGCCGATGGGCGTGGAGGCGATGAAGGCGTCTTCTTCGAGCTTGTCGTGCTGGAATTTGGCGCGCAGAAAGGCTTCGGCCTTGGCGTGGCCGGGGCTGGTGGGCCAGCGCGGACCGATGGCCACGAATTGGCGCGCGTATTCGAGGGCTTTGGCGCCGTTGAAGTGGGGCTGGGCGGGCGCGGCGAGGGGGGCAAATAAAACCATCCCCACCACAACTTTGTTCCAAAGCGAAAACAAGCTCATTTCACAGCCTCCTTGGCTTCTTTTGCTTTGCGGCGCGCGGGATGGACCCACCAGGCTATGCCGATGCCCAGCAGATAGAGGGCCAGCATGGGTAGGGCATAGATGCACATGGTCCAGGGGTCGGGACTGGGACAAATGATGGCGGCCACCAGGAAGACGGCGAGAATGGCGTAGCGGATATTCTTCCATAAAAAGCGCGGGGTGACGATGCCGAAAAGCGCCAGAAAAAAGATGAGCACCGGCAGCTCAAAGCTGATGCCCAGGCCGAGGATGATGGAGAGAAAGAAGCTGGAGTACTCCTCGATGGTGACCATGGGGGTGAAGTTCTTTCCGAAGTCCACGATCAGGATTTGCATCGCGCCGGGCAGGACCCAGTAGTAGCCGAAGGCTGCGCCGGTGAGAAACAGTCCCACGGTGGCGGCCATAAAGGGAACCACGAAGCGCCGCTCATTCTGGTAAAGCCCCGGCGCGATAAAGAGCCATACCTGGTAGAGGATGAAAGGCGAGGCCAGAATCAGTCCGCCGATCAGCGAAACCTGAATATCCAGGTTCAAGGGGTCCATGGGGTGAGTGAAGACCAGCGATTTGCCGATGTGATTGAGCGGCGCCTGAATGAAAGCGACAAGCTGCTTATAAAAGATTCCGGCCACGGCAAAGCCCAGGACCAGAAAGAAAAAAGAACGGATAATGCGCTTGCGCAGTTCGTCCAGATGCTCCATCAGGCTCATGCCGGGCAGCTCCGCGCGATGGGTTACGGCCTCGCGCGCCTTGCCGATGGCCTCCGCGGGATCGATCATGAGCGCCTCCCCGGCGACTTAAGAGCCTTTTTCGCGCGTGCTGACGCCTTGGTTGCAGCCGGCTTGACTCTTGGTTGCGTGGGAGGGTTTCTTTGCTGCCGGAGCCTTGGGTTGCGCTGGCCGCTTGCCCGGTTTCGCAGCCGGAACTGGTTCGCCGGTGGAGGGCGGGAGAATGCGCGGATAGGGCTCTTCTGACGTAGCTGTGGCTGCGGTGGGATAAACGACTCCATTGGGGTAGGGAGTTTCCGCGGGCGTAGCGGAGGCTGATTCCGGGGCTGGGGAAACCGCGGCAGCCTGTTCGGAGGAGGGCAGCGCGCTCAGCCGCTCTTCTTCCTTCTTGCGGCGTTCGGCCTCCTCGGCGTTGCGAAACTCCTCTTCCATCTGGAACTTGAAGTCGTTGGAGGCCTTGCGGATCTCATACATGATTTTGCCGATTTTGCGGCCCATCTCCGGCAGCCTGCGGGGTCCGAAGACCACCAGCGCCAGCACCATGAGGATGAGAGAGTTTTCAAATCCCAGGCTGGCTACTTCAATTGTCGGCGGTATTCCCATGAAGGTTCATGATAACTGCCCGCGCATAGGGCGAACAAATGGAGACAGAGCCGGGCCATTGGGTCCGTTGAGCGAAGCGGCTCCGGTTTGCAAGGGTGCGACTTCAGCCACGCTGCCAGATGGGCGAAAGAAGGCTGGGCTTTACAGGTCGCGGAAAAACTCGATGCGGAGGGAGACTGGGTTTCCCCCCCCGTGTAAAGCCAATAGAATCAACGTTGGCTTTAGCCACGGAGAGTTGCTTTTCGTCAATTTCACCAGAAATACCGAGTTTTTCCGCGACCTAATTTAGCCCCCGAGGGAATGTATTTTGGGAATGGATCATTTTCCGAATTGCCGACCACGACCAGGAACTCGGAAGAATGACCGCGACGCTCTCAATAAGTGAACAGACCTATTGTCGCTTAGTAAAGTATTCATAGATGAAATCAAGCGACTTCTATTAACTCCTCTGAATTTGCCCACGAATATCTCGATCTGTGAGAGAGCGCGTGAATGTCACACCAGTTCTCAATGTAACTGCATAAGCAGACCATAGCTGCTGATTCTCGTACTCCAAGCCTTCGTATCGTGATCCAATAGGCGGGAACACCTTCATATATTGTGCGAGATCATCGAGTTCGATTTGTCCGCGCGCTGATTTACAATCAGATACAAGCTTCACTAGATTGTGCCCAAACTTCTTTTGTGCGTCCTCCTCCGTCAATGAAGCATGCATAGCGAGGTACGCCTTTAGGAACATTTCCGTGGCCATTCGTCCGGTTTCGAGTGCCTTCGCATTTGGTGAGCGGGATTCTGTCAGCAACCGTACTGACGCAGTGAGCTCGCGATGCGCGCTGGCGGTGAGTTGTGCCGCAAATCCCTGATTTCCTATCGATGGCAACCGTATTCCGTAGTCAAGATCACTGATGCCGAATCCGTAATCCACAGAATCGACCCAAAGCAAGATATACTTCCACATCATGGAATGATCACGTTGGAGCTGCTCCTTCACCGGTGGAGGCATTTGACTCAACGCGTCAAGTGCGTTCGATTGAACAGTGCCATAGCCTAGCGGTATCTCCAACTTCCAGAAAAATGAGTCGTAGTAAAACGCGCCCGTGAACATTGCACCGACTGCATGTGCATTCGCGGGAGAATGGTCTTCGAACCACTTGAATATTTCGTCCGCGAACAACGAGGGTATGATTCCACTCATCTTTCGCTCTTTGCTCAACCGGCTGATTGCCTCAAGTGGACGGCTGGAATAAGAAAGCTCCTCCTTACTCATCTGCAGGTTTGTGGATTGAAGCCAATTCATGAGTTCTGAGTCCATGCTTGTCTCATCGTAAACAACTCTTACATCATGCGATGAATAATAATAAACGTCCGCGCCGCAAACAAGGATTCTCATTTGTAGCATAATCCCCGGTTCACTCTAAGGACTCAATTCTACAACCGTGGTGGAGGTCGAAATCATTCAAATTCCGGGCGTGTTAACGTCAACCCGGAAACTGGTTTGTAATTCGTTTCTTGAGGATTTGAGTTCTTTGTTAAGGTTTTGTTACACTTATAGCCAGTGGAAGCGGCCTTTGCCGGGACGAATTTCTCCTTGGAATCCTTCGGCTGAGTGCCGCGTCTAACTATTAAAGGCTTGCAACAACCCCGTGGATGGGGGCACTTGAAGAAGCGGCCGGCACAAACGCCGGCAGGTTTTAAGCAAAGCCAGTGCATCCACTGCAAGCCGTGAATTGCTTTCAACATCCCCGTCCGCTGCTCCGATAAGGGGCGAGTGGACTGAAGGCGGAATACGGTGAACCTGGTTCTCGACGATTTGACGGCGGCCTCGCCGGAGGCCGGCAATGCATGTAGCCTGGAAAACTACCTGGCGCTCCCTGACCACACCATGGACGGCCGCATTGCGGAGGCGCGCGCGCGGCTGGGCACGACGACTCTGATTCTTGGCCACCACTACCAGCGCGACGAGGTGATCCGCTTCGCCGACGCCACGGGCGACAGCTACAAACTTTCCAGAATTGCCGCCGACGCGCAAGCGAAATACATTGTTTTTTGCGGCGTGCACTTTATGGCGGAGAGCGCAGACGTGCTGGGTCACGAGGGGCAGCAGGTGATTTTGCCCGATCTGAACGCGGGCTGCTCGATGGCCGATATGGCCGAAATCTCACAGGTTGAAGCTTGCTGGGAGTCGTTGGAGCGGCTTGGTCTGGCCGGAGAGATTGTGCCGCTGACGTATATCAATTCGACTGCCGCGATCAAGGCTTTTTGCGGTGAGCGAGGCGGGCTGGTTTGCACCTCGTCCAGCACACGCGCCGCCTTTGAGTGGGCCTTTAAGCGCGGCAAGCGAATTTTATTTTTGCCCGATCAGCACCTGGGCCGCAATACGGGATTTGCGATGGGTATTCCGCTGGAGGAGATGGCGGTTTGGGATCCGTGGGTGATTCAGGGCGGCCAGACGAAAGAAAAACTGGCGGCCAGCCGCGTGCTGCTGTGGAAGGGCCATTGCGCCGTGCATCAGCGCTTTTTGCCCAGCCACGTGGATGCGGTGCGCGCCAAATATCCCGGCATACAGGTGATTGTGCATCCCGAGTGCCGCTTCGAGGTTTGCCAGAAGGCCGACGACATGGGTTCCACGGAACGGCTGATTGCGCTGGTGGAGCAGGCGCCAGCGGGGCAGATGTTCGCCGTGGGCACGGAGATTCATTTGGTCAATCGCATGGCGCGCAGATTTGCCGCCGAGGGAAAAAAAGTCATCACCCTGGACGATACCGGCTGCCTGTGCACAACAATGTATCGCATCAGCCCGCAGCATCTGGCCTGGGTTCTGGAAAATCTGGTCGAAGGCCGCGTGGTCAATCGCATCCAGGTGAAGCCGAACGTCAAGCACTGGGCGAAGGTAGCGCTGGACAGAATGTTAGAAGCTGGCAGCTAGAGGCAGTTTCGTCGTATTATGTAGCCCGAGGGAATCTCCACCATGAAGACTTTTACTCTCGAAGAAGCGCAATCTCTGTTGCCGGTGCTGGAGTCGCTGTTGAAGCGCGCCATCGAGGGCAAGCAATTGGCCCAGCAGGCGGAGTCCGACCTCTCTGAGATGGCCCGGCGCATCTACCTCTCCGGCGGCATGAGGGTGGATACGGACAAGGTGGCCAAAATGCGCGCGGAGTTGGAGGGGCAAGTGCAGCAGGTACGCGAGAGCATCGCGGAGATCGACTCCGTTGGAGTGCAGGTGAAAGACCTGGATGCCGGGCTGCTGGATTTTCCCTGCCGGCTGGACGATCAGGTAGTGCTGCTGTGCTGGCGGATGGGCGAGCCGGCCATCGAGCACTGGCACCCGGTCGACTCTGGATTCAAGGACCGCCAGCCGGTGGATGAACGCTTTCACCGCCGCTCGGCCTCGGGTGAGCGGCCGAACTGAAAGACAGGGACTATGAAATAGAACCGCTTAGCGGAAGAGCTTTCTCTTCCGCATTTTTTGTTTGAGGGATTGATTGTCTACCAGGCCTGGAAGACGACCGGCTCCTGGCCAGTGAAGAGCGAGTGCTTCTGGAAGTTCAGGTCGTTGCGGTGGGGAAAGTCGTTGCGGAAATGAGCGCCGCGGCTCTCGGTGCGTGCCAGGGCGGAAGCGAGGATGGCATAGGCCACGCGGCTCATGGCCAGGGCTTCGGTCAGGCGGCGGCTTCCCTTGTTTTGCGTAGCCAACTCGGCGAGAGCGTTGGCGCAGGCTTGCTGGGCGGCCAGGCCGAGGCGCAGTGTGGAGTCCTCGCGCAACAGCCCGGCGTAGGCCCACATGGAGGCTTGGAGGCTTGCGATAATCTTTTCCAGATGCGCTTGATCGGCGGGGGTCAAGGGCGCTGTATCCGGCAGAGAGATTTCAGAACTCCGCCCCTGCGGCAAGCTCCGCCCCTGCGGCAAGCCGTCATCGAGCATAGCCTGTGCCGCGCGGGCTCCGAAGACGAGACCTTCGAGCAGCGAATTCGAGGCCAGGCGGTTGGCGCCGTGGACGCCGTTGCAGGCAGTCTCTCCGGCGGCGTAGAGTCCGGCGAGAGTGGTGCGGCCGTGGAGATCGGTGCGGATACCGCCCATGAGGTAATGGGCGGCGGGGCGAACGGGGATGAGATCGCGGCCAAGATCGAGCGAATAACGCGCCAGTACAGCGCTGATGCCGGGAAAGCGGTTGTGCAGGTTGATGCCTTTGACGGCGCGCATATCGAGATGGACGACGCGAGATTCAGCGGCGGTTGCGCCCATACCCTCGCGGGCGATGGCGCGGGCCACCACGTCACGTGGAGCGAGCTCGAGGAGTGGATGATAGCGCTGCATGAATCGCTCGCCGCGATCGTTGAGCAGGATTGCGCCCTCACCGCGCAGAGCTTCGGAGAGCAGGAAGCGAGGCGCGCCGGGGAGCGAGAGAGCGGTGGGGTGAAATTGATAGAACTCCATGTCGGCCAGCGCGGCGCCTGCCTGCGCGGCAAGGGCGATGCCGTCGCCGGTAGCCACGGCGGGGTTGGTGGTGTCGGAGTAGACCTGGCCTGCTCCGCCGGCGGCGATGAGCACGGCGCGGGCGCTGATACGCTGCTGGAGCCGTGGGCGGCGGTCGCAGCTCAGCAGATCGGCTCCGATGACGCGGCCATCGGCGACGATGAGGTTGGTGACTGTGGTCCACTCGGCAAAGCGGATGCGCTTGTGGACGCGGGCAAAGGCAGCCAGGGAGCGGCTGATCTCGGCGCCGGTGGCGTCGCCGTTGGCGTGCAAGATGCGGGCCAGGGAGTGCGCGCCCTCGCGGGTGCGCAGCAGTTCGCCGGCTTCTGTATCGAAGTTCGCGCCCCACTCGATCAGCTCGGCCACGCGGACCGGCCCCTCGGCCACCAGCGCCTGGGCCGCGGGACGATAAACCAGCCCATCGCCGGCGTTGACAGTGTCATCGAGGTGAAGCGCAACGTCCGCATCGCCCTCCATAGCCACGGCGATTCCGCCCTGCGCATAGTGGGTGTTGGACTCAGCGACAGACTCCTTGGTGACCACCAGGACCTCGCCGTGGCGGGCCAAGCTCGACGGCCGCGCGCAACCCGGCTACGCCCGCCCCCATCACCAGAAAATCGATCTGCGACGATGCTTTCATCAGGGTTCAGGCTATCACTGAGAGGCAAGGGTAAGGGATTTCGATGACATCCCGCAACTCTTGCGATCATCTCGTGTATAACTACTTAAGAGCGGAGACCGGGTCTCAGCTTGCCCAGAAATGTGTTCAGTTTTGCACAGAATCGGTCCTGGCTGCTAGAGTCAAATTCGCTGATAGGGGTTGCAGCAGACCCCAACGTTGTGAGGTAGATTCAGAAACGGATTCACAATCCTTACGGTGGCTGTTGTTGCCGGGCTATTGTTGACGGCAGCAGAGTACCGCACGCTAACACGTAATCGCAGACACCTCAGGAGGGGTCACACATGCGCGGATTCAAATTTCTACTCAGCACGACAGCATTGCTAGCGGGCCTGGCTTTTGTGCCAGCGGTTCGCGCGCAAATTGCCGTTGAAATCGGCGTTCCACCCGTTTGCCAATGGGGCTATTACGAAGCTCCGCCTTACGGCTGCGCCCCCGAGGGCTTTTACGGGCCGGCGTACTTCCACGGCGGCATCTTCCTGGGCGTGGGCCCATGGGCCGGCTGGGGCTATGCCCACGGTTGGGGCGCGTATCGTTTCCATGATGATGGCAGAGGCCGCTACCACGGCCGCGGCGGCTATGAGGCCGATCATGGTCATTATGCTCACGGCTACGATGATCGTGGCCACGGCGGGCACCCCGGCGAGCACCCAGGCGGACACCCCGGTGAACACCACGACATGCATCCCGCAGGCCATCCCGCTGGCGGCGGACACCCCGCTGGCGGCGGACACCCTGCTGGTGGCGGACACCCTGCTGGTGGACATCCCGCTGGCGGCGGAGAGCACCACAAGTAACTTGTAGCCGCGGAATCAGGCGGCAGATCGTAGAAAAGCGGCGGAGCTTGACGGCTCCGCCGCTTTGCATTTGCGTTGAATTTAAATCATCGAGAGAGATATTTGCAGCGAACTCAGGGTAGGTTCAGGGGGCACCCGGAGTTGAGCAGACTGTTTGCATTTAGGATAGAAGTACTGTGCAAACGATACGAGTCAAGACAGCTTCGGCGAAGTACGACATAGTGGCGGGCAGCGGACTGATCAGGTCGCTTGCGCCGCGCATTGAGCGAGTCTGCGGCAAGCTGCCGCGACGGGTCTTTGTGCTGACCTCGGCGCCGGTCTGGGGGCTGTGGGGGCAGGCTATGCAGCGGTCCTTTAAGGACGCCCCTATAGTGCTCTTTCTGGAGCCCGGCGAGAAGCACAAAACGCTGTCCAGCGTAGAAGGCCTGCTGAGGCAGATGATGGCGGCGGGCGGAGATCGCGGCAGCCTGCTGATTGCTTTTGGCGGCGGGATCGTGGGCGATGTGGGCGGATTTACGGCGTCGATCTTCATGCGGGGGATTCCGTATGTGCAGGTTCCGACTACTTTTCTGGCGCAGGTGGATTCGTCGGTGGGCGGCAAGACGGGCGTGAATCTGCCGGAGGGCAAGAACCTGGTGGGCAGCTTTCATCAGCCGCTGGCGGTCTTCGCCGATATCGGCGCGCTGGAGACGTTACCCGACCGCGAGCTGCGCGCCGGGCTGATGGAGAGCGTGAAGGCGGGCATCATCCGCGATCGGTCGCTGGTGCGCTTCATGGAAGAGCACGCGGAGGATGTGCTGGGGCGCGATCCCAAAGCGTTGGAAAAGGTGATTGCCGCGTCGATCCGCATGAAGGCCGGGGTGGTGAACCAGGACGAGCGCGAGAGCGGGCTGCGCATGATTCTGAATTTTGGTCACACGGTGGGCCACGCGCTGGAGCAAGCTACCGGCTACAAGACGCTGCTGCACGGCGAGGCGGTGGGCTGGGGAATGGCGGCCGCGCTCTATGTTGCGCGGGAGCGGGGAACGATTACGAGCCGGCAATTCGAGCGGTTGGAGAGCTTGATTCATCTGTATGGACCGCTGCCGAAGTTGAAGCTGCGGGCGAGCAAAGTGGTTGCGGCTACCGGCGGCGACAAGAAAAACGTCGGCGGGGTGAGGCGGTTTGTGCTGCCGCTGGGGATTGGCGACGCTGGGGTGGTGGATGATGTGACGCCGGCGGAGTTGGAGGCTGCGGTGAGGTATGTGCTGGGGCGAGCAGGGAAGAAGAACAATTGATGCCCGCCACCGGAGCCAAACCGCAGGGAGCAACCGACGAAGCCAGCGCTGCGCGAGCTGTGCGGGAGATGTTCGATGCGATTGCGCCTCGCTATGACCTGCTGAATCATGTTCTGTCGATGAATGTGGACCGGCTGTGGTGGCGGAGGACGGCGCGGCGATTTCGCTCGATGCTGGCCGATCCCGATGCGGCCGTCCTGGACATCTGCTGCGGCACGGGTGACATGACCATGGCGCTGTTGAAGCGGCGTCCACGGGGTGCTCGGCCGTCGCTGGCGGCGGACTTTTCTCGCAACATGCTGAGTCGCGGGGCGCGGAAGTTTGGCGTGGGCGCACGGAAAGCTGGCCAGCCCTACGCAGTACCGCTTGAAGCTGACGCGCTGCACCTGCCGTTGCGCTCTGGGTCGCTGGACCTGATTGTGTCGGCCTTCGGCTTCAGGAATCTGGCTAACTACGAGGCTGGATTGCGGGAGTTTCATCGCGTGCTGAAGCCCGGCGGGCAATTGGGGATTCTGGAGTTCAGCGAGCCGGGAGGGCTGGTGGGCAAGGCCTACGCGGTCTACTTCAGGCAGGTGCTGCCGGCCATCGGGCGGGCTGTATGCGGCAAGGCAGGCGCGTATAGCTATCTGCCGATTTCGGTGGGTAATTTTCCTGCGCCGGAGGAGATGCTGGAACTAATGAGGGCAACCGGATATGAGCAGTGCGCGTGGCAGCCTTATACCTTTGGGATTGCGGGGTTGTACACGGCGCGGCGTGCGGATGTAGGCTGAGAAGCAGTTGTAGATTTGCACGTGTAGTGACTGTTTGGATATGCAATCTCCCAGGTTCCAAAATAGGGACCTGGGGCACCTATGTCGTGGGATGCCGGATTGGCAACAGATGACCAATACAAAGCTTCCCAGGAAGGTTTCAGATAGGATGAAGACTATCGACCAAAACCGACGCTCGGCAAAGACTCGTCCACAACTATTGAGAGTTTCCGTATGTATTGCGATTGTGTGGTGCATGGCCGGTTGCAGAGGAAGTGCAGCGCGAACATCCCTAATTGAGCAATACAGAAATGCTGTATGCATTCCGGCCACAAGT
>CAWJDN010000176.1:0-4554 GCA_963840985.1 uncultured Acidobacteriaceae bacterium
GCCCTGTTCGCCGTAGCTTCCGTCGTCGGTCATCACGTAGGCCTCGCTGCTGGAGGAGCGGACTTCGTCTTCAAAGACCACCATCTCTTTGTTGCGCGAGCCTTCAATGAAGACCACGTGATTGCCCGCGTGCTTGAGCGCGTAGGCGGTGGGCAGCGCCATGGCAGTTCCCACACTGCCAGCCAAGATTACGGCAGTGCCGAAGTTTTTGATCTCCGAGGGATGGCCGAGGGGGCCGACGATGTCGAGAATGGAGTCGCCCGCTTCCAGGCAATTCAGCAGGGAGGTGGTCTTGCCGACGGCTTGCACCACGATAGTGACTGTGCCGGCCTGGGGGTCAGATGCCTTGATGGTGAGTGGAATGCGCTCGCCCTTGTCATGAATGCGGAGAATGACGAACTGCCCCGGCTGGTGCTTTCGCGCAATGCGCGGCGCCTCAATCACAAATTGCTTGATGTTGAGGCCGATGTTGCGGGCTTCGACAATCTTGTACATAAAGAAAAATCTCCGATTTGGCCAGTGATATTGGCGATTTGCATCCGCAAACGACTGAAAACAGGAGGCATGAACGAATCGTATACCCAGGCGCAGGCGAAGCCATCGCCTGTCTTCAGGATCATTCAGGATACACGAGAGGGGATGTGATACGAGTCACCTGGGGGAGGCGGTAGAGAGAGGCAGATTTGATCGATACGGGGCAAAAATGATGACTTGAAGAACAAAAATCAAATACAATGAATACATGTATTCAGGAGGAGCGTGAACTATGGCCACTTCCATCAGGCTCTCGCCGGATTTGTCGAACCGGCTTGATCGGCTCGCCACCAAGACAGGGAGGACAAAAGCTTTCTACCTCCGCCAGATCATCGAGAGCGGCATCCCAGAGATGGAAGATTATTATCTGGCCGCTGCTACACGGGAACGGGTACGCAAGGGGCAGGAGAAGGTATACTCCACAGCTTCAGTGAGGAAAGACCTTGGTCTGGGCAATTGAGTACGCCGAAAGCGCGAAGAAGCAACTTCGCAAGCTCGACAAACCTATGGCGCGGCGCATTGTCGACTTCATGGACGAGCGTGTTGCTATCAGCGATGACCCGCGCAGGGTTGGCAAAGCGCTAAAGGGACCTTTGGGCGATCTCTGGTGTTATCGCGTGGGCGATTACCGGGTTCTTTGCGATATTCAGGACGGGGTACTGACGGTTTTGATATTGCAGATTGGAAACCGGAGGGAGGTGTATCGATGAGGAACGTTTACAGTACAAATTATGGTTTTGCGCCTCATGTTGCCTATACAGTTTCGCAGAGCCGATGACATTTGAGCCGCCTCCGGCCTGGCTACGATTCAGTCTTTGGTTTCCAGATCCTGCTTCGCCTCGGCCTCCATTGCGGGGAGAATGGCACGTAATTGCTCGAAGTCGGGGTTGCCATGCAGGGGTTTAAGACACGGATTAGCCAGCATCTGGAAGAACCAAGGACAGCATGCCTCGTTGGCGGCGCGCAGTTCAGCCAAGGCGGCTTCATGGTCTCCCAGAGCCACATAGGCGGCGGGCGTGAACAAGCGCACCACGTAACGTTCCCGGCTCAACCATTGCAAGCGCTCGAGGATGACGCGAGCCTCGTCCGCGCGACCAGCACAGGCCAGCGCATAGGCTTGCCCGGCGGCGGCAGGATCAAAGTGAAGTGAGTGTTGCGCGAACCCTCGAGCAAGCTCAATTGCCTGTTCCGTCTCCCCGTTATAGGCAAGAATCACCGATCCAAAGAGGCCGGTTACATCGCGCTCGGGAAACAGAGCGATCGTCTTGCGGATCTGCTCCAGGCTTTCGGAGGCCTGCCCATCCAGGTGGAGCACCCATGCCAGACGACTTTGCAGCCAGGGTGAAAAGGGATCGAGACGAATGGTCTCACGCAGCATCTCAATGGTTTCGGCATAACGATGGCGGCTAATACCAAACAACATGCGCGCGCGCGTCGTCCAGGTATCGTAGGGAAGATGCGCGCTGAAAGAGAAAGCCAGCAGGGCCGCGGTCAGGTTGCGGTCGAAGTGAAAGTTAACCCAGCCCAGCGCGGGCAACATGGTTTCAGCCTGATCGGTAAGATCAGGAATTGAATCCGCCATGCGATGTACAAGTTCCGCTGAAGCGCTGGGAGACATGAAGCCGAATAAGGCCTGGGCAACACACAAATGCGCCAGATCGACCTTGGCGGAGATAAGCGTGGGATCAAGCTCGATGGCTCGCAAGAGGTGTTGCATGCCATCCTGCATCCGGTGGCGATGGAGCGTCTGCCAATCATGGTGCCCGCGCAGGTATATCTCGTAGGCCTCCGCTTGCCGGCGAGTGCTTTCGTCCTTGGTATCGCTAGCCTCGGCGGAGATATTGGTGCCGACATCACCCCGCTCCGGCGAGATTGTCGCGCCGCCGGGGATATCAATGCCGAGTCGATAGACCAGCCGCCGCATCAGCTGTTGATCCAACACGTCTGTCCGGTTCTGAGGTGCGAGCATGTCTTCAACCCAGATTTGCGTGCCGTCCTCGACTCGGATCATCTCCGCCCGCAACCGGTAAAGCGAGGAGAAGACTTGCAAGGTTCCGGTCAATACCAAGTCAGCTTTCAGTTCCTGACCGATTTGCAGGGCGGTGAGCCCGCGCTGCGCCAGAGTGAAGACCGAATCCCTGGCCACCACCGCAATGGCAAAGCAGTTCGCGCGAGAGAGGCTGGCGGTGATCTCTTCCGCCATGGCCGATCCGAGATGCTCCGGGACGGAGTGCCCGGTGGCGAAGGGCATAATGGCCAGCCGAACTAAACTCCCGGACGGCGCTTCGTCGTCGCGCGTGATCTCGGCCATGAAGCGGTAACCACGCTTGTAAACAGTCTGGATAAACGTTTCCGTCTCAAGCCGCGCACGCAAGCTGGATATGCACTTGGGAACGCTGTCGGCCGTCACATGCACATCTCCCCACAAAGCAATTTTCAGTTGCGCGGGCGATACTACCTGGCCGGCGTGCGCCAGCAGCAGCCGCAACGCCGTCAGTTCCCGGGGAGGGAGGTGAACCACCTCCTGACTGCGCCACAGCGTGCCATCGGCCTCCAGACGGAAATCGGCAAAGGAACAGGCGAACCCTCGACCCCGGCGGCCAAGAGCTATTTTGGAGCTGGTATCTCCGAGCCGGCGGCCAAGTTTCATCACCGGGGAGCCCGGTTCACCATTTTGGCGACCAAGATCTGTCGCTGGGACAACAGCATCTCCACCTCGCCGACCAAGACCTGTCGTATGGGTGGGGATCGGCGCGTTGCGCGAAACTGAGTTGGGCTTTTTCGTCGCTGCCATCTCGCTTCCTCATATCCTGGGCGACACGGTTGCTGGTCTCTTGCCCATCCTGACAGGAAGAAAGGAAGCGGCAAAAGTGGTCGCAGGAATCTACGGGGGAAGGCCCAGAGGAGGAATAGAAAGGACAGTAGTTCCGCAAATCTCTGTGCTTCAATAAGCCCAGAATATGCTGTGACCTAAGACTACTCGCTTTAGATACGTAGCGGGAAGGGTGTCCGGAATTCTTTAGGCATGTATTCTTCGTACTAAGTAATCAAAGGCGTGTTACTACGAGTAAAGTTCAGGAAAACTTCAGAAATTAGTCAGAAAAAGCAGACTCCGAGGCTGGCAAACTAACAGGAGGGAGTTTGCCATGTCCAAGACTGTTTCCTACGCGCAGTGGTCTCTTGAGCCCTATTGCATCGGGATGAAGCTGCGCTCGCTACGCACCCAAAAGCGGCTCACGCTCTCGCGCCTGGCGGCGGAGACCAGGCTTTCCACGGCTCTGCTCTCCAAGCTGGAGACGGACCGCATGGTTCCCACACTGTCCACGCTGGCCACCATAAGCCGGGTCTACGGGGTAGGAATGAGCTACTTTTTCGCCGAGCCCGCCACGCACACGCTATCAATTACGCGCAATGCTCACCTTGCGGAAAATAGCCGCGGACTAGAGTCGGTGAAGACGACACCGCTGAACGCAATGACGGAGAAGACCCGTCTGGTGGCGCGGATGATCGAGTTTCCCGCCGGCGGAGTATCATGTGCCACGGATTACTGCCATAAAGGAAACGCCTTGGTGTACGTGCTGGAAGGGAAGTTGCAGCTAAATGCGGGTGGGATGCAAGAGGTGCTGGAGGCTGGCGATTGTGCCTGCATGGAGAGCGAGATGGCGCTGGCCTGGAGCGCGGCGGGCAAGCATCGCTGCCGGATACTGGCGGTGACGCCTGCCGAACCGTACGAGTAAGGTTGAGCGGTCCAGAGGCGAGCAGATACTTGATTAAGGGGTTGCCACGCCGCTGCCAGCGCCACTTACGCGCGGGATCAACTGGAAGGAATTGAGAAAGGTCGTAGCGCTGGGGTAAGGTGTGCCGAGCGGCGAAGCGATCAGCGTTTGGTAAAGCGTGGAGCCCACCAGGTAAATGCGCGCGTAAAAGTGCATAGTGTCGTTATCAGCCTCAAACTCCCTGCCGGGATAGACACCGAACGTGATTTTCTTCCCGCTGACCAGGTGGGCTTTGACGTTGTCA
>CAWJDN010000177.1:0-7011 GCA_963840985.1 uncultured Acidobacteriaceae bacterium
GAGCCTGACGATGAGCGAGTACATCCGGCGGACTGCATTGAACCGGCGAATCCTTTCGACGATGGACCAGAAGGCCGCAGGAGAGCTTGCAAGGCTCGGTGGACTCCAGAAGTATCTGCTCACGCAGATCAAAGGTCTCCCGGATGAGGAAGGTCTGCGGAAGGGATTGAATTCCACATTGTTGGCTGTTCAAAACGCATTGGGAGCGCTCAAGACGGGCACGGTCAGGTGAACATGATTGCCAAAGTGCAGCCAGCTAGAAAGCACTCCAGCAGCTTCAAACGGCTTCAGGAATACCTTACGCGGGAACGTGATGCCGACACCGGAGAACTACTGTTGCGAGGAGATGTTGTCATGTCGGAGAATCTTCTCGGCTTCGACACAGCGGCGATGGAGATGCAAGGGGTTGCATCTCTCAATAATCGTTGCACGGATGCTGTCTGCCATTATGAACTGGCATGGCCTCCAGGAGAGCGTCCGACTCGACCGCAATGGGTAGATTGCGCGCTGCACACATTGAAGGCTCTCGGATATGAAGGTCATCAATTCATGATCGTCGCGCACGACGACAAAAAACATTTTCACATCCACATCATGCTCAACAAGGTTCATATGGAGACTCTCAGAGCACATACGCCATATCGCGACTGGTTCACTCTCGATGCCGCAGTACGCTTCCTCGAAGCGAAACATGGCTGGACACACACGCCCGGTCCGATGCGATGGGATGAGGAATCAAAAAAGGCTGTATTGCAATCGAGGTCCGAGCGCAGTGAGTCTCGATCTGCCCAACAACATCCAACTGGAGCCGCTGCACAATTTGAACATTACCAGGATCAGGAATCATTCCAAACCTATGTGCGACGGGAGATTGCTCCGCGCGTAAGCACGCTGCTTGCCCGACAGAATGTCAGGTGGGATGACCTTCATCGCCTCCTATCGAAGGCTCATCTCAGACTTGAGAAAGGTGAGTCGGGCGGATATACGGTCCTTGCCATTGACCACAACATCCGGGTGAAGGCATCCGACGTTTTCCGGAACAACTTTGCAGGAAGGATCAACCGTCAGAACACGGAGGCCGCGCTTGGCACATGGACACCCACTTCAACATACGGCTATGAGGCCGATCAACATGCGGCACAACATAGCGTTCAACATGGCGTTCGTAATAGCGCACTAAGAGAAGAACGGAAAGCGCAACGACACGCCGAACGTAGCTCTCTGATGGCCGATTATAACCAATATCGGAATCAGCAACGGGCAGTATGCAAGGGCCTCACAACAGGTGGCAGAGAGGTGCGTCAACATCTCATGGTGTCGCTCAGGCAAAAGAAGAAGGAAATTCGCGCGTCGGCTCTGTCATGGCCAGACAAGAAAGTCCTGCTCTCCCAGGCTGCTGCCCAATCTGTTATCGAAGTGCGCGCTCTGAAACTGTCTATACAACAGAGACGGCAAGAGGTATTTCCGAAGAATCTCCGCTCATGGGTTGCGGACAGGGCCGACGAAGGGGACGCGCGCGCCGCCGCACAACTTCGCGGATGGCGATATGCGGATCAGCGAAACCAGCGGCGGCTGGATGCAAGGCTGGAAGCGTACGCGATGCACATCGGCCCATCGCCCGATCATGACGGCAGCACAGACTGGGACGATCTCACACAACAACGGCTTGCGAACCAACAGAAGGAGCAGGCGCTCGCCAATCAGATTACCGCGACACGCGTCTGGGCAATTGACCGCAAGACCGGCGATGTTTCGTACACGCTCAATGGGAAGGTCTCCGTCATCGACCGCGGACGCGTTGTGACCGTGCTCAACCAAGATGAAGCGGCGGTTCTATTCGGCTTGGAGATGGCCATCCAGAAATTCGGACCGCGAATCACATGTACCGGCACAGTGGAGTGGAAGCGGATGGTCACAAAGATTGCGGCGCAGCACGGCATCGCTGTCCAATTCACGGATGCGGAGATGCAACACGCCATGCGTCTTCTACAACGTCTGGCGAATCCGCGCCAGCGCCAGCAGGAAAGAGGGGGCAGGTAGCCCGTTGCTAAAGAAGCCGCCCGTCAACGCTGATACAGAGAGCGCCAACGAAGAGCATGAGCTATGTAGCATTGTCCGCCGTCAGCGGATCTTCAGCAGTCATTGCGTGGATGCAGTGTCCATCGGAAAATATTCCAGTAAAACTATGCAAATGTGGATTGGACTGGAGTCTTCAGTTTATGAACGAAGGCGAAATAGGCCACCATCACACGGAATGTCTTGGACCGATTCACTCCGCCGAGAATCTCCCCACCAACTCTTTCCAGTTCATCGGCGATCTCGAACGTCAAAGGAAACACGAATGCGGTGTCAATGCTCTGAAATGGAATGTTCAACCACGGGCCGTTATAGAACGCAACAAGCTGTGCCTGCGCGGCCTTGGTTTTGAAATTCATGATGATGTGTTCCGCGAGGGCGTTCTTTCTCCGGATCTTGAGCACCGCAAAAAGTTGGTTGAAGTGGCTCTTGGTGAATTTGGAATCGACGGTGAGCCGGAGTTGAGTGCGCGTCTCCACGGGAGCAACGATTCTGCGCTTCGGTCGGGCAGTGGCCTTCTTCGCCGTTGGCATGTGGTCTCCTCGTTGTGATGTATCTTACAGCATATATATATGCGTTTGGAAGACAAACCTCTAACCTATTGTTGCCAAAGAAGTTCGCTTGAAAGAAGCGCCGAGGAAAATGGTGGATTCATTGCATGGAAGTGAGTGAAGCCGAATGAACTGCAAAAAGTCTAACCGTGGGAGAGGAAGGGAGAAAAGAGAACCGGCCAGAGACCGCGGAGCGCGCCAGAGCAATTGCATAGTTGCAGTTGGAGCGTCTTGTGCCACCAGACGCAGTTCATGCCTATCCTCTCGCGGCGTTCCTAGGGATGACTGCTGCTCGAACAGGCGAGTCTTCTTGGCTATGTTTATCGCTCGATCTGGCTCGAAAGAATCGCATGACGAACTCCAATCGTCCGAACAATGGCGATTTCTTTCTCAGTGATCGAACAGCGACGCCAAAATCTGATCGATATGGGAAGGAACGCATCTCGATAGCTGCGCAACCATATGAATAATAAGGATAATAGCGTAATTCGCGGCTGGACTGTGCCATGTTTACTTGAGGATCAACATCCGGGTTACCTTCATGTGACATGTGTCACGTAACAATTTATTTATTTGACATTCATACCAGCTCCATGAAACAAGGTATATCAGCCATTTCTTCTCACGTTGTCTGTTTCAGATTAGAGTCTCGGCAATTATCATGCCGAGGCCGCGGTGTTTTTCTCTTGGAGAAGATCTTCTTTATTGGCTGGGCCCTCTAACATTTTGTTGTCCAAGCTGTATCCAAGTGTGGATGAAGCAACTCCGCTGATCAGGTAAGCCAAGAATCAGAGCCGCATGCGGAAATCTATGCTTGAGCGGCGTATTGTTCCACCAATGAATTGCTATTTCCCAGAACCCAGGCTGCGAGGATCGAATGAATCTCTCCCGTTCTACCCGTATTGTATTTTTCTGTCTTGTCGCATTCCTTTTTCAAACAGATAGGTTCATGGCTTTTGCGGCCACCGCGCCGCCGGGCGCGTGTCTCTATGCTCTCGACTCAACGGCCAACCGCGCATTTCAGATCGCGGGCGCGCAGTCGGTGTACACCGCCTGCGGGGTTGTTGTTGAATCGAGCGCGAGCGACGGCTTTGAAATGGAAGGCTCGGAGACGCTCTACCTCGAGAATCACGCGCATGTGAGCGTCGTGGGTGGCGCGCAGCTGAACGGGCAGACGCTTTGGGACACGATCAGCAATAAGCAGGTGCAGCCGGTACAGGTCTCGAGTCCAGGCGATCCACTGGCGTCTATCGTGGCGCCAACGACCGGAACTATTGTGAGTAAGACTCCGGCCTATTTTGATATGAATTCAAAGCCGGCCAGCAATACGCTCTCGCCGGGCGTCTATTGCGGCGGACTTACGATTGGCAATACCAATGGCACGGACTTCACCATGAGCCCCGGCGTCTACATCATGGCCGGCGGCGGGCTGGTGATGAACTCGCAGGCAGTGGTTAAGGGCTCCGGTGTCACTGTTTACAATACATCGAGCGCAGGCTGGGGTTGCTCCAGCAGCTACAGCTACAAACCTGTCACAATCAGCGGACAAGTTACGGCAACTTTGTCGGCGCCCACATCCGGCGCGTTCAACGGAATCCTGTTTTTTGGCAATCGCACCGGCTGCTCGACAAAGGGATCGTGCGTGGACCAGATCAACGGCGGCTCTACAGCCGTTCTGAATGGCGCGCTGTATTTTGCGAGCGACGAGATCGCGATTACCGGCAGCAACGCCAGCGGCTTCCTGATGCTGGTGGCAGACAAGATCTACATCAACGGCAACTCGACGTTTGGCAACAACGGCAATCCATTCGATGGAATCACAGTAAGCGTCTCTCCCTCAACAACCACGCTCTTCTCAGGCCAGACACAGCAGTTCACGGCTACCGTGACTAACAGCGCCAACCCCGCAGTTACATGGACGATCGCTCCAGCGGGAGTGGGCAGCATCAGTTCGACGGGGCTTTACACAGCGCCCGCCATTGTAACGGCGCAGCAGATAGTGACTGTTACCGCGACTAGCCAGGCAGACACGAGTAAGTCGGGCATAGCCGCAGTTACTTTGGCGGTAGCTAAGACCACGCCGACGATCACATGGGCGACGCCGGCGGCCATCACCTATGGAACGGCGCTCAGCGCGACGCAGCTTAATGCCACGGCAAGCGTGCCGGGCACCTTCGCGTATACGCCCGCCGCAGGAACGGTTCTGGCGGCTGGATCGCATACACTATCGGTTACATTCACACCCACCAATACAACCATCTACAACACCGCTACGGCCAGTGTTTCTTTGACGGTGAACAAGGCTACGCCAGCGATCACATGGGCCACGCCAGCGGCGATCACTTACGGAACGGCACTCAGTGCGACACAACTTGATGCCACGGCAAGTGTGCCGGGCACCTTCGCGTATACACCCGCTGCCGGCACGGTGCTTCCTGCCGGGACGCAAACGCTCTCGGTTACCTTCACGCCTACCGACACGACCGACTACACCACGGCTACAGCTACCGTCACGCTGACAGTCAACAAGGCTACGCCAGCGATCACATGGGCCACGCCAGCGGCCATTACCTACGGAACGGCGCTCGGCGCGACGCAGCTTGATGCCACGGCAAGTGTGCCGGGCACCTTCGCGTACACGCCCGCCGCGGGAACGGTACTGGCGGCTGGAACGCAAACGCTCTCGGTGACCTTCACGCCTACCGACGCCACGGACTACACCACGGCTACAGCTACCGTCACGCTGACGGTGAACAAGGCTACGCCAGCGATCACATGGGCCACGCCAGCGGCGATCACTTACGGAACGGCACTCAGTGCGACACAACTTGATGCCACGGCAAGTGTGCCGGGCACCTTCGCGTATACACCCGCTGCCGGCACGGTGCTTCCTGCCGGGACGCAAACGCTCTCGGTTACCTTCACGCCTACCGACACGACCGACTACACCACGGCTACAGCTACCGTCACGCTGACAGTCAACAAGGCTACGCCAGCGATCACCTGGGCCACGCCAGCGGCCATTACCTACGGAACGGCGCTCGGCGCGACGCAGCTTGATGCCACGGCAAGTGTGCCGGGCACCTTCGCGTATACACCCGCCGCGGGCACGGTGCTACCTGCCGGGACACAATCGCTTTCGGTGACCTTCACGCCTACCGACACCACCGACTACACCACGGCCACAGCTACCGTCACGCTGACGGTCAACAAGGCTACGCCGGTCATCACCTGGGCCACGCCTGCGGCCATCACCTACGGAACGGCGCTCGACGCGACGCAGCTTGACGCCAGCCTGAGCGTTGCAGGATCGTGCATCTACACCCCTGTAGCAGGCACGGTGTTGAGTGCAGGCACGCAGTCACTTACGGTCACCTGCACGCCGACCGATACCACGGACTACACCACGGCCACGGCCGCCGTCACGCTGACGGTGAACCAGCCCGTGTCGGTGAGTGTGACTCCACCCAACGCTACGCTTTACGCCGGCCAGACACAGCAGTTCACTGCCATTGTCAGCAACACGAGCAACACCACCGTACTATGGACAATTATTCCGGCGGGCGTTGGCACGATCGACTCGACAGGACTCTACACGGCTCCGGCCACGATCTCAGCGCAGCAAACTGTGACCGTAACGGCAACCAGTCTTGCGGACTCAACCAAGTCAGCTTCAGCTACAGTGAATCTCTCTTTGTCGCAATGCGGATCGAACGGATACAGCTACCAGCGCGCAATCACCATCGACCACACCAAGGTTCCGAATACAGACCAGACCAACTTCCCGTTCTTGTTTAACACCACAGATCCGCTGCTTGCCACGACAGCCAATGGCGGTCATGTTACGAATTCCAACGGATACGACATCATCTTCACTTCGGACCCTGCCGGCCAGAACATCCTGAATTACGAAATGGAGGAGTATGATCCTGTCCACGGCCAAGTCATCGCCTGGGTTCGCATCCCAACCCTTTCACACATGACAGATACCGTCATCTATGTCTTCTACGGGAACTCCAGCGTTTCCACCTCGCAGCAAAACCCGACAAGAGTTTGGGACAGCAATTATCTTGACGTGCTTCACCTTAATGAGACCGCAGGAACGACAGTCTACGATTCGACATCTAATGGCAACAACGGCACCAAGGTCTCCCAGTCAAGCCCGACTGCCATATCTGCTGGTGAAATTGGAGGGGCGCAAAGTTTCAACGGTACTTCGGACTTCATTGCCTTACCGCCGTCGATGACAAGCGGCCTCACCGTCTTCAGTGCCAGCTTTTGGACGAATACGATCGACAGCGGAAGCAATGGAACGTACTGGAATCGCCCAGAATTTCTAGGAGATTCAACCGCTGGAGGATCCAGCGGAGATTTCGGAGTCAGT
>CAWJDN010000178.1:0-7724 GCA_963840985.1 uncultured Acidobacteriaceae bacterium
TTCTTGCGGGAATAGTCAGTGTTGTCGAGGGCTTGTACGGCAATGTAGAGCTTCTTGGCTTTGTCGAGGTCACTGTCGCCGGGAGAGATCAAGCCGTCGACCGCTTCTTTGATGGATTTTGAGGGTTCGGCGAAGTGATTCACGTCTTTGGACCAGTCCTTAGCCTTAGAAACCCAGAAATCCTTGGTGCTATAGGCGCTCATGTAATAGAAGAAAGCCTTATATCGGACACTCTCGACGGGGGGCATCGACTCTTCGTCAGGCAGGGGAGGGATGTCGGTCAAATCGACACTGTAACGGCCGAGGGAGTCAGAATTGATGTTGACGCCTGGCGGCAGGGTAGACCAACAGATAAGCGAATGGATTTCCTCTCCATGTTCATTGATCAGAGTAGCGCCGGTATCGAATTGGCTACCCTTGAGGAATTGATTGGCGGGGAAGAAAAAATAGTGCGCTTTGTGGACGAAGTAGGGGCGCTGAATCTCCCAGCGCGGAGAGGAAAACGAGTGGTCATCGTAGACAAGATCATATTGGTATTCGAGGATACTGCCGACTTCGACGCTGGGCAGAGTAAAGACTCTGCGTTTGAACAGCGTCTCATCACCTTTTGTGTCAACGGTCTTGGAGATCAATAAATCTTCCGGCTTGCCTTCGAGGGGAATGACAGTTCCGTCGGCGTGAATGGTGCGAGCCTTGATGTTTTGAACCTTGAAATTGTTGCGCTCGTAGGGAATCTCGACGGTAGCCAATTCCTTGCCCTTCTCCGTAAGCACTTTGATGTGGGCATGAAGGCTGTGTAAGTGAAGCTGATCGTTGGTGATTTCCTCGATGTTGAGATAGACGGCGGCGGCTCCGGGAGCCTTGGGGTCGGCAGTCATCTTGAGTTCTTCGGCCGTGGGCTGCTGGAACTGGGCGAGCAGGAAATCCGGGTAGGCGAAAGCGAGAAGTAGAGGCAGGCAGCGCATGAAAGCAGAAATCCGCATGAGAAGATCCTTTGCTTGCAGAAAATTAGAGGCCCATTGAGAGGTGGCGAGATTGGTTGCGAGAATTCTACAACGGCGGAAGGGCAGAGTCGAGGGATTCCGATTCTAAAGGTGCATAAAACTGTAGATGTAGGTGCCCCACCTCGGCCGATGTGCAACAAACGTACATAGGTTAAGGTGGGGCAGCCGCTAATGTACGTGGCATGAGCGGCTACTGTTTTTTGAGGACGGCGGAGTTTTTTTCGTCGGAGAGGATGACGGATTCCAGGTGGCGGAAGTCGGCGTATTTGGCGGGGGGAATCTCGACCTGGCGGACGACGTATTCGCGCTCGTAGTGGAGGAGGTTTCCATTTGCCGTGACCGAGGAGCGGTAGCTGGCGAAGTCGAGGTCGAGCGAGACGGGGTCGGGCGTTTCATCGACGACATAGCCGGGCGGGAGGGTGATGTCGAAGCTGTCGCGCCAGCGGCCAGTGGCGTCGAGATCGATGGGATAGATGCGGGGCTTGTCGTCGAAGGGCATAGCGAAGGAGCCGACGACGCGAGGGCGGACCAGCAGTAGCGGGCCGGCCTGGTGGGAGTATTGGCGGGCGGTGACTTTGTAGTGGAACTCGATGGGCTTGTCGAGAGCAGATGGCTCGATGAACGAAAAAGCATCGAGGGTAACGCCGGGGAGAGATTCGGCGATGATTTTTTCAAACCCCTCGCGTCGCTCCTTCTCGTCGGTCTTTTTGAGGATACGGCGCAGAAATGCTCCCTCGGGGCCGATGTGGGAGGTATCAATGGAGCCAGTCAGTGTTCCGTCCGCCGCAAGCGAGAATGCGCCATTCTGCTTGGTACCGTTAGCGTCGGGATCAAGGACGGGGAGGGCAATGATCTGGCTGGCGGGACCGGCGGCAAGATAACCGAAGCTTCCCTGGAGGCCGGAACGCAGATTTCCGACGGGAGTGCGTTCGTCGGTGGGGTCAAAGATGAGATAGCGCTTGCCGTCTTTCGTCTTAGCAACGGCCTTGAGTCGCGGGTCCTGCACATCTGCCGGAATCTCGATGGCGGTAATCATGTGATCGCTATATCGGGAAGGAGCATCTGGATCGACGAAGCCACGGCGGGTGTCCACTGAAAGAGAGTGGGCGTGGATACCTGCGACCTGGAGCATGGAGATCAATAAAGTGGCTTTATCCTTGCAGTCCCCATATCGGTTGCGATAAATATCGGCGGCGTAATGCGGTTGCCAGCCACCGATGCCGCGCGCAACGATGAAGTAGCGGATGTTTTTCTGGATGTACTCGGTGATGCGGCTGAGTTTGGCATAGAAGTCGGGCGCTCCGGCGATGAGGGTTTGGGTTTGGGCGGTGATCTCGGGGGATGGGTCGTGGCGATGCTCCTCCAAATGTTCCTGCCACTGTCCAATGGCGCGCCATTGATTGTCGTTACCATCAACGGCGGCATCGTCCCATTGAACGGACATGCGCGCGGCGAGAGCATCCCAATCCGGATGAGACTTAACCTCGCGCAGGTCGAGGGCGGGCATATTCTTGATCTCCCAGCGCCAATGGTTGGGAGTAATCTCGACGGGCTTGACGGGCGTGAATTTGTGCCATGCTTCGGAATGAGCACGGCCTGCGGGCAGGTCCACTTCGAGGGCCTGGAAGACTACGGGAACATCATCCTGGAAATTCCAGTCCTTCTCCTGGCGATAGGGTTCGAGCAACTCCTCGGAGTCGCAGATAATGGTAGCGCCGACGTCGGCGGCGGGAGGAATCACAGCGCGGACTTTGGATGCGGAGAGCATGATGGGAGCACTGGGGTCGCCTACATCGACGAAGTCGGTGTCCTGAGCCTGGAACTGCTTCTGGTCGGCAGCGATGGTCCACTCGCGGAAATGGCTGATCTTCATGTCCGCATCGTAAACGACGCCGCAAAAAGCCTCTTTGCGGCCTTGTAGCTTGAGGATACGAAAGGCTTTGTGCCTACTTTCGACAGCGCGTCCCTGGGCATCAACGGTTTCAAGATATTCGTCGTTGAGGACGACGGAAGCGGCATCCTTGACATAGGCGGGGGTGGGAGTTTTGGCGGCGTCGAGGCCCCACTGCGGCGGGTCCATCTTATCCTTACCGAACAATCCGGCATGGCTGGGATTGCATACAAAAATAAGCAGAGCGGCAGCGAAGAAACGGGCAGGACTGGAAGAGAGAGAAATTTTCATTATCAGTTGCCTTTCGGAGCAGGCTGCAAGGGAACCGGCGCTGGAGCTGACGCGGGAGGCGTTGTTGGCGCAGACGACACGGGAGCGGATTTGGAGAGGACGATTTGCGCCTGGTCGGAGGCGGCGACTTTTTGGAAGAAGCCGCGTAGATCCTGGTACTCCTCGGGCTTGGCAAAGGTGAAGGCGCGAACGAGTTGGCGGGCGATGGTGATCTGGCCGGGGGCAGAGGCGGATTTGACGATCATATTGGCGTGACCGGTCCAGTCAATCTTGTTATCCTGGGGCGCGCCCTCGACTGTGAAGCCATTGGGCAGGTGATAGACGACTTGGTCGGTAACGACTTCGCCATAGTGCATATCGACGGGCTGTGTGCGCTTTTCCTGAGCGACAAAGGGCTGCGTGGCGCGAGTTTCAAAGAAAAAGGCGGGGAGGATGAGGCGCTTGGAGGTGGCGGCGCCGAGAGAGCCTTTTGCAGTGACGAAGGCGATGAGATTGGCATTGGGATCGTCGAGTCCGGTGAAGTGGTCGACATGGGCCTCGACGCCTTCGGGGACGCGAGACTCGAGTGATTTGTCAAACTGCTTTTTGACTTCAGTTTCATCGTTGTTGATGGCTTTTTGCCGCCAGTAGAGGGCAGCCTGGCCGGTCATGAAGATACGGAAACTTCCTGTGAGAGCGCCCTGTGCGTCAAGGGTAACGTCGCCTATGCGGATGGTCTTATTGTTGGGATGCTGTTGCGCGCCTGTTGTAACGGCCTTGACGCCGTTATCGGACTGCGTAAGGCCGCCGGCACTGGAGTGCCTCCAGTTGACAATCTGGAAGGGGCACATCTTTTCGCCGGGGTCGAGCGCAATCTCCTTTCCGCCGGTAGAGAGAACGACGAGAGTGTCGTCGAGCTGGGACAAAGAGAGGTATGTGGGGTCGAAGACGCCCTGCTCACGATCAACGACCTTGGAGGCGTAAGCGGTGAGGCCGGCGGCGCGCAGCATGGCGAGATAGAGCATGGCGATGTCCTCACTGTCGCCGCTCTTCTGCTCCCATGTATCTTCAGCGTGCCTGGCGGTCTTTAATTTAAGCTGCTTCATCTCGGATTCAGTTTTCTTGCGGGAGTAGTCGGTATTATCAAGGGCCTGAACGGCTTTGTAGAGCTTTTTAGCCTTGTCGAGATCGCTGTCAGTGGGAGCAATCAGGCCAGCGACCGCCTCCTTGATGGATTTGGAGGGTTCGGCGAAGTGATCCACGTCCTTGGACCAGAGCTTGGCGTCGTTGACCCAAAACTCGCTGGCGCTGCTGGCGGCTTTGTAATAGAAGAAGACTTTATAACGAATGCTCTCGATGGGCGGCATCCACTCCTCGTCGGGAGTAGTGGGAACGTCGGTGACATCAACGCTGAAATGACCAGCAATATCGGATTTCACGGTCACGCCCTGGGGAAGCTTGGGCCACCAGATCAGAGTATCGAGCGTGCGGTTATGCGCATCTACCAGATAATTCCAGGTATGATTCTCGATGCCGGGCAGGAATTGCTTGGCGGGAACGAAGAGGTAATGGGCTTTGTGGACGAAGTATGGGCGCTGAATCTCCCAGCGCGGCTCCGAGGAAACATTGTCATCATACTGAATCTGATAGGAGTATTCGAGGATGCTGCCGACCTCGACGCTGGGAAGGGTGAAGACCTTGCGGTTGACCTGCACCTGCTCGCCTTGATTGGTTTTACCCTTGACGACCAGCAAATCCTCAGGCTTGCCAACAAGAGGAATGACGGTGCCGTCGGCGTGGATGGTGCGGCCCTTGATGTCGGCGATCTTGGAGGTGTTGCGCAGGTAAAGGGGGAGTTCGACGGTGGCCAACTCCTTACCCTTCTCGGTAAGTACCTTGATACGAGCGTAATAGGTCTGAATGTGGAGCGGATCGTTGGTAACTTCCTCAATATTGAGATAGACGGCGGCGGCACCGGGGGCCTTGGGGTCGGCGGTCATCTTGAGTTCTTCGGCCGTGGGCTGCTGGAACTGGGCGAGCAGAAGAGCCGGCGAAGTGAAGGCGAGAAGAAGGGGCAGGCAGCGCATGAAAACAGAAATCCGCATGTGAGGTTCCTTTGCAGGCAGAAAATTAGAAGCCTGGTGAAAGTCGGTGAAATTGATTGCAAGGATTCTACAACGAATGCAGGTGTGGGGTCGAGGGGGACTGGCCGTCCAGGCAGACGGCGCTTGCTCGCCAGCAAGTTAACGGACGGATTCGAGGAGGGCGGAGACGAGGGCGATGGGGAGTCCGACGACGTTGAAGTAGTCGCCTTCGATGCGGGGAATCCAACGGGCGGCGCGGCCCTGGATGGCGTAGGCTCCGGCCTTGTCCATGGGTTCGCCGGTGGCGATGTAGTCGGCGATTTCTTCGTCAGTGAGCGCGCGAAAGGTGACGGAGGTGGTTTCGGCGGCGACCTGAGTGGAGGTGGCGGAGATGAGGGCTACGCTGGTGATGACGTGATGGGTTCGGCCGGAGAGAAGGCGGAGCATACGGGCGGCATCGGCGGGGTCAGAGGGCTTGCCGAGGATTTGGTTGTCGAGGGCGACGATGGTGTCGGCGGCTAAAACGACGAGGGCTTCCGAAGAGATTCCCTCAGGGGCTAAAGCCCCGGCTCTTTTTAGATCGTTTTCGGCACGACTGAAGTCGTGCCCTTTCAAAGCCAAATCGTTGTAGACAGTCTGGGCTTTTTCGCGGGCCAGGCGGGTGACGCAGGCGATGGGGTCTTCGTTGGGGAGCGGGTCCTCTAGGATGTGGGCGGGATGGACGGTGAAGGTGAAGCCGGCCTGGGCGAGGAGTTTGCGGCGGCGAGGCGAGGCGGAGGCGAGGACGAGCATAGGGAGATTATTACAATATGACCTGTGGGTCATCCTTTTTGTCATCGTTTTTCAACGGTCGTAGAAGCCTTGCTTCCGCATCACCAAGCATACTTAGACATCGCGCGATTGCAGATGCGGATTCGAGTGTTGCAATCCGATCATTTCGCGACATCTTCTCCGTGAATATGAAAAGTTTTTCTTTGAGGTAGGTCTGAACATCTATTCCTGCCTTTTCACGTTCTACGGCACATAGAATGATGTTCTGAAAATCGCCACACGCAACGTAGGCGAGACTATCCACGACATGCTCGCCTAATAGGATGATTTCTTTTCCGTATTCATCAGCATTCCGCGAAATCCATGCTGTTCGCCCATCTTCACGCTTCTTGAGCTGGCTCTGGTCTGATGGCATTGCCCAAATTGATACGAATTCGTTCGAGTATGGAATTCCGTGTCTCTTACAGAAATTTCTGATGACGGACCGTATATTTTTTTTGTCTTTTGAGTGAAAATCTTCGGGTGAAGTTACCCATTTACCTTCTTCGGTGCGCACTTCGAGTCGGATACCCATTGGTCTCCTTTAGATGTTCAACCCAGTTTGGAGGCCATTTTTTGTGGCGAGGCCCCAGGCCATGGCGGGGGTGTTGTGGGCGAGTCCGAAGCGGCCGTCGGGGCCTAACAAGATGATGCCGCCGTGGCCGCCGAGACGGTTATATAGATACGAGATGGCTTCGCGGGCGGCGAGTTCGGGGGCCGTGCCCGAGGCGACGCGGTCGGTAGCCCACTTGCCGAGGACCAGCTTCATGATGGGTTCGCCCCAGCCGGTGAGGGAGACGGCGGCGGAGAGATTGTCGGCGTAGCAGCCGCAACCTATCAGTGAGGAGTCGCCGACGCGGCCGGGAGTTTTGTTAAGCGTACCGCCGGTGGAGGTGGCGGCGGCGAGGTTGCCGTGGGAGTCGAGGGCGACGGCGCCGACAGTATCATGGTCCTGGCCGGAGTCCTTGCCGGACGGGCAATCCGGCTTATCCTTCGTAGCCGCATTCGAAAGGCTTCTCACCAGTGTGGATTAGCTCGTGCCTCTCTCGGGTTTCCCTATCCCTGGCTGCCTGGAATACGAACATCCTTCATACCTGCATTTGTAAGGCTTCTCTCCAATGTGGACTCGCTCGTGATTCTTCAAGACTGCCAAAAGACGGCACGCATACAGACATCCTTCGTACCTGCATTTGTGAGGCTTCTCACCAGCGCGGGATCAGATCATGCCTCTTCAACTGCTCCATGTTACGGCACGCATATAGACATCCTTCGTAGCCGCATCTGTAAGGCTTCTCCACCAGTGTGGGTTAACGCACGCTTTTTCAAGTGTTCCAGCGAGTGCACGCATACACGCATTTTTCATAGTTGCATTTGAAAGACTTCTCACCAGTGTGTGTTAGCTGGTGCCTCCTTAAATCTCCACCTTTACGACACGCATACTCACATCCTTCGTACTTGCAAGTGTAAGGCTTTTCTCCAGTGTGGATTAGCTCGTGGCTTTTCAGGACATTGGAGCGAGAGCATGCAAAAGAGCATCCTTGGTACGAGCATTTGTAGGGCTTTACCCCATTGTGCATACCCTCATGCCTTTTCAGCTTCTGCAAATCCGCGCACGAATACGAGCATCCCAGGTACTGGCATTCGTAAGGCTTGTCACCATCATGG
>CAWJDN010000179.1:0-4673 GCA_963840985.1 uncultured Acidobacteriaceae bacterium
CGAGATTGCTGGCAGGTCCACCTGCTTCACTTCCACCGAGACTACCTTGACACCAAACGGTTCGGTGCGCTGATCCATGATGGTCTGAATCTTCAGGTTGAGCTTGTCGCGATGGCTGAGCAACTCATCCAGTTCCACTTCGCCCAGCACCGTGCGCAGAGTGGTCTGCGCCAGTTGCGAGGTCTGGTAGACGTAGTTGGCCACCTTGATGGCGGCGTCGTTGGGGCTGACCACGTAGAGCGTGACTACCGCGTTCACCTTGATGGTGACGTTGTCGCGGGTAATCACGTCCTGGGGCGGAACTTCGAGCACGTCCTGGCGCAGCGAGATGCGCACCATCTGCTGAATTGGCCGGAATACAAAGATGATGCCCGGCCCGTAGGGCGCTGGCGAGACGCGGCCCAGGGTGAAGATTACTCCGCGCTCATACTCGCGCAGAATCTTGATGCAGTTGAGCGCATAAAGTACGCCGATGGCCAGGATGATCAGAAGCGAAGTTACTAAATCAGGCATTGGAATCTCCTCACGACGGATTGTACTCCTTAAGCATGGGGCTGCGATGGTCTTTGCGGCTCGGCTGGCTCCACGTGCAGCAGGTACTGTTCCAGGCTTACCACGCGCAGCGAAGCGCCGGCTGGCACGGGTTTGGTGGAAACGGCGCGCCAGATTTCACCCTCCACCTGCACATGACCTTCAGGTGTCAGCGGCTCCATGGCCCGGGCGCTGCTGCCTACCAGAGAAGACGGGCCCAGCCGCGATTTTATGCGGCGGGCGCGTACCGCTAGTCGAACCAGGAAGACGGTAATGGCTCCGAAGGCGGCGCTGACCGCAATCGCTACCCAGGGGCTGATGGCCATCTCCGGCACCGGCGCTGCCACCAGCGTCAGCGTCCCGAAGGTGAGGCAGACGATTCCGGCGATAGCCAGCGCGCCATGGCCGCCAAACTTGGCCTCCAGCAGCAGCAACACCAGTGCCGCCACCAATAACAACACTGAGGTAAATCGAATCGGCAGCAAGTCGAGCGCAAAAATCGCCAGCAGCACCATCAGTGTGCCCAGCGCGCCGGGGACGATGGTGCCGGGGCTGTTGAATTCGAGATAGATCAGCAGCGCGCCGCCCACCAGAAACAGCAGAGCGATGTTGGGATTGACCAGCCAGCTCAGCAACTCTTCGCGCAGATTGGGCTTGAAGTCTTCGATGCGCGCATTGGCCAGATGAAGCGTGAGTTTGCTGCCGTCCATGCGCGTAATCTCGCGGCCATCGAGGGCCTTGAGCAGTTCCCACTCGTTGGGGGCGGTCAGGTCAATCAGGTGCTGGTCCAGCGCTTCCTGAGCGGTGTAGGAGTGAGAGGTGTGGACAGCGGCCTCGGCGGCTTCGGCGTTCCTGTTGCGTTTTGTCACGTAGGAGCGCAGAAAGGCTTCAGCGTCGTTTTCAATCTTCTGGTTCATGGTGGCGTCGGGTTGGGGACCGAACTCTATTACCGGATGGGCCGCTCCGGCGTTGGTGCCAGGAGCCATGGCGGCGATGTCGGCCGATTCCAGCAGGAAAAATCCCGCCGACCCGGCGCGCGCTCCCGCCGGTGCCACGTAGACAATGATCGGAACCTTAGAGCTGAGAATCGCCCCAGCCATGGTGCGGGTCGAGTCGAGTAGTCCACCGGGGGTGTCCAGCTCGATTAACAAAGCCTGAGCGCCGTCGGAGTTGGCGCGGGCTATGGCCCTCTCCAGCTCTCCTTGCGTGACCGGCTGGATGGTGTCGGCGAGAACAAATTTGTCAACCAATGGTTGCTGGCCACAGACATTCGCACTCAGTCCCAAGGCCGCAATCAAACCCATCACTACCGCCAACCCGCGCATTCGCTGTATCATGGCTTGCTCCTCCAGTGCATGGTTGAAAGGCCCTACTTCTTCAGTCCTCCCTTGACCGCTATCTGCCGCCTTAGTTCCAGCGCCGGCTTGCTCTGAGGATCGATTCTCAAGGCCGCTTCAACATTTTGTTTCGCTTCCTCCAGGTGGTTGACCGCCAGGTCCAGCCGCACCAGCACCAGGTACGCATCCACCGACGGCAGCAGTTCCAGCGATGTAACTGCTTCCTTGCGCGCGGCCTTGGTGTCGCCGGTGCGCTCGCGAATCTCGGCCAGCCCGGCGTGGGCTGCAACTGCCTTGGGGTCGATGGCCAGGGCGGCGAGATAGAGCCGCTCGGCCTCCAGCAGCAAACCGTGGTCCAGGTACTCATGAGCCTGGCCGGTAAGATCTTGCACGCGCTCCCGCGGCGGAAGAGCGCTTCGCCGCGCGCTGTTGATCTGATCCAGCATGAGGGCGGCCTGGCGGAAGGCGACTTCGTCAAAGGTGCGTTGAATGCGCTCCAGCGGATCGGCCTTGGCCTCGGCTTCTTCCTCCGCCTCATCCGAACCGGTCGCAGGCGTCTTCACTGCTCCGGTCGCGGCAGGCCGAGGACTTGTCCAGGCCTTCTGGACCGCCTGGGCCTCGATGTCGGTGGGTCGTAACCGCAGACATTGGGCCAGCTCGGTCAAGGCTTCAGCATCATAGCCGCCATGGCGTTTCAAGCTGACGGCAAGGCTGAAGTGGTAGTCCGCTCCATTGGGGTCGGCATCCACAGCCTGGCGAAAGAGCGGAGTGCCGTCCTTGCCTTGGCGGGCCAGCGCTACTCCTTGATTGTTCAACACTTCGGCCAGCGGCAATACGCGGGCCACACTGGCAAAAGCCTCCTCGGCATGAGCGTAGTCGCCCGAAAACAGCAGCGAGAGGCCGCGGAAGAAGCTGGCCTCATGCGCGTCGGCGTCGTTGCCTCCCGCCTTGGCAAATGCCTCCGCCGCTTGCTCGTACTTCTGCCCGGCGTACTCCTCGCGACCCAGCGCCATCCAGGCTGGCGAGAACTGCGGGCTGAGAAGAACGGATTGGTTCAGATGCCGCAGACGCTCCTGTTGGTCGGGCTCGGTGATGCCGCGAATGTACTGCTCAAAAGCATCCAGGCGCAGGCCGGAGCCGGCGGCCACGAACGTATCCTGGGTAACTTTGAAGCTCGGATCGATCTGCCTCGCCAACTTCCACGCCAGCGTGTCGAAGACTGTGATCATCTCGCGCATCTCGCCGCGAGCGGTGACCGGCGGGCTCATGTGCAGCCGGGGCACGTTCACCAGTTGCGCCTCAGCCACGATATCGGCGCCGTCCATCACGTAGCTGCCTACAATGATCGAATCTGCGTCCAGCGTTTCGGCCAGCCTGATCGAACTGGCCCGCGAAGGGTGAAAGCTATGCGGCAGCCCCAGGTGATCCAGCGCGTAGATGCGATCCGCGCGGCTCATGGGATTGAAACCCGCCGACGCCAGGCGGCTGCTAAGAATCTCTGCCGCGGCTTCGCGTATCCATTCCAGGCTGGGCTGCCCGGTGCGGTTGTCAAAGGGCAGCACCAGCAGGATGCGGCCTCCGGAGGCGGGGCGGCTCTCAGCGTCCGTCTGCGCTTGAGCGCAAACCGTAAAGGAAAAGGCCAGCAAAAGGCCAACCCACGTTAGCCCCCAGGCCCTGACGAAACGAGATGAAGGAAAGGTATGCACAACAGGCTGATTATAGCGTTGCGGACTGCGGATGGGAGGGAATGAGAGGAAACGGCCCTCGCAAGAGAGGCAAATCGTGGGGTAAAACTCCGCAGGCACCTCCCGAAAGTCTGTCCGCACATCCTTCAAGAGATTAGAAAACTCTAAGCCGGAATGAGATGCTTCGCTTCACCTTTCCGCCTTTAGAACCCCATATTTGGAACAACTAAGAGATTAGACAAAAGTAATCTTTTGAACCCCTGATCGTTGACGATTTCTTAATCAAGGCTGCCATTCTACCGCCGCCCATAGGAGTTCCTAATGCAATATATGCATTCTTTCCTGCGATGGATGACCGTAGTCTTTCCTGCAGCTTTGGTCTTAATATGGACGCCGGCAGCGTGGGCTGCGGCCCCCATGCTTACCAGCCTGACTCCCGCTTCGGCCACCTCTGGCGGCGCATCCTTTACGATGACCATCAACGGAATGAACTTTACGCCCAGCTCGGCCGCGAAGTGGAACGCAACCCAGCTGACGACTATCTATATAAGCGACACGGAACTTACAGCAGCCGTCCCCGCCAGCCTGATTGCCAGCGCCGGTGGGTCCAGCATCACGGTGACCACGGAGGGCGGTGTCTCCTCCGGCATTTCTTTTATCATCGATTCGCCCTCGCCCTCCATCTATGGCCGAACTCCGGCTATGCAAACCGTGGACCTGACCTCGGTTCCTACAAGCCTGGTTACTGCCACTCCGGCAGCCACTCTTCCCGTCGCCATGGCTGCCGGAGTTTCGCCCCAATCCGCGCTTAACTCCAATCCGCCCTTGCCCACAATCTCCTCCCTGAGTCCGGGTGGGGGCAGAGCCGGAATGGCCGCCTTCATACTGACTGTAATAGGTAAAAACTTCTCCTCGAATACGATTATTTATTGGGGAAGTACGTCAGCTGGACACAACCACTCTTCAATCGGGCATTGCCCAGGCAACGGTCCCGGCCAGCCTGGTTGCAACCGTCGGCTCGGCAAGCGTAACGGTGTCCACGCCCGCGGGAACATCGAATCCGGTTATCTTCAACATCTCGCCACCGCTCCCCGTAATCATCAGCATGAGCCCAGGTTCA
>CAWJDN010000180.1:0-7585 GCA_963840985.1 uncultured Acidobacteriaceae bacterium
TAGTCCGCGCCACATGGCTTCCAATGTATCCCGCTCCGCCGACTACCAGAATCGCCAAATCATTTCCTTTCCAGAGATTCCTCTTAGGTTTGCAAGTTCTACGCCGGAGTCTTCCCGTGCAAATCAATTCGCTGAACCCAGACTAAGGGCCTCAGCCGCCACCGCCCAGAAATGTGCCCGCTCATTCCTGCTGTTGGGATTCTACTGAAACCCTCCTGGAGAGGTTTATCTAATCGCCGTCGCCCACAGCCACCGGCTTCGCCGTTAACCCGCGCAACAAGGGACTAGTTTGCGACATCAGTTCGATGTGTCCGCACTTGGCGCACTCCAGGACTACATTGCCGCCGGCCGAGCCATACGGATGAAAGGTTAACCTGGTGAAAACGTAACTATCGATCTCGCTATGGCAGCGAAGACAATGCACTCGGCCGCCCGCGCTGGATGCTGGCTTCTTTTCCGTCTCCGAAGAACCGGATCGCACGGTCTTGTCGAAAGTATTCTCTTCCACGTCTTTCTCCACTGCTTCTACTATTTGTCTTTTACGAACTCTACGCTAGCAGCACTGCGCCCGCCAGCATATTGCCCGCCCCATGTTGCACAAGTTGACACGCACTCGAATTGCTCGTTTCGTTTCCCAAAGAGAAAAAGGCTGCGCGTCTCGCAGCCTTTTTGCAACTGAAAGTTTCCCTTAACCTACTGCAGGTGGATCTTGCCGCTCGCGTCCAACGTTCCGTGTACGCGCACTTTTTTGCCTTCGTATTGTTTGACCTGGTCTTGGTGGTCAATGTCGTAAGACTTTCCCGAGGCCGCATGTTTCTGGGCGTGGCCAAGTTCCGCGACTCCGAGGTGCATGAGAAGAGCGAAGTCGGCCTGGTTACCGGCTTGGCCTGGACCGAGGTAGGCGGCAGCATACTAACCACCGAAGTGCAGGTGCTCGACGGCAAGGGCAAGATGACCATCACCGGCCAACTCGGCGATGTGATGCAGGAGTCGGCGCAGGCCGCGCTGAGTTACATTCGCGGGCGCGCGCAGGCTCTCGGCCTCAGCCGCGAATTCTATCGCAACGTGGACCTGCACCTGCATGTGCCCGAAGGCGCCATTCCTAAGGACGGCCCCTCGGCGGGCATCACCATGGCTACGGCCCTCGCCAGCGCGCTGGCGAAGATTCCCGTGCGGCGCGACATCGCCATGACCGGCGAAATTACTCTGCGAGGCAAGGTGCTGGCGATAGGCGGATTAAAAGAAAAGCTGCTGGCCGCGCTGAGGGCTGGCATCTTCGAAGTGATTCTGCCTCGCGCCAACGAGAAGGAGATCGCCGAGTTGCCCGACAACATCAAGAGCTCCATGAAGCTCTATTTTGTGGACAACATGGACGAGGTGCTGGCGCTGGCGCTGGAAGGCCCGCTGCCCGCTGCCTTGCCCGCCGCGGCCGATGTGATGGCTGCCGTTCCTCCCTCGGAGCTGGCGACGAATCTGCCCGCGCCGCAGTAACATGCGCACACGGAAAGCCGCACCTCATTGGGTTGACGCGCTGCTTTTGTAATTCTGCAACAGAATAAGCCTGAATTCACAACTGGTCGCAGATTTCGCGGAAATCCCATGCGCCGGATTTTCCAGCCATCCACTCGGCTCCGCGGACGGCGCCCAAGGCCAGGCCGCGGCGGTTGTGAATCTCGTGACGAAGTTCAAGCGTGTCAACTTCGCTGGCTGCGGTGACAACATGCTCGCCCTTGGCGTCTCCCACGCGGTGGGAGGTGATGGGGACTTCGCTGCCCGGACGCGCCGCCTGAATAATCTCGCGCAGGGTGATGGCAGTGCCGGAGGGCGCGTCGAGCTTGGAGGTGTGATGGGTCTCGACGATGGAGAAGCTGTAGCCTTCCAGTTTTGCCAGATCGGCAGTCAGCCGAAAAAGTTTTTGCACGCCCATGGAAAAGTTGGTTCCGTAGAGCAGCGCGCCGCTCTTTTGCGCCAGGGTCCTCATCTCGTCGAGGTGCGCGTACCAGCCGGTGGTGCCGACCACGATGCGTCCGCCCAAAGCCAGCACGGCGTGCATGTTTTCCACGGCGGCCTCGGGGGCCGTGAAGTCGATCACCGCGTCCACGCCTATGAGATTGGCGGCGGTGAGGGCAGAGGCGTGCTGGTTATCGTTGATATCCAGAGAGCGCACCTCATGGCCGCGTTCGCAGGCTACCTCGGCGACCAGGCTGCCGGTTTTTCCTTTGCCTAAAATCAGAAACTGCATGATGACCTCACGGTGACTTTGGATGCTAGAGTGGATATTAAATGATCAGCCTGAATTCAGCTCTCCAGCCCCGCCTCATGCCCCCGCTTTCGTTTATCATGAGGCCATGTCCGTCGATGTGAAATCGCTCTTGCAAGAAGGTGCGGCGCTGACCGAGCAGGCGCTGGAGGAGTTGTTGCCCAGCGTTACCACCGTGCCCGCCTCGATTCACGGCGCCATGCGCCACTCTGTATTTGCCGGGGGCAAGCGGCTGCGTCCGCTGCTGGCCTATCAGGCCGCCATCACCATTGCCGGGGCGTGCCCCAAGGGAATCGCCCGGCTGGGCGCGGCTCTGGAGATGCTGCACACCTACTCGCTCATCCACGACGACCTGCCCGCGCTGGACAACGACGACCTGCGCCGCGGCAAGCCCACCTGCCACAAGGCCTTCGGCGAGGCCATCGCCATCCTGGCCGGCGACGCGCTGCAAACTCGCGCCTTCGAGGTGCTCTCCGAACTGGACTCGCCGTCCGCCGCAACCATACAGATTATCGGCCTTATCTCCAGCGCCGTCGGAACCATTGACGGCATGATCGGAGGCCAGGTGCTGGACCTGGAAAGCGAACACATGAAGCCCACGCCGGATCTGGTGATGGCCATTCATCGCGCCAAGACCGGCGCGCTCATCCGTGTCAGCGTGGTGGCTGGCGGCGTCTATGCCGGGGCAGCTCTGGAAGATGTGGCCCGCCTGACCCTCTTCGGCTGCAAGGCCGGCCTGGCTTTTCAGATTGTCGATGATGTGCTGGATGTGACCGTGGACTCCGCGCACCTGGGCAAGACAGCGGGCAAGGATCAGGCCACGGAAAAAGCTACCTGGCCGGCCGTCTACGGCATTGAGCAGAGCCAGCGCGACGCCGCACGGCTGATTGAGGAGGCTTTTGACGCACTCAAGCCTTATGGCAGCCGCGCCGACGGATTGAAGGCTGTTGCGCGCTATCTGGTCGAACGCAAGAAATAGTTTTTCCGTCACTCGCCGCGCACTGTGCACATGCCGGCCAAAAGAAAAGGGGATTCACAACATGAACCAGACCAATCCAACCATCTCTGCCGCCAACGCCGGAACTGTCCAGCTTGGAGACTGCACCGTCAATCGCCTGGGATACGGCGCCATGCGCATCACCGGCAAAGGCGTTTGGGGGCCTCCGGCGGACCGCAATGTTGCTCTGCAAACCCTGCGGCGCGTCGTCGAGCTGGGCGTGAACTTTATTGACACGGCGGACTCTTATGGTCCCAACATCTCCGAGGAGCTGATAGCCGAGGCGCTGGCGCCCTATCCCGCGGGCCTGGTGATCGGCACCAAGGGCGGATGGGAGCGTGTCGGCCCCGGGCAATGGATCCATAATGCCAGCCCCGAGCATTTGCAGGCGGCAGTGGAGGGCTGCCTGAAGAGACTGCGCCTTCATCGGATCGACGTCTTCCAACTGCACATTCCCGATCCTGCCGTGTCCTTTGACGCCTCGATGGAAACGCTGGCCCGGCTGCGCGAGCAGGGGAAGATTCGCCACGTCGGGCTGTCGAATGTGACCCTGGAGCATGTGGAGCGGGCGCGCAAGATCGTGCCCATCGTCTCGGTGCAAAACCGCTACAGCTTCGCCGACCGGGAATGGGATTTCTTGCTCAATCACTGCGAGCAGAAGGGAATTGCGTTCATTCCCTGGGCGCCGCTGGGGCAGAATCGGCTGGGAAACGAGATTTTGCAGAAGGCCGCCAAAGAACTCGGCTGGACCCCGCTGCAGGTTGCCCTGGCGTGGCTGCTCCGGCGCTCCAGCGTCATGCTGCCGATTCCCGGAACATCCTCCTCCGCGCACGCGGAAGAGAACATTCGAGCGGCGGGGCTTAAGCTGCCCGATGCGTGGTTCAAGGAATTGTCAGAGGTGAATTCGCCGCCAGCAAGCCTGCGGTGAGGCAGATTTCAGGGATAGAGCGTTGGCCTACCCTTCAGGCGGCCTCTTGCTTACCGGGTCAGAATCTGATGCAGTGCTTCACGCTTGGCGTCAACATCTTCCATGGTAGCCTGCACCTTGTTGAGTACTCCCTGCACCTGGTCGATATAGCCGGGCATCGCATTCCACCAGGTGCGCAGCGTTTCCTTCTCATCAATCATGGCCAGTGCCGTGCCCGAAGCGGCCGCTACCATTCCGGCGCGGCGCTCGCCCACCAGCAGCAGCAAACCGGCTGCGACAAGGGTTCCGCCTGCCGCAAATCCGATCCAGTTCATGGGCTCGGATTTCTCGGCGCCCAGTGTCATCTCAGAATCATTCTCTGGCTTGGAAAGCGGGACAACTACCATCTTCTCTCCTTCCGTTCCGGACCTCAGTCTCGGAATCGGTGCATCCAGTATCGCTCTAAATCGCCCTTCGCGCACAGCGCGCCGGTGAATGGCCGAAAACCAAGTTCAGTGGCCTCGGCGCAGCCGTCAGTCCAGGTCAAAGTCGCGCAATGGCTTGCCATCGGGGGCGTCCTTGGCCTTGCGCAGGGCCTCGGCAAACTTCTTCTCGAACAAATCTTCCTTGTTCTTCTCTGCCTCCACTGACTGGCGGAAGATCGATTCTTTGCGCTCATCGTGCTCGCGCATGGCCTGGGCCGCCGTCTCCAGGTCCTCGAACATCCGCTTGCGCGGCGCCGGGGTATGGCTCACCACGAGGCCCGTGGCCGTATCAATCTTGAGCATCGCCCCGCAATCCGGGCATGCAACCTCGAAAATTTTTTCCTTCGCCTTGGCCATCTCTTCCCTAGCGGAATTGTAAGCGTTGCCGAGGCAGAGTGCACAGAGGCTGCTACGGCGGCAATATGTACATAATGTACGCACATGAACGTACATTATGGTACACTGTTCTTATGGAAGTCCCTATTACCCAATTTCGCCGGGAGATCTTCTCGCTGGTCAATCAGGCGCTCGATGGTGCCGAAGTCTGGTTCACGCACAAAGGCCGCCGTCTCAAAATCGTCCCCGAAGGCAAGCCCGCCAGCCGCCTCAGCCGGATTACGCCCATGGAGGTTATGGTCGACCCGAATTTCGATATGAACGATCCCGCCTTCAAGGCTGAGTGGTTGGCCGAGATGGAAAAGGAGTGGGAGAAGGACTGGGCTGGCCTTTGATTGCCTATCTTGACACTCACGTTGTTCTTTGGTTGGCCGCGGGCAAAGTCAATCGCCTGAGTTCCAAAGCACGTGGCCTTCTTGACAGGTCAGAGTTGCTTCTCTCCGCCATGGCATTTCTCGAACTAGAATACCTCCGCGAACTCGGAAAAACGAAATTTCCCGCCCGGGACCTGCTGGAGAAGGTCAGCCACGAAACTAACCTCCGCCTCTGCGAATTTCCCTTTTCGGAGATCGCCAACGCCGCACTTGACGAAAAGTGGACCCGTGATCCCTTCGACCGTCTCATCGTCGCCAATGCCAAGGCCAACGGCTTCGCTTGGCTCATCTCCGCCGACGTTGCCATCAGTAAGCACTATCCGCGAACGGTCTGGTAATATCCTGCGCGGTCTTATTCAATCACCACGCGAATTTCGAATTTCTCGTCATCCGGCGTAGGCGCCTCCCAGCTGCGCACGTAGTGCAGTTTCAAAACTCCATCGCCTAAGTGACGCGGCTCAAAGGTGAAAACCTGAAAAACGGGCTGGCCCACCAAGCCGGGCTGCTGCTCGGGTGGCACTGGGAACTCGGTCTGCGACTGGTGATGCAGCTTCAGCAGCGGTGTCGATTCCTTCTCTACGTACCACATATATCCTGTGGTGGGATTCGATTTCAGGCGCAGCTCCAGCCGGTCGTCAAATTTTATGTGAACCACGCCGCCCTTGTCCGCGTCCGTGATAACCTTGGTGGCCGCAATGGCCGCTTGCGCAGAGCAGGCGATGGCCACCAGCGCCATCAGGGCAAACCATCTAACGGCATCAACCCGGCGAACCGATCGATCAGACAGCATAATAACTTCCTCCCGCGCAGTTGAAAGCGCGTTTGCGATTCTTCCCTGCGCACTTACGAAGATACATCGATTCGTAGAGCGCCGCAATGGGTGAGCGGCAAAGCATGGGTATCCCCGGTAAGCAGGAACTGCGTCTAGTTTCTGCCGGCTGCCAACTTAAGCAACTTGCGTCCAACCAGGAACAACCAGATCGGATAGAGAGGGCCGGCGATGGCCATCAGCACAACGCCTGCCACTGGCACGAACAATCCGAGAACGATGTGAGCCAGATCGAGGCTATGCATCGCGATACCCAGCCAGGCCGTTGCTTTACTGAAGACGCCGCCCCGCAACATTACGCAACAAATCAGTACCGCGCCGCACTGGAGGAGCACTCCGCCCATAATAGCGCCCGTTCCATGCCAGATATCTGCGGCCATGATCGCTTCTCCGGCGGCCTGGAACTGCGCTCTCATGGCATCGCTGGTTGCCGCAGTATATTTGTCGCTCAACCTGACCATCGACAGCGCCGTCGGTGTTGCCAGCAACAGCGTCACTCCAACGAAGGCCAGAGCCGTGGAGAGCAAGGCAATTGCCGGATTGATCCGCCGCAATGCCGCGTAGAGGCCCAGAAACAGCAGGTAGTAGAGTGGCATCACAACTACGGTTGGTAGATCAAGGCGCAACAGGCCAACGGCCCTGTGGTGCTCTAACAGGTTGAAGGCTTCAGCGGCGGTTGTGGGCTGGCCCCCCAGCACTAACATCTGAACGATGGTGGCCAGCGAGTAGACGATGAGAATCAGCGCGGCAATTCCGCCAATCCGGCACAGGCCGCTCAACTCGCCGACCCCCTCGCAGATTGCTGTATCGTGCTTTGTATCTGCATTCACCATCTCTCAACTCCCAAGATGCATATGAAAAAACGCGCTGATTAAAGCGCGTTCGCACTTGTTTCCCGCGCACCTACGAAGATACATTGAAGCTGTACGGGGTGCAACTGGCGCTTTTGCAAAGGACAGCGAGCAGGGTGTCCTGCAATAATCTCCGTGTGGCTGATAGACCGATGAAAGACGAACGCTTGGAGACGATAGAGAACGCTGTCCCGGCCTCTACGCAACGCCCGGCAGTTATCACGAATATTTCAGGGTATACGCCGTCATTTGATCCAGTACCAATCGTGGAAAGGATGGTTGCCTCAGTTCCATCGAAATATTTGACGGGGTTGAAAGAGATTGTTCTCACAAACTCATCTGGTCTCTCACGGAAGCGTCGCAGGAGCGTAACAAAAGCAAGGAAGCACAAGGTGAAGATCGTTGAAGCTGGAGGGCTCTATCACCAGGCCTGGCGTGGTAATTTCGCTTGGATTGAGATATTCGTCGATAATACGCTACGAGGAG